>NZ_ML112592.1:0-342821 GCF_003703915.1 Salipiger sp. D13
CTGGCGACGCCGGCGCCCCGGCCCCCCGGCTCAGCGCCGCAAGCTCGGACCGAGCCGCGGCGGCCGTGGCGCCGGCGCTGGCAGGGGTCGTGGGCGGGGGCGCGAGGATGACTTCGTCGACGGAATCGACCTCCTGCCCGTCGCGGGTCATGCGCAGACGCAGCACGCGGGGCTCGGCTGCGGGCGGCAGATCGAGGAAGAGCGCGAAGCGGCCCGAGCGGTCGACGGGCTGCGGTGCGACATCGGGCTGCGGCACGCCGTCCAGCAGCACCGAGACCTGCGCCCCCGGCGGTGCGCTGCCCGCCACCAGCGTCTGTCCGGAGGGATCGGCGCGCACGAGGTCGAAACTCGGGGCATCGGGCGCCGCGGCCGGCGCCTCGGGGCGGTCCGCGTCGGCCGTCTCGGGGACGTCGCGCGTCTCCGGGGCATCGGGCGTCCGGGTCGCCACGGGAGCGTCGGGGGCGACCCTGGAGAGAGAGAGTCCGGCCGATGGCGCGTCCGCGTTCGAGGCCATGGCATGATCGGCTTGCGCTTTCGCGGTCTCCGACGGCGCCGCTTGCCGCCCCGCGGGGTCCGCATCCGTGGTTACGGGCGCGGGCTCCCCGGTCGAGGACGCCACGGCGGGCGCCGCCTCGGGGGCCTGCTCGGGCGATGTGACCGCCGGCGCCTCGTTTGCCTCCGGCTGCGGACGCACCAGCGACAACGGTTTCAAACCGGGGCCGATCGCGTCGCCAAGATACAGCAGCGCCACCAGAACGGCGGCGCAGAGAAGCACCCAGCCCAGAGCCCGTGACGTCATGTTCAATTCCCATCCCCGAACGCGCCAGATCGCGGCGCGGTTGAGAACGTATAACAATCCCGTTATCACCGGTCAAAACGGCAATTTTCCGCGAGTCCCCACATGCCCCCCAAATCCGTCTGCGTCTATTGCGGCTCGCGTCCAGGACGCTCCGCCGCCTATGCCCGTGCCGCCGAGGCGCTGGGACAGGGTCTTGCTGCCGAGAACTGGCGGCTGGTCTACGGGGCGGGGGATGTCGGGCTCATGGGCACCGTGGCGCGGGCGGCGCAAGCCAGCGGCGCCGAGACCTTCGGCGTGATCCCGACCCACCTGCTCAACCGCGAGGTCGGCAAGACCGACCTGACCCGCTTCATCATCACCGAGACGATGCACGAGCGTAAGAAGGTGATGGTGATGAACGCCGATGCCATCGTCGTGCTGCCGGGCGGCGCGGGCTCGCTCGACGAGTTCTTCGAGGTGCTGACCTGGCGCCAGCTCGGGCTTCACGACAAGCCCATCGTGCTGCTCGACTGCGAGGGGTTCTGGGGCCCGCTCAAGGCGCTGCTGCATCACATCGTCGACGAGGACTTCGCAGACGAGTCGCTGCTCGACTACGTGCAGAGCGCCGAGACCGCAGAGGGCGCGCTCGAGATCCTCCGGCGCGCGCTCTGCTGACGCGCCTGAGATCCTGCCCGGCAGCCCCCAACCGGAGCGCGACCGGGCAGCGGGCCGTCAGTCGATGGCGCGCAGCGTGCTGCCCTTCAGCTCTTCGCTGAACGGCACCGGCAGCGGATCGCGCCCGAGCCGCGCGCGGTAGACCGGAAGGCTCTCGGCCACGCGCATCACGTAGTTCCGGGTTTCGTTGAACGGGATCATCTCGATCCAGTCGATCACGTCGATCTCGCCCCTCCGGGGGTCGCCGAACTGGTCCATCCAGCGCAGCGGACGACCGGGGCCGGCGTTGTAGCCCGCCGCCATCATCACCGCGTTGCCGTCGAATCTCTGCGCCAGCCGCGCAAGGTAAGCCGCCCCGAGCCGGGCGTTGTAGGCCGGGTCCGCCGTGAGCGAGGCGGGGGAGTAGTCGATCCCGAGCCACCCCGAGACATCGCTGGCGGTGCCCGGCATGAGCTGCATCAGGCCGCGCGCGCCAGCGCCCGAGACCACCGTCGGGTCGAATTCCGATTCCCGCCGGGCGATGGCCAGAACCAGTTCCATGGGCACCGGGAAGTCGGTCTTCACGAGGTCGGGATGCAGCGCGTAATAAGGCCCCGGCAGTTCGATGCCGTAGCGCGCGGCGCGCTTGCCGACCATGACCTGCACGTGCGGGCGCCCCATTTCCTCGAGCATGTCGCCAAGCTGGCCGATCTGCTGGCGATCGAGCCCTTCGGCCAGATGCGTGAGGAAGCGCTCGCCGAGGTTCAACTCTCCGGCGGCGAGCAGCAGCACCGCCGCCTTGTAGACGCTCGAATCGACGAAGGGGGCCTCGCGCCAGTTGGGAAATTCCTCGTCGCCGGCAAGCGCCGGATCCGGCGCGACGCCGGCCCGTTCCGCCGCGAGCAGACCGTAGAACGACGTCTGGTAGCGCGCGCCCTGCATGTAGGCGGTCTCGGCCCCGGCTGCATCGCCCAGATCTTCGAGTGCCCGGCCGCGCCAGTAGCCGGCCCGTCCGAGCGAGATCGGCGTGTCCACCGCCTCGCCATGACCGCGGAAATGCCCCAGCGCCGTCTCGGGGTCGTCGAGGAAACGCAAGGCGATGAAGCCCGACAGCCATTCGAGGGCGGCGTAGCTCGTCCCCTCGGTCAGGTGATGCGTCGAGGCGACCTCGTAGGCCTGCCGGTAATTCCCCTCGAGCATCAGCTCGTGGGCGAGATCGTCGCGGCGCCCTGCCCAGGCCCATGGCTCGCCGAGCGTCTCGGCGCTCTTCGAATGCTCGAGCAGCAGCGAAATCGCGTCGGAATCCCGCCCCTTGCGGGTGCGCCAGAGGTAGCGCTCGTAGGCAAGGCCGGGGTCGTTGCGCATGTCCTCAGGCACCGCCGCGATCAGCCCGTCGACCCCGGGCACCATGTCTCGCAGGCCGATGCGGGCCTCGGCGAGCTTCTGCCACTCGTCGCTGACCAGCGGCATGATCGCACGGGCATTCGATTCCCAGCCCTGCCACAGCGCCATGTCGAGCCGCGCCTCGTGATGGTCGCGCAGCAGGTCGCCCCAATCCGCGAGGAAGGCCCGCCGCTCGTCGGCGGAAAGCGGCAGCGTGCGCCATGCCAGCACCACCTCGGCCTCGGCGGCGCCGGCCTCGCCCTCGGCCTGGTAGGCCCGCGCCAGCGCCAGGGCGCCGGCGCCGGTCTGCGGCCGGTAGCCGGCGAAGAAGGCCTTAACGATCCGGCTGTCGCCGGACTCGGAAATGGCGATCTCGCTCTTTTCCCGCAGGTAAGGCATGCCCGGCCAGTTCGGGTTGCGGGCGATGAAATCCATGATCTGCCCCGGGTCGCCCCGGCTGGCGCGAAGGTAATGCCACAGGATCACGTCGAGAGCCGCCTGCCCGTCGGCACGCGAATCGATCAGCGCGGCGGCCCAGTTGCCCTCGCGCATGTCCTGCATGGCTTGCGCCAGCGGCCGCTCCTGCTGGGCAGCCGCCGGTAAGCTCGTGATGATGAAGAGGAGGATGGCCCAGAGGCGCGACATGAGCTTGCAATTTCCGATGTGAGAAGGAATAGACGCGCTCCAGAGGATATCGCGCCGCCTCCATGCTTCAACTCACAATCATGGCAGGCGCGGATCTTTGCATACGTTAGGACAATGAAAAGGAGCGTGTCATGTTGAAAGGTTCAATGCCTGCCCTGGTCACGCCGTTCAAGGACGGCGCAGTGGATTTCGACACGCTCAAACGCCTCGTCGACTGGCACATCGAGCAGGGCAGCCACGGGCTCGTGCCCGTCGGCACCACCGGCGAGAGCCCGACGCTCAGCCACACCGAACACGAGGCCGTGATCGAATGCGTGGTCAAGGCGGTCGACGGACGAATCCCGGTGATCGCCGGCGCCGGCTCGAACAGCACCGACGAGGCGATCCGCTTCGTGCAGTTCGCCAAGGTGATCGGTGCGGATGCCGCGCTGGTGGTGACGCCCTATTACAACAAGCCGACGCAGGCGGGCATGTATGCGCACTTCAAGGCGCTGCACGACTGTGCCGAGATCCCGATCGTGATCTACAACATCCCCGGCCGCTCGGCGGTCGACATGCTGCCGGTGACCATGGGCGAGCTGGCGAAGCTGCCGCGCATCATCGGCGTGAAGGACGCGACCGGCGACCTCGCCCGTGTCAGCGCGCAGCGGATCACCTGCGGCAAGGACTTCCTGCAGATCTCGGGCGAGGACGCCACCGCGCACGGGTTCAACGCGCAGGGCGGCATCGGCTGCATTTCGGTCACCGCGAACGTCGCACCGAAGCTCTGCTCGGAGCTGCAGGAGGCGACGCTGGCCGGCGACTACGGCACCGCGCTCGAGATCCAGGACCGCCTGATGCCGCTGCACCAGTCGATCTTCGCCGAACCGGGGCTTTGCGGTGCGAAATACGCGATGTCCCGCATCGGCCTCTGCGAGGAAGAGATGCGCCTGCCTCTGCTGCCCGTCAGCGAGCCGGTCCGCGCGCTCATCGACAACGGCCTGCGCCACGCCGGCCTGCTGAACTGAAGGCGGCGCCGGGGTAACTGGCCCGAAGCGCCAACCGGATCGAGACGCGGCAGCCCCTGCCGCGTCTTTTTGTTTCCACTGGAAAGCGCCGCAGCACCGGCGGCAAAACGCCACCCTTCCCCTCCTGCCCGCGCCGTCTTTCCATCCGTCCGCGCAGAGGCTAGATCGGGGCAGGCAGGAAACGGGAGACCCCAATGCGGACAGTGGCCATCGTGGCGCTGATCACCTTCGTGATCGACCAGCTTTCGAAATGGGTCGTGGTGCATCTGATGGGGCTCGACACGCGGCTCGCCATCGACGTGCTGCCGCCGTTCCTGAACTTCCGCATGGCGTGGAACTACGGCATCAACTTCGGCCTGCTGAACGGCGGCGAGACGACCAAGTGGGTGCTGATCTCGGTGGCGCTCGGGATCGTGCTTTTCGTGCTGGTCTGGCTGCGCCGCGATCCGCCGGGCTGGCCCGGGCTCGTCGCGGGCGGGCTGCTTGTCGGCGGCGCCATCGGCAACGTCGTCGACCGCCTGCTTTACGGCGCGGTGGCGGACTTTCTCAACATGTCCTGCTGCGGCATCGAGAACCCCTTTGCCTTCAACGTGGCCGACATCGCGATCTTCGCGGGGGCGCTCGGGCTGGTGCTGCTGCCGGGCAAAAAACCGGGGAAAAACGGCACGTGACGCCACGCGGATCATACGTTAAAGCAGGACAGGGCAAGAACCGGAGGGTGGCAATGAAGCTGTCGCACATGGTGCTGATGACGGGGCTGATCGGGCTCGCCGCGTGTTCCGGCGACGAACGCGACATCCGTCTGCACGAGCTGCGCTCGAACAGCGGCCAGCCCGAGGAATTCGCCATCGTGCCGAACAAGCCGCTCGAGCAGCCGCCGAGCTACAACGCCCTGCCCACGCCTGCGCCCGGTGCCGCGAACCGTACCGACCAGACCCCCAAGGCCGACGCCGTGGCAGTGCTGGGCGGCAACCCCGCGCGCCTCGACGAGACCGCCGCCCCGCGTGGCGACGCGGCGCTGATCAACCGGGCCTCGCGCTACGGGCGGCAGGGCGACATCCGCGGTCAGCTCGCCTCCGAGGATCTCGCGTTCCGCAAGCGCAAGTCGATCTTCAACTGGAAGCTCGTCCCCGAGGACGAATACGACAAGGCCTACCGCGCGCAATGGCTCGACGCCTACGGCGTGCTCGATGCCTTCCGCCGCGCCGGTGTCCGCACGCCCTCTGCCCCGCCGGAAGGCTGGGAAGACTAGGCAGCGTCGCAGAGTGGGTTTGCAACCCACCTGCCCCGCCGTGGGCCGTGTTTCTGCCCTTGCCTCGAGGTTCGCCGCACTCCCGCGCGCCCTCCCGTCCGCATCACGATACCGCCAACGCCGCTTGCGTGGGCGCTGGCGTCGCGTAGGTTTGGGGAAGATACCGCAAACTGACCGGGGTTCGCCGATGAAGAAACTCGCCGCGGCACTTGCCGCTCTGTGCCTCACCGCGCTGCCGGTGCTGGCGCAGGACCAGGAGACCGAGGATCAGGTCACCACCTTCACGCTCGACAACGGGCTCGAGGTCGTGGTGATCGAGGACCACCGCGCGCCGGTGGTGTCGCACATGGTCTGGTATCGCGCCGGATCCGCCGACGAGACGCCCGGCTCTTCCGGGGTCGCGCATTTCCTCGAACATCTGCTGTTCAAGGGCACCGACACGCTCGATCCGGGCGAATTCTCCAAGATCGTGGCGCAGAACGGCGGCACCGACAACGCCTTCACCTCCTACGACCAGACGGCCTATTACCAGCGTGTCGCGGCGGATCGTCTCGGGCTGATGATGGAGATGGAGGCCGACCGCATGGTCAACCTCCGGCTCGACGAGGAGGACATCCTCACCGAGCGCGACGTCATCATCGAAGAGCGCAACATGCGGGTGGAGAACGACCCCTCGGCGCTCATGCGCGAGCAGCTGGGCGCGACGCTCTACCTCAACCACCGCTACGGCATTCCGATCATCGGCTGGCGCGACGAGATGGAGACGCTCGACCTCGACGCGGCCTATGATTTCTACCACCGCTTCTATGCCCCCAACAACGCAATCCTCATCGTGGCCGGCGACGTGACCCCCGATGAGGTGAAGGCGCTGGCCGAGGAGCACTACGGCCCGCTCGAGGCCAACCCCGAGGTCGGCGCCCCCCGTGCCCGTCCGCAGGAACCGGAGCAGACCGCCGAGCGGCGGCTGATCTTCCGGGACCCGCGCGTGGCGCAGCCCTACGTCATGCGCCGCTACCTCGCCCCCGAACGCGATCCCGGCGATCAGCGCGAGGCCGCGGCGCTCACCCTGCTCGACCAGGTGCTCGGCGGCGGGCAGACCTCGGTGCTGACGCGCGAGCTGCAGTTCGACCGCAAGGTCGCGGTCTACACCGGCGCCTTCTACGACGGCACCTCCTACGACGATTCGAGCTTCGGGCTCGTCGTGGTCCCCTCGACCGGCGTGAGCCTCGAAGAGGCCGAGGCCGCGCTCGACGAGACACTCGCCGACTTCATCGAGACCGGCGTCGACCCCGAGCAGCTCGAACGGATCAAGTTCCAGCTGCGCGCGGACCGCATCTATGCCCGCGACAACGTGCAGTCGCTGTCGCGCCGCTACGGCAGCGCCCTCACCTCGGGGCTGACGGTCGAGGACGTGCAGGCATGGCCCGAGGTGCTGCAGTCGATCACGCCCGAAGAGATCGTCGAGGCCGCGAAGAAGGTCTTCGACCGCAAGCAATCTGTCACCGGCTACCTGATGGCCGAGGAAACCGCCACGCCGATGAAGGAGGTCACCCAATGAAGCCGCTTCTCGCCCTCGCCTTCGGTCTCTGCGCCGCAACGCCCGTGCTGGCAGCCACCGACATCGAGACCGTCGAGACACCGGGCGGCTTCACCGCCTGGCTTGTCCAGGAGCCGTCGATCCCCTTCACCTCGCTCGAGATCCGGTTCCGCGGCGGCACCTCGCTGGACCCTGAGGGCAAGGAAGGCGCGACCAACCTGATGGTCGGGCTGCTCGAGGAAGGCGCGGGCGACTACGACGCGCGCGGCTTCGCCGAGGCGCGCGACGCGCTCGCCGCCGAGTTCAGCTACGATTCCAGCCCCGACACCGTGTCGGTCTCGGCGCGCTTCCTGACCGAGAACCGCGACGCGGCGGTCGACCTGCTGCGCGAGAGCCTCATCGAGCCCAGCTTCAGCGAGACCGCGATCGAGCGCGTGCGCCAGCAGGTGCTCACCTCGGTCCGCAGCGATGCCAAGGATCCCGACGCCATCGCCGACGCCCGCTTCGACGAGCTGGTCTTTGGCGACCACCCTTATGCCAACCACACGCATGGCACGGTGGACAGTGTCACCGCGCTCACCCGCGACGATCTCGTGGCGGCCCATGACGCGGCGCTTGCCCGCGACCGGGTCTACATCGCCGCCGCCGGGGACATCTCGCCCGAGGAACTGTCTTCGCTGATCGACGAGCTTCTCGGCGACCTGCCCGAGACCGGCGCCCCCCTGCCCGAGGATGTCGAGGTCAGCACCGAGGCGGGAACCACCGTCGTGCCCTTCGACACGCCGCAATCGGTGGCGGTCTTCGGGCACGCGGGCATCAAGCGCGACGATCCCGACTTCTTCCCCGCTTACGTGATGAACACCATCCTCGGCGGAGGCGGCTTCGAGGCGCGGCTTATGAAGGAGGTGCGCGAGAAGCGCGGGCTGACCTACGGCGTCTATTCCTACCTCGCGCCGATGGACCACGCCGAGCTCTACCTCGGCCGGGTCGCATCTGCCAACGACCGCATCGCCGAGGCCGTCTCGGTCATTCGCGACGAATGGGCCAAGATGGCCGAGGACGGCGTAACGCAGGAAGAGCTCGATCAGGCCAAGACCTATCTTACCGGCGCCTACCCGCTGCGGTTCGACGGCAACGGCCCGATCGCGCGGATCCTCGTGGGAATGCAGCTCGACGGGCTGACGCCGGACTACGTGAACACCCGCAACGACAAGGTCGAGGCCGTCACGCTCGACGACATCAACCGCGTCGCGGCACGGCTGATGAAGCCCGACGCGCTGCGCTTCGTGGTGGTCGGACAACCCGAGGGGCTGGACGAAACGCCGGGCTGACGGGCAGCATCCATCGGAATCTCCAGAAGGCGCCGGCGCATTGCTCCGGCGTCTTTCTTTTCCAAGCTTATGGCGCCGGACGGGTCACTCCCACGGCTGCTCGAACCGCAGCCAGCTGCCGTCGGGCTGCTCGCGGCGCGTGAAGAAATACGGCACCGCCTGCCAGCACAGCACCGCGTCGTCGAGGTTGTCGAGCGCCAGCGTGCCGGCGGTGGTCTCGACCAGAAGCAGCGCGTGGGCAAAGAGCTGCTCCTCGTGAAAGGCGATGGTGCAGGTCAGTGCCGCGCCCGGCAGGCCGCCCTCCATGAGCCGACGG
Source organism: Salipiger sp. D13 (assembly GCF_003703915.1). Lineage (NCBI taxonomy): Bacteria > Pseudomonadati > Pseudomonadota > Alphaproteobacteria > Rhodobacterales > Roseobacteraceae > Salipiger > Salipiger sp. D13. The sequence continues at coordinate 8,904 of NZ_ML112592.1, forward strand.
CGCTTCTCGAGCACGAAGTCCTCGCAGTCACCCTCACCATCGTCCGGAAAGCTCCAGACCTCTTCGGCGCCGCCGCGCTCCTGGTCCGGCACGAAGCGGATCTCGCTGTTGACGCTCCGGTTGACCGAGACCAGCCGCGCGGCCAACGACCCAGACCACGGCAAAACCGGAGCGCCGTCGAGGTCGCAGGCACCGGGCTCCCGGGCGCAGAAATCCGCATAGGGGGCGGGCGCGCTTTCCACGCGCGCCACGGGAAGGGTCAGCGCCGTGCAGACCGAGGGAGCCTCGGCTGCCGCCGGCAAGGCGGACAGGCCCGCGACCAGCATCGCGGCAAGGATGCGACAGAACCCGGTCATCCTCACAGTCTACGCCGGCGCCTGCCCTGCGCCAACGTGCCGCTGTCCGTGAACGCGAAAAGGGCCGAGGCATTGCCCCGGCCCTCCGTATCGGTTTCGAACCGCCCCTGCGTCAGTGGCGGAAGTGGCGCATGCCCGTGAAGACCATCGCGAGGCCCGCCTCGTCGGCGGCGGCGATCACCTCGGCGTCGCGCATCGAGCCGCCCGGCTGGATCACCGTGGTCGCGCCTGCGGCGGCCGCTTCGAGCAGGCCGTCGGGGAACGGGAAGAACGCGTCCGACGCCACGGCCGAGCCCTTGGTGAGCGGCTCGGAGAGGCCAAGCGCCTCGGCCATGCGCTCGGACTTCTTGGCGGCGATCAGGGCCGAGTCCACGCGGCTCATCTGGCCAGCGCCGACGCCCACGGTCGCGCCGTCCTTGACGTAGACGATGGCGTTCGACTTGACATGCTTGGCCACCTTCCAAGCGAACAGCAGGTCCTGCATCTCGGCCTCGGTCGGGGCGCGCTTGGTCACCACCTTCAGCTCGTCGAGGCCGACCATGCCGGTGTCCTTGTCCTGCACGAGGAAGCCGCCCGAGACCTGCCGGAAGGTCAGCCCCGGCTCTGCCGGGTTGGCCATGCCGCCGGTGGTCAGCAGGCGCAGGTTCTTCTTCTTCGCGAAGATCTCGCGCGCAGCGTCGTCGGCGCCCGGTGCGATGACGACCTCGGTGAAGATCTCCGAGATCGCCTCGGCGGTCTCGACGTCGAGCTTGCCGTTCAGCGCCACGATGCCGCCGAAGGCCGAGGTGCGGTCGCAGTCAAAGGCCTTGCGGTAGGCCTCGAGCAGCGTCTCGCCCTTCGCCACGCCGCAGGGGTTGGCGTGCTTGATGATCGCACAGGCCGGGCCGTCGCCGGGCAGGAACTCCGACACCAGCTCGAAGGCCGCGTCGGTGTCGTTGATGTTGTTGTAGGACAGCTCCTTGCCCTGGTGCTGCGTGGCGGTCGCCACGCCCGGACGGTCGCTGCCGTCGCGGTAGAAGGCCGCCGCCTGATGCGGGTTCTCGCCGTAGCGCAGCGTCTGCGCCAGCTCGCCGGCAAAGGCGCGGCGGCGCGGGGCCGCATCGCCGAGCGCGCCGGCCATCCAGGTCGAGACCGCCGCGTCATAGGCGCCGGTGCGGGCATAGGCGGTCAGCGCGAGCTGCTGACGGAACGCGTAGGAGGTCGCGCCGTCGTTGGCATCGAGCTCGGCGAGCAGCGGCTCGTAGTCGGCGACGTCGGTCACCACGTTGACGAAACCGTGGTTCTTGGCCGCGGCGCGGATCATCGCCGGGCCACCGATGTCGATGTTCTCGATGCAGGTCGCGTAGTCGGCGCCCTTGGCGACGGTTTCTTCGAACGGGTAGAGGTTCACCACCAGCAGGTCGATCTCGGGGATGCCGTGGCCGGTCATCGCCTCGACATGCGCGTCGTTGTCGCGCAGCGCCAGCAGGCCGCCGTGGATGCGCGGGTGCAGCGTCTTGACCCGGCCGTCCATCATCTCGGGGAACTCGGTGACCTCGGCCACGTCCTTGACCGCGATGCCCTCGTCGCGGAGCGCGCGGGCCGAGCCGCCGGTGGAGAGGATCTCGATTCCCCGGTCGGCAAGCGCCCGGCCGAGGTCGATCAGGCCGGTCTTGTCGGATACGGAAATCAGCGCGCGGGAGACTTTGTGCAGGTCAGGCATACGGTTCGGGTTCCCAGGTCAGGTCAATGCGTCGGCTCCGCGTCCTCGGTGACCAGATCGCGCACCGCGATTGCGGTGTCCTGCGCCTTGGCCAGCGACCAGCGGATGCGCGTCGCATACTCCATCGCGCGACCGGATAAAACGACCTGTTTCGCGGCACGGGGCCGCAAACGGCCCTTTTCGAGGTAGACCGAGGGCTCGAGCGTCAGCTCGGTGGCCTGATCGGTGCGAAACACCCAGACCTCGCCCGAGCGCAGCGCCATCGACACCGCGTGGCCGCCCATGTCGAGCTCGGCGTCGACCTCGGGGTGCAGGTGGAAGCGCAGCTGCCATGGCAGGCCGGCAAGCCGGGCCTCGTCCATGCGCCGGTCGAAGCGCTTGCGGTCGGCGTCGTCGAGGGTCATCAACAGGTCTTCCCCGCTCAGGGAGCGCCCGTCGAAACCCAGTTCGAGCACCCTTGCATGGGTAAGCCCGTGGGTCCTGCGGTAGCCGTCATGCGCGCCTTCGAACCGCAGGCCGGTCCCGACATGGGTGATCTCGACCGGAACGCTTTCGGGGGCATCCTCGAGCAATTCGCGCTCGGCGCCACCCACCCGGCGCGGCGCGGACAGTCGCGCGCTGGAATAGCCGTCGAGGCAGAGCGTGGAATGCGACGGCGTCGCCCGCCCGGCGCGACGCCAGTCCTCGCCGAAGGCCGCGCCCGAGCCGCAGCTCACCACCAGCGGGCGCCGGCCCGAGGTCAGTTCGAAGGCAAGCGTCGAGGCATGCGCGTCGGCCGAGGCCGCGCCCCCCGGAGGCGGCGCCGCGTCGACGATCAGGCTCGTGCGCCCGCCCGAGAGCCGCGCGTAGCCCATCGCCAGCCCCTCGGCATGGCGCGCCCGCACGCCCGAGGCGGCAAGCGCCGTTTCGAGCCGCCCCTCAAGGCCCCTGCCCCCGCCCTGGAAACGCGCGAGCCCGCCGTCCGCGTGGCGCAGCCGGCGCAGGGTCGGCGCGATGCGGGCAATCGCGGCGAGATGCTCCTCGTCGGGCGTGCGGTCGGCATCCTCGAGCGCCGATTGCGCCCATGTCAGCAAGGTGAAGACCTCGAGCAGCTCCTCGGGGTTGCGGGTCGGGATGCCGCCCTGCGCGTCGACCTGCCGCGCGCATTCGGCGCCCAGCGCTTCGCGTGCGGGCTCGACGTGTGCGTCCATCCCCTCGAACGAGAGGCCGGCGTAGAGCAGCCCGGTCAGCGCCTCGAAACGCGGCAGCCCGGGGGCGGCGCTGTGCCAGCGGCGGCTGAGGAAGATCGTCTGCGCCGCGAGCGAACGGTAGAAGCGCGCGGACCGGTCCGGGTCGATGCCGCGCAGCACGAAGAGCGCGTGGTGGATCGCGCGGATGAGCCGCCGCCCCACGGCCTCGGGGGTCCAGCCGTCGCCGCGCCCGTTGCCGTAACGCTCGATCCAGCCCCAGAGCCAGTCCTGCGCCACCAGCCGCGCACGCGCGTCGCCCACCGCCGCAAGGTCGTCGAGCCAGCGAAACCCGTGGATTTCCTCTTCCCAGGCGGCGTCCGGCGGATCGATATCCCAGATCATCGCGCCCGGGGCCTCGACGAGGTGCCCCGCGAACATCAGGTTGCCGGCGCAGAGCTGGCGCCCCCGCGAATAGCTGCCGGTGCTGCGCGGCTCGGGCTGCGAGACAAAGGCGGTGGCAGGTCGGGCGCGCGCCGCCATGCGCGCGTGAAAGCGGTTCAGGAACCGCGTCGCCGCGGCGGACCAGCTTCCTTGTGTCGACATGCGCTCCCGTGCCCCTCGTCCGCGGAAATTGCGGCTGCGTTCGGCCGGAATCCTAACCAAGCGGTCACGTCAAGTCACCGTGCCGCGATGCGGCTTATTCGGGCTGATGCAGGATTGCCATGTAGAAGCCGTCCATGCCGCCCCGCGCGGCCCAGAAATCGGGACGAAGCCGCAACCCGCCTTCCGGCGAGCGCCAGTCGTCCTCGATCCCGGCGACCTCCGGGCGCATCACGGCCAGGCCGGGATGACGGGACAGCGCCTCCTCGATCTGGCATTCGCCCTCGTCGGGGATCAGCGAGCAGGTGCAGAACACCAGCCGCCCGCCGGGCGCCAGCAGCCCCAGCGCGTGGTCGATCATCGCCGCCTGCAGGCCGATCAGCTCCGAGATGCCGTCGCCCTGCTTCGCATGCGGCAGATCGGGGTGACGGCGGATGGTGCCGGTCGCGGAACAGGGCGCGTCGAGCAGGATCGCGTCGTAGCGGCCCTCGTGCTCGAGCGCGTCGCCCACCACCACCTCGGCCGCCAGCCCGGTGCGGGCGAGGTTGTCGCGCAGCCGCCCCATGCGGGCCTCGGAGAGGTCGAGCGCGGTGACCTGCGCGCCGGCGGCGGCGAGCTGAAGGGTCTTGCCACCGGGCGCGGCGCACATGTCGAGCACCCTCTGCCCCGACACATTGCCCAGGAGCCGCGCGGGCAGCGCGGCGGCGGCGTCCTGCACCCACCAGTCGCCGTCGGCGTAACCTGGCAGCGCCGTGACCTGCCCCGCCTCGCGAAGCCGCACCGAGCCGGTGGGCAGAAACTCGCCCCCGAGCGCTTCGGCCAGCCCCGCCGCGTCGCCGCGGGCGGTGAGGTCGAGCGGCGCGCCGGCGAGATGCGCGGCCTCCATCCCCGAGACAGCCTGCGGCCCCCAGGCCGAGACCAGCGGATCGCGCAGCCAGCGCGGCAGGCGCGGCACCCGCAGCTTGGCCCATTGGGCGGGACCGTCGTCGGCGACCTTGCGCAGCACCGCGTTCACAAGCCCTTTCATGCTCTGGGTCTTGCGGTCGGCCGAGACCGTCTGCACCGCCTCGTTCACCACGCCATGCGCGGCGCCGCCGGTGCAGAGCTCCCAGGTGCCGAGCCGCAGCACGTTGCGGACGAAGAGCGGCGGACCCTTGCGCAGATGCGGCTTCAGCACCCGGTCGCAGCGCTCGAGGTTGCGCAGCACCTCGGCGGTCATGCGCTGCGCGGCGGCCCGGTCGGCGGGCGCGAGCGCGTCCCACGCCGGGCCCGACATCGCCTCGGAGAGCAGGCGGCCCTGCCCGAGCACCTGTCCGAGCAGCGCGACGGCCTGCGCGCGGGCGGTGGGAATGGCGGCCATGGGTGTCTCCCGGGTTGTCTGGCTGGGCTGGCGGGCCCTATATCAGCAGGGTGAAGACGAGGAAAGCCGCCATGACCGACGAGACACCCGAGACATCCGACACTGCCACCCCAGCCACCGCGCCGGCCGCGACCGCACCGGCGAAGGAGCTGCCGCCCGCAGCACAGCGCGCGCTGGCCGAGGCCGAGGAACGCCGCAGGGCCGCCGCCGCCGAGGCGCCCGCGCCCAAGGAATACGGCGGCCGCGACGGGCTTGACCCGGCGCGCTACGGCGACTGGGAGAAGAAGGGCATCGCCATCGATTTCTGAGGGGTTGCGCGGGCCTCGCGGCCCGCGCCGTGGCAGGGGCTCTGCCCCTCTTGGCCTGCGGCCAATTCACCCCGAGGTATTTGGAAAGAGAAGAAGGGCGGGGCACCCGCCCCGGACCCTTCGGATGTGGTGCCGGTGGGCCGTGTCAGTCGTCGAGGCCCAGCACGTCGAGCATGTCGTATTCGCCGGGGCCCTTGTCCTGTCCCCAGAGCGCGGCCTTGAGCGCGCCACGGGCGAAGAGCGCACGGTCGGACGCGATGTGCTTGAGGCTGATGCGCTCGCCGGCGGTGGCAAAGATCACCTCGTGCTCGCCCACCACGTCGCCGCCGCGGAGCGCGTGGAAGCCGATATGGCCACGCTCGCGCTTGCCGGTGATCCCGTCACGGCCCCGGTCGGAGACCTCGGAGAGATCGACGCCGCGGCCTTCGGCCGCTGCCTCGCCCAGCATGAGCGCGGTGCCCGAGGGCGCGTCGACCTTCTGGTTGTGGTGGCTCTCGACGATCTCGATGTCCCAGTCGGCGTCGAGCGCGGCCGCGACCTGCCGGGTGACCCTGGTGAGCAGGTTCACGCCCAGCGACATGTTGCCGGCGCGCACGATCACCGCGTGGCGCGCGGCGACGTGGAGCTTCTTCAGGTCGTCCTCGGAGAGGCCGGTGGTGCCGATGACATGCACCGCGCGGGCCTGGGCGGCGAGTTCGGCGAAGGCCACCGTCGCCGCCGGCGCGGTGAAGTCGATCACCGCCTGCGCCTTCGCGAAGGCGTCGAGCGCGTCGTCGGTGACGATGACACCGTTTTCCGTGCCACCCATGCAGACGCCGAGATCGCGGCCCACCCAGGGGTGGCCCTCGCGCTCGAGCGCGCCCACCAGCGCCAGCCGTTCGCTCTTCTGCACCTCGCTTGCGAGCATCTGGCCCATGCGGCCCGACACGCCCGTTACCACGACACCCGGCTTCTCGGTCATCCTGTTCTCCGCCTTGCTTGTTCCGGCTCTCCTTAGCGCGCGGCGTCCTGCTTGGCAAAGGGGCGGCCGCGCACTAAGTGGGGATGCATGGCAAAGAACAGATTCCACGACGGGCCGGGGCCCAGCCAGCGGCAGCTCAGGGTCGGCGAACTCATTCGCCGGACGCTTTCGGACGTGCTGATGCGCGGCGATATCCATGACCCCGAGCTCAACCGGCTCTCGATCACCGTGGGCGAGGTCACCGTGTCGCCCGATCTCAAGGTCGCGACCGCCTACGTGGTGCCGCTCGGCGGCGGCCACGAGGACGAGATGTTCGAGCTGCTCAAGCGCAACAAGTCCGAGCTGCGCCGGGCGGTGTCGAAGAACATGACGCTGAAATACGCCCCCGAGCTGCGCTTCAAGCTCGACGAGACCTTCGACCGGCTCGACGAGACCCGCCGCATCTTCTCGCAGGACGCGGTGCGCCGCGACGTGGAGGAATAGGCGCCGTGCGCGGCCGGATCGCCGCCGCCCTTCTCGGTCTGATGGTCGCCGCCCCCGCCGGGGCGGTCACCTGCGAAGGCGCCGAGGACGCGGGCAACCGCTACACCGTCTGCACCGTGGATGCCGCGCAGGAGACCCTGCGGACCTTCCTCTACGATCCCGAGGGCGTGCCCTGGGGCCAGTTCGGCACGCTCGATGCGGCGCTGTCGGAGGACGGCAAGCGGCTCGCCTTCGCGATGAACGCGGGCATGTACCACGAGGACCGGGACCCCGTGGGCTACTACGTCGAGGACGGCGAGGAAGCGATGCAGGTGGTCTCGAACGCGGGGCCGGGCAACTTCGGCCTGTTGCCGAACGGGCTGCTGTGCATCCGCGATGACCGCGCGGACGTGATCGAGACCCGCGCCTTCCTGCGCCGCAAGCCCGAGTGCGATTACGCAACCCAGTCCGGGCCGATGCTGGTGATCGACGGCGCGCTGCACCCGCGTTTCTTCGCCGACAGCGACTCGCGCTACGTCCGCAACGGCGTGGGCACCTCGGACGACGGCACCCGCGCGGTCTTCGTGATTTCCGAGAACGCGGTGACCTTCCACGATTTCGCCAGCTTCTTCCGCGACACGCTGGAGATCGACCAGGCGCTGTTCCTCGACGGCAATGTCTCGCGGCTCTACGCGCCCGAGGCCGGGCGGCGCGATCTCGGCCGGACGCTGGGCCCCATCGTCGGCGTGGTGGAAGAGGCGCAGTAAGCGCCTCCCGGCCGCGCCCGCGCGGGCCATTGCGCCCCTTTCCCTTGCACCCCGGCCCCCGGCGGCCTACCTCCGAAGGCGACCCACCCGGAGGACACATGGCCCGACCACTCGACACCCTGACAGAGGCGCTGCTCGCCGCCGCCAAGGCCGCGGGAGCCGATTCCGCCGACGCGCTCGCCGTGCGCGGCAGCTCGATCGAGATCGACGTGCGGGGCGGCACGCTCGAACAGGCGGAGCGCTCGGAGGGGACGGACCTGGGGCTGCGGGTGCTGCTCGGCAAGCGGGTGGCCGTGGTCTCGGCCTCGGACGAGAAGGACGAGACGCTCACCGCCATGGCCGAACGCGCCGTCGCCATGGCCCGCGAGGCGCCCGAGGACCCGTGGGTCGGGCTTGCCGATCCTGACCAGCTTGCGCGCGACCGGGACGCCGGAGCGCTCGAGATGTATGACCCCGCGCCCGAGCCCGCCCCCGCCGAGCTGCAGCAGGATGCGGCCGAGGCCGAAGCGGCGGCGCTCGGCGTTGCGGGCATCGCGCAGGTGCAGTCGGCCTCGGCCGGCTACGGTCGGCGCGACGTGCACCTGGCCGCGACCAACGGTTTCTCGGGTGGCTACACGCGCAGTTCGCGGGCGCTGTCCTGCGTTGCCATCGCGGGCGAAGGGCTCGCGATGGAGCGGGACTACGACGGCGACAGCCGCACCTTCCAGGCCGAACTGCGCAGCGCGCAGGAGATCGGCCGCCGCGCCGCGGAACGGGCGCTCGAGCGGGTGAACCCGCGCAAGCCGAAGACTGGCGCCTACCCGGTGCTCTTCGACGAGCGCATCTCGGGCTCGCTCATCGCGCATCTGCTCTCCGCCGCCAACGGCGCCGCCGTCGCGCGCGGGGCCTCGTGGTTGCGCGGCGCGCTCGGCGAGGAGGTGCTGCCCCCGGAGCTGTCGCTGATCGAGGACCCGCACCGCCCGCGCATCTCGGGCAGCCGCCCGTTCGACGCCGAGGGCCTGCCCACGCAGCGCCGCGCCATCGTCGAGAACGGGGTGCTGAAGAGCTTCACGCTCGATCTCGCCAATGCCCGCAAGCTCGGCATGGCGCCCACCGGCAACGCCGCGCGCGGGACCAGCGGCGGGCCGTCGCCGAGCCCGTGGAACATCGCGCTGACGCAGGGTGAGAAGAGCCGCGCCGACCTGATTGCCGAGATGGGCACCGGGCTCATCGTGACCTCGATGATCGGCGCGACGATCAACCCCAACACCGGCGACTACTCGCGCGGGGCCGCCGGCATCTGGGTCGAGAACGGCCAACCCGCCTACCCGGTGTCGGGCGTCACCATCGCCGGCAACCTGCGCGACTTCCTGCGTCGCATGACCCCCGCGAACGACGCGCGACCGTGGCTGTCGCGGGTGGTGCCGTCGCTGCTGGTGGAGGGGCTCACCCTTGCCGGAGAGTGATCTTGCCCTGCTGAGCCGCGCGGCGCAGGCCGCGGCCGAGACCGCGACACGCTACATCGGCGCCGAGATGAACGTGCGCCACAAGGCCGCCGACGGCAGCCCGGTGACCGATGCCGACATGGCGGTGAACACCGTGCTCGCCGATATCCTGCGCGCCGCGCGCCCCGGCTACGGCTGGCTCAGCGAGGAAAGCGCCGACGATCCCGACCGGCTGGGCGCCGAGCATGTCTTCATCGTCGACCCGATCGACGGCACCCGCAGCTTCATCGAGGGCTCGGACAGCTGGTCGCATTCCCTGGCCGTCGCGCGCGATGGCGAGATCACCGCGGCGGTGGTCTTCCTGCCGATGCGCGACAAGCTCTACAGCGCCGCCCGTGGCGAGGGCACCCGGCTGAACGACGCGCCCGTGCAGGCAAGCGACGTGCCGGCGCTTGCCTCGGCGCATGTGCTGGCGACGCGGCCCACGCTCGCGCCCGAGCACTGGCGCGCCAGCACCCCCGAGATCCGCCGGAGCCACCGTCCCTCGATCGCCTACCGGCTCGGGCTCGTGGCCGAAGGGCGCTTCGACGCCATGTTCACCTTCCGCCAGTCCTGGGAGTGGGACATCGCCGCCGGTGCGCTGCTGCTCTCCGAGGCCGGCGCGCGGCTTACCGACCGGCGCGGCGCCCCGATCCGGTTCAACGCGGCCCGGCCCCTGCACGACGGCGTCGTCGCCGCGAATCCCGCCCTGCACGACGACATCCTCGCCCAGCTCCGGCCCGACCACTGAGCCGCCGCGGATAAACGGCAATCGGTCCGCCGGGCGTCCGGAAATGTGGCGACAGAGGCCCCGGCCCGCGGCACCGGACGCTGTGCGCTTGACGCGGCGGGGCAAGATCGTAGGTTGCGCGCATCATCGCGAGAAAGGACAGAGCATGGTTCAGAGACTGCACCTCGTCTTCGGCGGCGAACTCGTGACCCCGGAAAAGAACGTGTTCAAGAACGTCGACGACCTGCACATCGTCGGCATCTTCCCCGACTACGCCAGCGCCCATGACGCCTGGAAGGCCGAGGCCCAGAAGACCGTCGACAATGCCCACATGCGTTACTACATCGCGCATCTGCATCGCCTGCGTGACGAGGAGACCGAGGCCTCGACCACCGAGGAACTCGGCTGAGCCCCTTGTCCCGCAAGCCTTTCGCGCTCTCCGCCTACCTGGCCTTTGCCCGGGGGCGCCCCGCCACGGCGGCGCCCGCACCACCCCGCCCCGAGGGCCCGCTGATCTGGGCTCACGCAGAGCGGGACGAGACCGCGCGCGCGCTTGCGGGGCTGATTGCACGGATACAGGTTCAGAGGCCCGAGATCTCGGCACTGATGACCGCCTCGGGCGCCCTGCCCGACCTGAGCAAGACCTTGCCCGACTGTCATACCCTGCCGCTGGCGACGGACGGGCTTGCCGACGCGCAGGCCTTTGCCGCGCACTGGCGCCCCGACATCGGCTTCTGGACCGGGCAGGTGCTCTATCCCGCGCTGTTCAGCCGCGTCTCCGCCGGCGGCACGCGGCTGGTGCATCTCGGTGCGCGTGACGATGTCTGGGAGGTGCCCGCGCCGCTCTGGGTGCCCGACAGCACGACCTCCGCGCTGTCGTTCTTCGACCGCATCTTCGCCGAGGACGATGCTGCCCTGCGGCGGCTTCGCCGCGCCGGCATCCCCGACCGCCGCCTGCGCCGCGCCGGTCCGCTGGCCGAGACCGCGCCGCCGCTCGACTGCTCCGAGGACCTGCACGAGGAAATGGCCGCGACGCTTTCCGGCCGACCGATCTGGCTGGCCGCACGGGTGCGCGCGGGCGAGGCCGTCGACATCCTGCAGGCGCACATGCGGGCGACGCGCCTTGCCCACCGTCTGCTGCTGGTGCTGGTCCCGGCCACGCCCGAGGATGGCCGCGAGATCGCCGGGCTGGTCCGCAGCTCCGAGTTGCGTGCGGCGGACTGGGACGGGGGCGACATGCCCGACGAGAACACCCAGGTGCTGGTGACCGAGGACGCCTCGGAACTGGGCCTGTGGTACAGGCTCGCGCCCATCGTCTTTCTCGGCGGCTCGCTGCGGCCCGGTCACGGCGGAGAAGACCCGCTCGAGGCCGCAGCCCATGGCGCCGCCCTGCTCTACGGGCCGAACGTGCGCAACCACCTGTCGTCCTACACCCGGCTCGTCGAGGCGGGCGCCGCGCGGATCGTGCGCGACTTCGACACGCTCGCGACCGCCATTTCGCAGCTCGTGGCGCCCGATCGCGCCGCCGCCATGGCCCACGCCGGCTGGGACGTGGTGAGCCAGGGCGCGGCGCTGACCGACGAGGTCACGGCGCTTGCCTTCGACTGGCTCGACGGCGGCGACGGCAGCGGCAACGGGGCGGTGGCCTGATGCGTCCGCCGCGCTTCTGGTATACCCCGCCGGACCGTCCCGGCTTGCGCGCCCGGCTGCTGGCGCCGCTCGGCGCGCTCACCGCGCGGCTGACCGCGCGCCGCGTCGCCGCGCCCGGCCTTGCGCCCGGTGTGCCGGTGATCTGCGTCGGCAACCTCAACGCCGGCGGCACCGGCAAGACCCCCACCGTGATCGCGCTGCTGGAACGGCTCAGCACGCGCGGCCTGGCGACCCACGTGGTGTCGCGTGGCCACGGGGGGCAGCTCGAGGGCCCTGCCCGGGTCGATCTGCAGGGACACACCGCCGAGGACGTGGGCGACGAGCCGCTACTGCTCGCCGCCTTCACGCCGGTCTGGGTGTCGCGGGATCGCGCTGCGGGCGCCCGCGCCGCCGTCGCTGCGGGGGCCGAGGTGATCGTCATGGACGACGGGTTCCAGAACCCGGCACTGCGCAAGGACCTGTCCATCGTCGTGGTCGACGCGGCCAAGGGCTTCGGCAACGGGCGCTGCATGCCCGCAGGCCCCCTGCGCGAGCCGGTGGGCCCCGGCCTGGCCCGCGCCGACCTGCTGCTCTCCATCGGCCCGACCCCGGCCCAGGCCCGCTTTGCAGAGGCTTGGCGGCAAAGCATCGCCCTGCCCCACATCACCGGCACGCTCGAGCCATTGCAGACCGGCATGGACTGGGAGGGACTGCCGACGCTCGCCTTCGCCGGGATCGGTCACCCCGAGAAGTTCTTTGCCACCCTGCGCGGCCTTGGCGCCGAGCTGCGCGCCACGCACGCGCTCGACGATCATCAGCCGTTCACGCAGGCCCTTCTGACGCGGCTGGAAACCGACGCCGCCCGCCTTGGCGCCCAGCTCGTGACCACAGAGAAAGATGCCGTGCGCCTGCCCGAGGCGTTCCGCCCCAAGGTGCTCAGCCTGCCCGTGCGTCTGCAGATCTCCGATTCCGCGCCGCTCGACGCGGCGCTCGACCGGCTGTTTCCAAACTGAACTGCGGCATTCACTCCGCCGCCAGCGGCTGCTCCTCTTCGCGATGACCGATGGCCGCGATCTCGGCCACCACGCCGCGCAGCAGGCGACGGAAGGCGTGGAAATTGCCGTTCGGCCGGATCCGCTCTTCGTCCATGTAGATGGACCGGTCGATCTCGACCTGGATGGCATGCTGGCGCCGCGACGGACGACCGTAAGTCTGCGTCACGTAGGCGCCGGCAAACGGCGTGTTGCGGACCACCGACAACCCCGCCCCGGCAAAGGCGCCCTCGATCCGCGCCACGATCTCGGGCGCGGCAGAGGCGCCGAACCGGTCGCCGATGACGATCTCGGGCCGCCGGGCGGAGTTGCGCGCCACGCCGTCGAGCGCCTCGTGCGGCATCGAGTGGCAGTCGATCAGCACCACCTCGCCAAAGCGGTCGCGGGCGCGCTCCAGCAGCGTGCGCAGCTGCGCGTGGTAGGGATGCCAGTAGCGGGTGATCCGACGCTCCGCCTCGGCCATGGGCAACTTGCCCCGATAGATCGCCCGCCCGTTCGCCACTACCCGCGGCACAACCCCCAGCCCGCTCGCGATTCGCGGATTGTGCCCGCCCCGGCGCACCCCTTCGATCAGCGCCGGATCGAGCTCGTCGGCAGCCCGGTTGAGGTCGATGAAGGCCCGAGGCGCAACCGCCCGCAGCAGTGGCGCGCCGAACTGCGGCGCACAGTCGAACAGTCGGTCGACGAAGGCATCCTCCGACGAGCGAATCGAATGCTCGTCGAGCACGGTGCCGCGAAGGAAACTCCACGGGTAGTCACGCCCGGAATGCGGCGAGGCGAAGACCACGCAGGACGTGGCCGCCTCCGGCAGCTCGAGATGATAGGCGACTTTGGGCATCCGCACTCCTTTCCGCCGATAATAGGCCGATTTCGGCGACTGCCAAAAGACTGTTTCGAAAGCCCTTAGGAAACATGAAGAATGAGCCGGAAAACTGCTTGCCACCACTTCCGACTCCTTTTATAGCGCTCTCCACCGGCGCGGTTCTCCCGCGCCCCTTTACTTCAAGGGGCAACGGACACGGGAACAGCGCAGGCCATGACGGGCGGTTAGCTCAGCGGTAGAGCACTACGTTGACATCGTAGGGGCCACTGGTTCGATCCCAGTACCGCCCACCATGGTCCTTATAACTTCCCTCGCGGCTTCGGTCCGAGGGTTATTGCAACGCCAGGCGCTCGCGCGCCGCGACAAGAGGAGAGACCGGAATGAAGGTCGCAAACTCGCTCCGCTCGCTCAAGAAGCGCCATCGCGACTGCCGCGTTGTGCGCCGCAAGGGCCGCGTCTACGTGATCAACAAGACCCAGCGCCGTTTCAAGGCCCGTCAGGGCTGAACCGGCAACGGAAGCGGACTTTGGATTGGGCTGCCCTCGGGCGGCCTTTTCTGTTTTTGGAAGACCGGCGACAACGCCCTACGCAGAGCGCGGCGCCATGCGGTAAAACCGGACCGGTGCGGCGATCCTATTCGCTCGTCTCGATCTCCACCCTGTAGCGCAGTTCTGCCGCAACCGGGGGCCCGTAATAGCTGCCCTCGACCGGCATGGTCTCGCCCTGCCCCGGCGCGGCGCAAAGCACCACGTGGCCATCGCTGACACGCTGCCCATGGGTCGGATCGAACCCCCGCCAGCCCGCTCCCGGCAGGAAGACCTCGGGCCAGGCGTGCAGATGCCGCTGACCGTCGACACTCTCGGCCTGCGCCTGGTAACCGCTGGCGAATCGCGCGGGAAGACCCACGAGACGGCAGCAGGCGATGAACAGGACCGCGAGGTCGCGGCAGGCGCCCTCTGCCCGCAGCAGCGTCTCCTCGGGCGCCTGCGCATAGCCCGTGTCCCGGATGCGCCGGTCCGTGCGGCGATAGAGTGTCTCCGTCAGCGCGTCGAGAAACCGCAGCGGCCTCTGGCCCTGCTCCGCCGCCAGCGCCTGCGCGAAATCGACCACCGCCGGGCCAGGCGGCCGGTCGAGCGTGAGACAACCAGCAAGGACGGCAGGCGCTCTGGACCAGGGCAGCGCGGGCAGTCCGGCCTCCTCCACCGGAGGCGGCACGGCTGTCTTGATCTCGAAGCGGCTCTCCACACGTAACAAGCGGCTCGGTGCGCCAAAGTCGAGAACCGTCATGAGGTTGCCATGGCTGTCCTCGCGCTCCTCGCGGGCACGCGGCTCGGGCTCCACCACCAGCGCCCGCTGCAAAAGCTGCCCGGCGCCCGGGCGCGGCGACAGGCGCAACCGATGCTGGCCAAGCGAGACCGGGCTCTCGTAGCTGTAAAGGGTCTCGTGACGGACCGAAAAGCGCATTCCGGCTCACTCCGCGTCAGCAGCGCACGACGGGCATCAGACCACCCTGCGCGGCGCCGGCCCAGTGCCCGTGCCGCTCCACGTCAAAGGCGCCATGCCCACCGCCCGAAAATTCACCAGATGCGACCCGAGGCTCAAAGCCGCGGAACGGCTTTCTCGACGGCTCCGGCCTGCGCGGCCGCCACGAAGGCCGCGATGCGCGCCGGATCCTTCACGCCCGGCGCCGATTCGACCCCGGACGAGACGTCGACCTGCGGCGCCCCGGTCAGCGCCACCGCCTCCGCGACGTTCGCAGGCGTCAGTCCCCCGGCCAGCATCCACGGGCAAGGCCAGCGACGATTCGCCACCAGCCGCCAGTCGAAGGCGAGCCCGTTTCCGCCCGGAAGCGCCGCGCCCTTGGGCGCCTTGGCATCCACCAGAAGCTGGTCCGCCACCCGACCGTAGTCGGCCAGCGCCTCAAGGTCATCCTCTCCGGCAACCCCGACGGCCTTCATCACCGGCAACCCGTAGCGCGCCTTGATCTCGGCCACCCGTGCGACGCTCTCCGACCCGTGAAGCTGCAGCATGTCGAGCGGAACCTCGGCGAGGATCGCATCGAGCAACGCGTCGTCCGCGTTCACCACGAGCCCGACCTTGGCCAGCCCGAGCGGCGCCTCCAGCGCCAGCTCACGCGCACGCGCGATCTCGACATGGCGCGGGCTCTTGGGGAAAAACACGAAGCCGCCGTAACGCGCGCCCGCCTCGGCGGCGGCCTGCACGTCTCCGGGCCGCGTGAGCCCGCAGATCTTCACCCGAATGTCGGTCATTCCGCTTTACTCCGACCGGATCTTCTCCGGTTCGACAAATACCTCGGGGGAGTCCGTGCGCGCAGCGCGCGGACGGGGGCAGAGCCCCCACCCCGGCGAGACCCGACCGTCCGCTCAGGCGCTCTGGTCGAGGATCGCCAGCACTTCGTCCTTGTTCTTGTCGCGCTCGGCCTGCGTGCGCTTCAGCTCGCGCTCGAGACGGCGCAGCTCGGCCTTGCGCTCGGCGGCCGCCGCGCGGTGCTTGTGCTCGCGCAGCCACTCCCAGAAGAAGCCGATGAGCAGCCCGGCCACGATACCGGCGAAGAACACCAGGAACACCGGAACCGAGATCCCGGCCTGGAAGCTCAGCAGTGCCGCGAGCTGGTCGGGCAACAGCTGAAGGTCGACCATGGACCGGTTGGCCATGGCAATGGCAACGAGGACGACGGCGAGGACGCCCAGAAACGCATAGCGAATGTAACGCATATCCTGTCTTACTTTCCGTTCAGCCGGTCGCGGAGAAGCTTGCCCGTCTTGAAGAACGGCACGTGCTTTTCCTCGACCTCGACCGCTTCACCGGTCCTTGGGTTGCGCCCGGTCCGGGCGTCGCGCTTCTTCACCGAGAAGGCGCCGAACCCGCGCAGCTCGACCCGGTCGCCCCGGGCCATGGCATTCGTGATCTCCTCGAAGATCGTGTTCACGATCCGCTCCACGTCCCGCTGGTAGAGATGCGGATTCTCCTCCGCGATCTTCTGGATCAATTCAGATCTGATCATCCTCACACATCCCCTCATGGCGTCTTGTCGCGCCGTGTCTGTGTCGTGAACAGTAGCGCGGAGAAGTTCAAAGGAAAACCGGGAGATTGCGCGAAAAACCTTCCATGGCAGCCGTTTGGGGATTCGGTTGGCGCTACTGCCGGGCTTCGCGGTCAGGCCGCCAGCGATGCTGCGCCGCAGCGCCACGGAACCCGGTTGCGGGCGGGCCGCGATTCGCGCCGCCGCGACCAGGCGGGGCTGACCCCCGCCCTGCACAGGAAAAGGCCCCGCCGGATCGCTCCGGCGGGGCCCTCTCGTTTCATGCGGTCGGGCACTCGGCCCGGCGGATCACTCGTCGCCCTTCAGCGCGGCGCCAAGGATGTCGCCCAGCGACGCACCCGAGTCGGAGGAACCGTACTGCTGAACGGCCTCTTTCTCTTCGGCGATCTCGCGTGCCTTGATCGACAGGCCAAGACGACGGGTCTTGTTGTCGATGTTGGTGACGCGGACGTCGACCTTGTCACCCATCGAGAAACGCTCGGGGCGCTGCTCGGAACGGTCACGCGACAGGTCGGAGCGGCGGATGAAGGACTTCATGCCCTCGTATTCCACCTCGATGCCGCCATCCTCGATCGCGGTGACCTCGACGGTGATGATCGCACCGCGCTTCACGCCGCCGATGGCTTCCGCGAACTTGTCGCCGCCCAGGGCCTTGATCGAGAGCGAGATGCGCTCCTTCTCGGTGTCCACCTCGGTGACCACGGCCTGAACCACGTCGCCCTTGCGGTACTCCTGGATGGCTTCCTCGCCGCGCTGGTCCCAGCTGAGGTCGGAGAGGTGCACCATGCCGTCGATCTCGCCGTCGAGACCGATGAACAGGCCGAACTCGGTGATGTTCTTGACCTCGCCCTCGACCTGCGTGCCCTCGGGGTGGGTCTCGGAGAAGACTTCCCACGGGTTGCGCATGGTCTGCTTGAGGCCGAGCGACACGCGGCGCTTCGCCTGGTCGATCTCGAGCACCATGACGTCCACCTCCTGCGAGGTCGACACGATCTTGCCCGGGTGGACGTTCTTCTTGGTCCAGGACATCTCGGAGACGTGCACGAGACCTTCCACGCCCGGCTCCAGCTCCACGAAGGCGCCGTAATCGGTGATGTTGGTCACGCGGCCCTTGTGGACCGAGGCCAGCGGGTACTTGACCGCCACCAGATCCCACGGGTCTTCCTGCAGCTGCTTCATGCCGAGGGAGATACGGTGGGTTTCCTTGTTGATCTTGATGACCTGGACCTTGACGGTCTCGCCGATCGACAGGATCTCGGACGGGTGGTTCACACGGCGCCATGCCATGTCGGTCACGTGCAGCAGGCCGTCGACGCCGCCGAGGTCGACGAATGCGCCGTACTCGGTGATGTTCTTGACCACGCCTTCCACGGTCTGGCCTTCATGCAGTGCGGCGATGACCTCGGCACGCTGCTCGGCACGGCTCTCTTCGAGGATCGCACGGCGCGAGACAACGATGTTGCCACGGCGACGGTCCATCTTGAGGATCTGGAACGGCTGCTTGAGACCCATGAGCGGGCCTGCGTCGCGCACGGGGCGCACGTCGACCTGCGAGCCGGGCAGGAAGGCCACGGCGCCGCCGAGATCGACGGTGAAGCCGCCCTTGACGCGGCCGAAGATCGCGCCTTCGACGCGGGCGTCGTCGGCATATGCCTTCTCGAGGCGATCCCATGCGGCTTCGCGACGGGCCATCTCGCGCGAGATGACGGCTTCGCCGCGGGCGTTCTCGGCGGAACGGAGGTAGACTTCGACCTCGTCACCGACGGAGATGTCGGGTGCTTCGCCGGGATTCGCGAATTCCTTGAGATCGACGCGGCCTTCCATCTTGTAGCCGACGTCGATGATGGCCTGGCCTGCCTCTACGGCGATGACCTTGCCCTTGACGACAGTGCCCTCATCGGGCGTGTCCATTTCGAGGCTTTCATTAAGGAGGGCCTCGAATTCCTCCATGGTTGCGTTAGCCATGTGGCGTTCTGATCCTTTTCACATCTGTCTTTTACTGGCCGGGCGGTTGTCTCCGCCGGTCTTGAACGGGTTGGTCTCTTCAGACGTCCGCATATGACAAAGAGGGCCGGTTTGGTGCCGACCCTGCTCGCCTCTTCGTCGCGGGCTTTATGCCTGTCTTGACGCGCGCGATATACGCAATGCACGGCCCGGGATCAAGCCCGAACAGCCCTGCCCCGCCGCCGCGCGCTCAGCAGTAGCGCTCCGGGCCGACCCATTGCGCCGCCGTGTAGCGGTCGCCGTGGCACCAGCCCATCGGCAGCACCTGCTCGACCCGGGCCAACTGCGCGTCCGACAGCGACGCCTCCGCCCCCTCGACCAGTTCGCGGAAATGCGCGACCGAGCGGGTGCCCGGGATCGGGATGACATGCGGCCCCTTGTGCAGCGTCCAGGCGATGGCCAGCGCAGCGGCGCTCAGGCCCATCTCGGCGGCCAGCGCGCGGAAGCCCGCGACCATCTCGAGGTTGGCGGTGAGGTTCGGCTCGGTGAACCGGGGGTTGGTCCGCAGGAACACGCTCTCCGAGATCGCCTCGCGCGTGAGCGGATGGTCGGTCAGCAGCGAGCGCCCCACCGGCGAGAAGGCGACCAGCGCCGTGCCCAGTTCCGCGCAGGCCTGCAGGAGCCCCAGCTCGGGCGCGCGGGTCGAGAGCGAGTATTCCGACTGCACCGCCGCGACCGGGTGTTCGGCATGTGCCCGGCGCAGGGTGGCGGGCGCGATCTCCGACAGGCCGATGGCGCGGCACTTGCCCTTTTCCACCAGGCGGCCGAGCGTGCCGGCCACCTCTTCGGGCGGGATCTCCGCCTGGTAGCGATGGGCATAGAACAGGTCGACGCAATCGACGCCCAGCCGCTTCAGCGACCCGTCGAGCTCGGCCTCCATGTGCGCGGGCGAGTTGTCGAAACAACGGTTGCCCTCGGCGTCCTTGGTGATGCCCGCCTTGGTGGCGATATGCAGCCCGTCCCGAGCGCCGGGGTTGGCCTTGAGCCACGCGCCGATGGTCGTCTCCGAGCGGCCCATGCCGTAGATGTTCGAGGTATCGATATGCGTGACCCCGACCTCGCGCGCGAGGTCCAGCACCGCAAAGGAATTCTCCTCGGTCGTGGCACCGTACATGTCCGAGAACGACATGCCCCCGACCCCGAGGCACGAGACCTCGGCCGCGCCGATCCGCCGCTGTTTCATTCGCCGTCTCCCTGGATAATGGCCCGACGCAGGTCCACTGCCGCCACCGCACGGGCGACGGCTGCCGCGATGTCGAGCTCCGACGTGTCGATGATCACCGCATCCTCCGCCGGGCGCAACGGGGCGTCGGCGCGGGACGCGTCGCGCGCGTCGCGCTCCCGGGTCTCGGCCAGCACCGTGTCGTAGTCGACCTCGACCCCGGCAGCCTGCAGCTCGTCGAAGCGACGCCGCGCGCGCACCTCGGCGCTGGCGGTGACGAAGAGCTTGGCCTCGGCCTCGGGACAGATCACCGTGCCGATGTCACGCCCGTCGAGCACCGCCCCGCCCGAGCGGCGCGCATAGGCCCGCTGGAAGTCGACGAGTGCGGCGCGCACCTCGGGGATCACCGCGACCTTGCTCGCCGCCTGTGCCACCTCGGGGCTGCGCAGCCCCTCGGCCTCGAGATCCTCGGCCACGAGCGCCTGCGCGGCCTCGATCGGCTCGACCCCGTCGAGCATGCGCCGGCCCACGGCGCGGTAGAGCAGCCCGGTGTCGAGATGTCCGACGCCGAAATGCGCGGCCACGGCCTTGCTGATCGTGCCCTTGCCGGCAGCCGCCGGCCCGTCGATGGCGATGGTAAAGCTCATGGGTCAGCCTCCTGAATTCGGCCCTTCCGCCGCTTATGGCGGCCCCGAGAGCAGGCTTCAAGCCTCGCACGGACGACGCCGCCAGAGCGCGCCGAGACCGAGCACGCAAATCAGCACGAGCCCGACCTTGGCCTGCGTGAAGCGCGAGGCCCAGGCCGCAAGCTCCGGCAGGAACCCCTCCGCCCCGCGCAGGAGCAGTTCCCGCACCACCGCGTTCTCGGCCCAGTCGGCGCAGAAATAGGCCAGCGGCGGCAGGACCAGAAGCGCCCGCAGCAGCCGCCCCCGCCCGCGTGCGAGGATCTGCAGCCCTAGCCCGAGCGACAGCGCGAAGCTTGCCATGAAGGCCGCGTCGAGCCAGCGCATCTCGAGCAGGTAGACCCCGCGCCCGCCGTCATCGAGTGCCCGCAGATAGTCCAGCACCGCCGCGCCGTCGTAGCCCGCAAGCCGCGCGTCGAGCGGCAGCTGCCCGCCCGCGGCCGGCACCAGCACGGTCCATGAAAACCAGCCCATCAGCAGGAAGGTCGCCGTCGCCAGCGCCGCGACGACCGGCAGCAGCCGGCTCATGCGCCCCGCGCGATGTCCGCACCAAGCCCCGTCATCAGCGGCTCGAACACCGGGAACGAAGTCGCGATGGGTCCGCCGTCGTCGACCCACACCGGCTCGGTGGTGCCAAGCCCCATGACGAGGAACGACATGGCGATGCGGTGGTCGAGATGGCTCTGCACCTCGGCGCCGCCCGGCACGTTGCCATGACCGCGCCCCGTGACCGTCCACCAGTCCTCGCCCTCGTCGACCTCGACACCGTTGGCACGCAGCCCGCGCGCCATGGCGTCGATCCGGTCGCTCTCCTTCACCCGCAGCTCGCGGACGCCCGGCATGTGGGTGCGCCCCTCGGCAAAAGCCGCGACCACCGAAAGCACCGGGTACTCGTCGATCATGCTCGCCGCGCGCTCGGGCGGCACCTCTATGCCCTTGAGATCCGGCGAGAAGCGGGCGCGCAGGTCGGCGACCGGCTCACCGCCCTCCTCGCGCGGGTTCTCGAAGGTCAGGTCGGCGCCCATCTCCTGCAGGGTGAAGAACAGCCCCGCCCGCGTCGGGTTGAGCCCGATGTTCGGAACCAGCACGTCCGAGCCCTCGGTGATCAGCGCGGCGCAGACCGGGAAGGCCGCCGAGGACGGATCGCGCGGCACCACGATGACCTGCGGCTTCAGCTCCGGTCGTCCGGTCAGGGTGATGACCCGGCCCTCGGGCGTGTCCTCGGTGACCACCTCGGCGCCGAACCCGGTGAGCATCCGCTCGGAATGGTCGCGCGTCGCCTCGCGCTCGATCACCACGGTCTGCCCCGGTGCGTTCAGCCCCGCCAGCAGCACCGCCGATTTCACCTGCGCCGACGGCACCGGCGTCGCGTAGCGCACCGGCAGCGGATCGCGCGCCCCGAGGATGGTCATCGGCAGCCGCCCGCCGGACCGGCCATGCGCCTGTGCCCCGAACAGCGCCAGCGGATCGGTCACCCGCGCCATCGGCCGCTTGTTGAGGCTCGCGTCCCCGGTGAAGGTCGCGGCGATCGGCGTGGTCGCCATCGCCCCCATGATCAGCCGCACCCCGGTGCCGGAGTTGCCGCAGTCGATCACCTGCCCCGGCTCCGAGAACCCGCCGACCCCCACGCCCTGCACGTGCCATGTGTCGCCGCGCTTCTCGACCTCCGCGCCGAAGGCGCGCATCGCCTTCGCGGTGTCCAGAACGTCCTGCCCCTCGAGCAGGCCGGTGACCTTCGTCTCGCCGACCGCCATCGCCCCGAGGATCAGCGACCGGTGCGAGATCGACTTGTCCCCCGGCACATGCGCCTCGCCGCGCAGACCCTGCGACCGGCGCGCAATCATCGGAATGGCTTCCCCGTGGCTCGACATGACACCCTCTCCTGTTATCGCTCACGGGCGCTGATAGCAGCGCCCCGCGCCCCTGTCTTCTTCTCTTTCCAAATACCCTCGGGGGTGAGGCCGCAAGGCCGAGGGGGCAGCGCCCCCTCTCTCCCGCTCACACCCGGCGGAACGTCAGGTAATGCGGCACCCGGCCCTCACGCAGCGCCTTCTGCTCGTAGCGGGTCGACAGCCAGTCGTCCCAGGGTTCGCGCCAGTCCTCAGGCCGCTCGGCCAGCCACTCGAAGCCCGCCTTGGGCACCTCGACCAGCGTCTGCCGCACGTAGTCCGGAATGTCGGTGGCCACGCGGAAGATCGCGCCCGGCGTCATCGCCCGGGCCAGCGGCTCGAGGTGCTCCTGCGTCACGAACCGCCGGCGGTGATGCTTCTTCTTCGGCCAGGGGTCCGGGTAGAGCAGGAAGGCCCGCTCGATGCAGCCGTCCGGCAGCACGTCGAAGAGGTTGCGCACGTCGCCCGGGTAGACCCGCACGTTGCCGACGCCGGCGCGGCGGATCTTGCCCAGCAACATCGCGACGCCGTTGATGTAGGGCTCGCAGCCGACGATCCCGACCTGCGGGTTCTGCGCCGCCTGGTGGACCATGTGCTCGCCGCCGCCGAAGCCCACCTCGAGCCACAGCGGCTTGCCGTCGAAGAGCCGCCCCGTGTCGAGCGGCACCCGGTCCGGGTTCACGTCCCAGTCCACCGGTCCCGGCGACAGCGCGCCGAGATCTTCCTCGAGATAGGCCTCCTGCGACGCCTTGAGGGTCTTGCCCTTCACGCGGCCGTAGAAATTGCGCCAGGGGGCGCCGGGATGCTTGTTCGACGTGGTCATGGCCGCGCGTTTAGCGCCAAGCCCCGCGCAGGGCAATCCCGCACGAAAAAGGGCGGCCCGCGACGGCCGCCCCTGTTGTCCTTCGACGCCTTTGCGCTTCAGATCTCTTTCTTCAGCGCCTCGGCAAGGTCGGTCTGCTCCCACGAGAAACCGCCGTCCTCGTCGGGCGCACGCCCGAAGTGGCCGTAGGCCGCGGTGCGCTCGTAGATCGGCTTGTTGAGGTCGAGATGAGTGCGGATGCCGCGCGGCGTCAGGTCCATGACCTTGGGGATCGCCGCCTCGATGGCCGCCGGGTCGACCTCGGCGGTGCCGAAGCTGTCGACGTAGATCGACAGCGGCTTCGCCACGCCGATGGCATAGGACAGCTGCACGGTGCAGCGCTCGGCCAGCCCCGCCGCGACGATGTTCTTGGCGAGGTAGCGCGAGGCATAGGCCGCCGAGCGGTCCACCTTGGTCGGGTCCTTGCCCGAGAAGGCGCCGCCGCCGTGCGGCGCCGCGCCGCCGTAGGTGTCGACGATGATCTTGCGCCCCGTAAGGCCGGCGTCGCCGTCGGGCCCGCCGATCACGAAGGTGCCGGTGGGGTTCACCCACCAGTCGGTCGCGTCGGTGAGCCAGCCCTCGGGCAGGACCTCGCGGATGTAGGGCTCGACGATCGCGCGCACGTCGGCCGAGCTGAGATCCGGGTCGAGGTGCTGGTGCGACAGCACGACCGAGGTCACGCCCACCGGCTTGCCGTTCTCGTAGCGGACCGAGAACTGCGACTTCGCGTCCGGCCCCAGCATCGGCGCCTCGCCCGACTTGCGCGCCTCGGCGAGCCGCTTGAGCACCGCGTGCGAGAACAGGATCGGCGCCGGCATCATCTCCGGCGTCTCGTTGGTGGCGTAGCCGAACATGATGCCCTGGTCGCCGGCGCCCTCGTCGCCGCGCTCGCCGGTCACGCCTTGCGCGATATGCGCCGACTGCTCGTGCAGCAGGTTGGTGATCTCGACCGTTTCCCAGTGAAACTTGTCCTGCTCGTAGCCGATGTCCCGGATGCACGCGCGCGCGATGTCCGGGATCGCCTGCATGTACTCGGAGAGCTTGGCCTGATCGGACAGGCCGATCTCGCCCCCGATGACCACGCGGTTGGTGGTGGCGAAGGTTTCGCAGGCGACGCGCGCCAGCGGGTCTTCCGCGAGCAGCGCATCGAGCACCGCATCGGAAATACGGTCACAGACCTTGTCAGGGTGACCCTCGGACACGGACTCCGAGGTGAAAGTGTAGTTTTGTCGGGACATTTGCGCTCCATTGGGTACCGACCGTCACGCCAGGAAGCCGTTGTGACGGGGATGTAACGCACTATGGCTACGGCGTGCCGACAGGGGCGTCAATCGGAAACGCGCCGGACGCGCCAGAAAGCCGCGAGGGCGAGCACAAGAAACAGGCCGAGCGCCGGCAGGTCGCCGGTGCGGCTGTAGGGGGTCACCCGCAGCGGCGGCGGCAGCGCGGTGTCGAGATAGCCGGCCTCGCCCAGCGGCAGACGGTCGAGCACGCGCCCGGCCCCGTCGATCACCGCCGAGACGCCGGTGTTGGCGGCGCGCACCATCGGCAGCCCCTGCTCGATGGCCCGCACCCGCGCCTGCGCGAGATGCTGGTAGGGCCCCGAGAACGTGCCGAACCATGCGTCGTTGGTGAGCTGCAGCAGGAAATCGGGGCGCTGCGGCGACCGCAGGTCCTGCGGAAAGACCGCCTCGTAGCAGATGAGCGGCAGCGCCCGTCCCAGTTCCTCGCCCAGGTCGATGGTGCGCGGCCCCGGGCCCGCGGCGTAGCCGCCCGCCGCCCGCTGCGCGAGCCCGCCGATCTCGAAATGGCTGAAGAACCACGCGGCGGGCATGTATTCCCCGAAGGGCACGAGATGGTGCTTGTCGTAGACCTGCAGCACCTCGGGCCCCTGCTCCGCCAGAACCAGCGAATTGTAGTAGTCACCGGCCTCTTCGCGCTGGATGCCGACCACGAGCCGCCCCGGGAAGGCCGCGTCGGTGGCGATCTCGAGCCCGCGGTCGGCGCGGTTCAGCAGCATCGGCAGCGCGGTCTCCGGCCAGACGGTCAGCGCCGGGCGCGCGAGGTCTTGGTGAGACGGGGCGGCAGTGAATTCGACCTGCCGGTCGAAGAAGGTCGGCACCCAGGCCGGGTCCCACTTCTGGCGCTGCGGGGCGTTGGGCTGCACCAGCCGCACCACCGGCCGGCCGTCGAGATCCTGCAGCGGCGGCACCAGCGCCATCCCGCCAAAGACCAGAACGGCCAGCAGCGCGCCCCCGGCAAGCGCCGGGCGCCACGCCTTCGCGGCGCCCCCGCGCAGGGCAACGGCGAGCAGCGCCGCCGCCCCGAGGGTGACGAAGGTCAGCCCGTGCGGACCGATGACCGCGACCCACTGGATCGCGTCGACGGGCGTCCAGAGCGAGCCGACCATGGCCCAGGGAAAGCCGGTGAAGAGATAGGCGCGGGCCAGCTCGGCCGTGGCCCAGAGCACGACCAGCGCGAAGAGCCGGCGCCGCCGCCGCACCTGCGCCGCGCCCCAGAAGGCGAGCGCCCAGAACAGCGCCAGCCCCGCCGCGAGGAAGAACAGCGCGAAGGGGGCCATCCAGCCCGTCGTGACCGCGTCGACCTGGAACGGCTCGACCACCCAGGACAGCACCAGCCCGAAGTAGCCCAGCCCGACGCCCCAGCCCGCCGCCAGCGCGCCGCGGGTGCCCCGCGCCGCGTCGAACAGCAGGAAGGCCGCGACGAGGCCGGCGAAGGCCGGCCACGGCAGATCGAAGGGCGCCTGCCCGAAGCCCATGACCGCGCCAGCCGCGACGGCCAGCGTCAGCCTTGCCCAGCCCGGCAGCCCGTCGAGCCGCCGGCGCGCGACGTCAAGCACGCGGCGCCTCCGTCTCGGAGCGTTGGGCCTGCGGCACGGCCGCCGGCTTCGGCTCGGGGGCGGGCAGCGCCGCGACCGTGGTGTGCGGACGGATGCGCAACCGCTTGATGCGGCGGGGATCGGCGTCGACGACCTCGAAGTCGATGCCCGCCGGATGCGGGATCACCTCGCCCCGGGCGGGGACGTGCCCCGCCAGCATGAACACGAGGCCACCGAGCGTGTCGATCTCTTCCTCGTCAATGTCCTCGTCGGCAGTGAGCGCGATGCCGGTGTCGGCCTCGAACTCCTCGAGCGGCGTCTTCGCGAGCGCCAGCCAGCTGCCGGTCTTCTCGCGGAAGAAGTTGCGGCCCTCGTCGATGTCGTGCTCGTCCTCGATCTCGCCGATGACCTGTTCGATCAGGTCCTCGATGGTCACGAGCCCGTCGACACCGCCGTATTCGTCGATCACCAGCGCCATGTGCCGGCGTTCGGTCTGCATCTTGGTGAGCAGCACGCCGATGGGCATGGAGGGCGGGACGAAGACCAGCGGGCGCAGGATCTTGGTGAGGTCGAAATCCTCGTCGCCGTTGCCGTTGAAGCCGTGGCGCAGCGAGAAATCCTTGAGGTGCGCCATGCCGATCGGCGTGTCGAGCGTGCCGGAGTAGACCGGCAAGCGGGTCATGCCGCTTTCGCGGAAAACCTTCACAAGCTCGGATTTCGTGCTGGTGTCAGGCACCGCCACGATGTCCGCCTTGGGAATCGCCACGTCCTCGACGCGCATGCGGCGCAGGTTCATGAGCCCCGGAGGAGGGGTCATGGCCTGAGGCACGGGGGTATTGTCCACCGGGGCGACCTGATCCGGCGCCGGTTTGAACGCTCTGAAAAGACGGCGGAAAAATCCGTCGCCGCCTTGTTCGTATGCTCCTGGCCGCGCGCTGTGCGCCGCCATAGACGAGCCGTCGGTGTCGCCCATAGATCCTTTTCCGTTGGCGGGGCCGAACCCCAAGTCTTAGGAATATGGGTTCGCGATACCCATTTTGCCAAGTATTTCTGTCTCGAGAGTTTCCATCACCGTGGCTTCCTCGTCACTCACATGGTCGTGGCCCAGCAGATGCAGGGTGGCGTGAACGATCAGATGGGTGAGATGGTCGGCCGGTGTCTTGTCCTGATCGCGGGCCTCGCGCAGGCAGGTTTCGTAGGCGATGGCGATGTCGCCAAGCTCTTCCGGCATCTCCGGGTCGCCCTCGGGAAGCCGGTCGGGCGTGCGCTCCTCCGACGGCCAGGACAGCACGTTGGTGGGCTTTGGCTTGTCGCGGAAATCGGCGTTGAGTGCCGCGATGCGGGCATCGTCGCAGGCGAGGACGGCAATCTCGAAGCCGTCGGGATCGAGCCCGACATGGCTCAGGGCCGCGCGGGCGGCGCGCTCGGCGAGGTCCTCGAGGCCCAGGGCCTCCCAGCGGTCGTCTTCGCAGATGAGATCGGTGAGCATCATGTCTCCGCCGGGGTCGCAGGGGGCGCTGCCCCCTCGGCACATGCGTGCCTCACCCCCGGGATATTTCCGGCCAGAAGAAACCGGGGACCGCCCTGTCAGGCGGCACCCTCGGCGTCGTTCTCATAGGCTTCGATGATCGCCGCGACAAGCGGGTGACGCACCACGTCCTTGCCGGTGAAGTAGTTGAAGCCGATCTTTTCGATGCCCTTGAGCAGCCGCTCGGCATCCCACAGGCCCGAGGGCACGCCACGCGGCAGGTCGACCTGCGTGCGGTCGCCGGTGATGACCATGCGCGAGCCCTCGCCCAGGCGGGTCAGGAACATCTTCATCTGCATGGTGGTGGCGTTCTGCGCCTCGTCGAGCACCACGAAGGCGTTCGACAGGGTGCGGCCGCGCATGAAGGCCAGCGGCGCGATCTCTACGGTCTTCTCTTCGCGCATCCTGGCGAGCTGCTTGCCGGGCAGGAAGTCGTTCAGCGCGTCGTAGAGCGGCTGCATGTAGGGGTCGACCTTCTCTTCCTGCGTGCCCGGAAGGAAGCCCAGCCGCTCGCCCGCTTCCACCGCCGGGCGGCAGAGGATGATCTTGTCGACGGCGCCGGTGATCAGCATGTTCACGCCAACCGCCACGGCGAGATAGGTCTTGCCGGTGCCCGCCGGGCCGATGCCGAAGGCGAGCTCGTTGCCGTAGAGCGACCGCACGTAGGCCTTCTGCGCGTCGGTGCGCGGCTCGATCAGCTTCTTGCGGGTCTTGATCTCGACCTTGCCGCCGTCGAACATCTCGAGCTGGGCCTCGGAGTCTTCTTCCTCGGGGGCGAGGCGGAACTCGCGGTCGATGTCGGCCCGGCTGACCGCACGCCCCTGCTCGAGCCGCTGGTAGAGCGCGGTGAGCACGTCGCGCGCGGCGGTCTGTGCGTCTTCCGGGCCGTGGATCGCCAGCTGGTTGCCCCGGCGCAGGATCTGCACGCCGGTGCGGGTCTCGATGTCGGTGAGATTGCGGTCGAACTCGCCGCAAAGGTCGATCAGCAGCCGGTTGTCCGGGAATTCAAGGATGGCTTCTGTGAGGGTGCCTGTGGTCACGCATGTCTCCTGCGCCTCGAGTCTGTCTCAATCGTGCCAAGCGGGCGGCGGAAGGGCAAGCCCCGCACCACCGCGTTGCCTGCGCCAAATGCAGAAAGACCGCGCGGTGGGCAACCGCGCGGCCGGTAACATGGCAGTGTGTGCGACAGGATCAGAGCGGGTCGCCGATGACGCTGGTCGAGCCCTGCTTGAAGTTGCCCGACGCGACGGTCGGCGGCGCGACGCCCGAGCAGACCGGCTTGCCGTAGCGGTCGTAGCGGCGGGCGAGATAGCCCTCGACCCCGTCATCGGCGATCCAGTTGTCGCAGCCGTCCGGATCGACCCAGACGCCCCACTTGAGCTGGCTGAGGTCGTCACGGTCGATGAGGTTGAGGTCCTTGCTCTTGTCGGGACCGATCGGCACGTCGGTGGCGCAGGCGGAGAGCGCGGCGACGGTGCCGAGCGCGAGAGCGAGTTTAGCAAGTTTCATGGCCGGTCTCCTCAGCGCACACACAGGATTTCGACGCGGCGGTTCTTCGCCATGCCCTCGGCCGTGCGATTGGTCGCGACCGGGTAGTCCTCGCCGTAGCCGCGCACGTCGACGATGCGGGCGCCCGAGGCGCGGGCGACCTGGGCCACCGCGTTGGCGCGGTTGTAGCTCAGCCGCATGTTGTATTCCTTGCTGGCGCGCGCGTCGGTGTGGCCGACGATGATGAAGCCGAAGGCGCTGGCGCTCTGGAAGAACTGGCGCAGGCGGTCGCGGCCGCCGGCGTGGATGTTGTACTTGTCGGTGGCGAAATACTGGTCGGTGTTGAGCGTGCCGCAGACGTTGATATCTCGGCAGACCGGCCGTCCGTCGGGGGTCATGCGCGAAACGGCGTAGCCCTCGACGCCGTCGTCCATCACCCAGATCTCGCAGCCGTCGGGCGAGATCGAGATCCCCGGAACGTAGCGCTCACCCTTGATGGTGCGCGTGCTCTGCGTGGAGATGGTCGGTTCCTTGAAGCCGTCGCTGCCGGCCGCGGCAGGGCTGATCCCCGCGGTGGCAGCGAGGCCGGCGATCGCCACGGCACCGAAGATGCCGCGGAGGGCTTTGGAAATGCAATTCGCCACAGCCTCTGTCCCTTGTTCTAAAAGTGGTTCCCCAGATGCCCCGGAGCCGGAGATCGGCGGAACGGTGCAAACATACTATAAACCAAGAGATTATCAGAGAATTCCGTTCTGTGAAGCGAAATCTACTACATATTGTGGTTAATGCCGGGACAAACAAGCCCCGCCCACAGCATTGTTCGCAAGGCCGCGACGGAGGGGCGGCGCCGGTGCGGCCGCCCCTTGCGACCGGGTCTCAGACCAGCTCGCCGCGCAGCGAATTCGGCCCGCTATCCACGATGCGCACGCGGCGCAGGTCGCCCGGCGACAGCCCCTCGGCCTCGACGTGAACCGCGTGCAGGTAGTCGGACTTGCCGACCATCTGGCCGGCCATCCGGCCCGGCTTCTCGAAAAGCACGCCGAGCTCGCGGCCGACCATCGCGTCCTGCAGGCGGCGCTGCTGCTGCGTGAGCAGCGCCTGTAGCCGCTGCAGGCGGTCGTCCTTTTCCTCCTCGGGCACCTGCGCGCGCTCGGCGGCCGGCGTGCCGGGCCGTTCGGAGTACTTGAACGAGAAAGCAGAGCCGTATTCCACCGCCTCGATCAGCGCGAGCGTGTCGCGGAAGTCCTGCTCGGTCTCTTCCGGGAAGCCGACGATAAAGTCGCCCGACAGGTGCAGGTCGGGACGGGCCGCGCGCAGCCGCTCGATGAGCCGCAGGTATTGCTCGGCGGTGTGCTGGCGGTTCATCCGCTTGAGGATACGGTCCGAGCCCGCCTGAACCGGCAGGTGCAGGTAGGGCATCAGCTTCTCGCAGTCGCCGTGGGCGGCGATCAGGGCGTCGTCCATGTCGTTCGGATGCGAGGTGGTGAAGCGGATGCGCTCGAGCCCGTCGATGGTCGCAAGCTCGCGGATGAGCCCCGCGAGCCCCCGGTCGTGGCCGTGGTAGGCGTTGACGTTCTGCCCCAGCAGGGTGATCTCGCGCACGCCGCGCTCGACGAGGTCGCGCGCCTCGTCCATCACGCGGGCCGCCGGGCGGCTCACCTCGGCACCACGGGTGTAGGGCACCACGCAAAAGGCGCAGAACTTGTCGCAGCCTTCCTGCACCGTGAGGAACGCGGTCGGGCCGCGCTTCGCCTTGGGCCGGGCCTTGAGGTGCTCGAACTTGTCCTCCTCGGGGAAGTCTGTGTCGAGCGCCTTGGCGCCGTTGTTCGTGCGGGCCAGCAGGTCGGGCAGCCGGTGATAGCTCTGCGGGCCGACCACCATGTCGACAAGCGGCTGGCGGCGGACGATCTCCTCGCCCTCGGCCTGCGCGACGCAGCCCGCCACCCCGATCTTGAGATCCGGGCGCTCGGCCTTGAGGCCCTTGTAGCGGCCCAGCTCCGAGTAGACCTTTTCGGCGGCCTTCTCGCGGATGTGGCAGGTGTTCAGCAGGATCATGTCGGCGTCATCGGGCCGGTCCGTCTGGACGTAGCCCTGCCCGCCCATGGCCTCGGCCATGCGCTCGCTGTCGTAGACGTTCATCTGGCAGCCGTAGGTCTTGATGTAGAGCTTCTTGGGCTGGGTCATGATGTGCTCCCGGTGGCGCGGTTCAAGTCGCGGCGGATAGCGCAAAACGCGGCCCGTGAAAAGGGGAGCGACGCGGCGGGTCGCGGCCCCTGCCCCGCGTTTCCCTCCCCGGACCGCGCCGGGCTTGCATCGGGCGCGACTTTCACGGAATCCTGCGGCGACCCCGCCCGGAGAAACCGCCCATGCACCACCCCGGCCTCGACGCCTTTCTCAGGAGCTCGAAAGCGGCGCTCGGCACCGGCCCCGTCGCGATGGTCTTCTGCGAGGACGCGGCCGAGATCGACACCACGCTGCGCCACCACCTGCAGTCGGGGTTTCGATGCGTGCTGGCCTTCATGCCCCCGCAATTCGCGCTGGCACCGGACCTGCGCGATCGCGTCCACCGGATCGACCACGACCCGGCCGCAGACCGGGCCGTGCCGCGCGCGGTCGACGCGGTCAGCGACGCCGCGCCGGGCCAGTGGATGTTCTACTGCTACAACGCGGAATACCTGTTCTACCCGTTCTGCGAGACCCGCACGGTCTCGGAGATGCTGGCGTTCCACGCCGAGGAACGCCGCGACGCCATGCTGACCTATGTCATCGACCTCTACGCCTCCGACCTCGACCGGCATCCCGACGCGGTGTCGCTCGACGAGGCATGGATGGACCGCTCGGGTTACTACGCGCTGGCACGCAAGGATCCGCAGAAGCACAACCACCCGAAGCAGCGGCAACTGGATTTCTTCGGCGGCCTGCGCTGGCGCTACGAAGAGCATGTCCCGCCCGCGCGGCGCAAGATCGACCGCATTTCGCTGTTCCGGGCGAAGCCGGGGCTGAGGCTGCGCGACGATCACACTTTCAGCGACGAGGAATACAACACCTACGCCTGCCCCTGGCACAACAACCTGACCGCGGCGCTGGTGTCGTTCCGCACCGCCAAGGCGCTCAAGCGCAACCCCGGCAGCAGCTCCGACATCCACAGCTTCCGCTGGCACAATTCCACGCCGTTCGAATGGCATTCGCGTCAGTTGCTGGACCTGGGGCTGATGGAACCGGGACAGTGGTTCTGAAGAAGGCCCCGGGCGGGGCCTTCCGCTCAGGTCAGTCGAACTGTTCCATGATGATGCGCTCCTCGGCGACGCCGAGTTTCTGCAGTTGCGTCTTCATGTCGTCGAGCATCGGCATCGGGCCGCAGACGTAGCAGGTGTCGTCCGCCGAGACGTATTCCTTCAGCAGCTCCCCGTCGATCTGCTCGCCGTAGAAGGGGCTGTCGGGCTCGTCGGTGACGATGTAGCGCGTCTTGAGCCCCGGCATCTTGTCGAACTCGTCGCGCAGGATGATGTCGCGCTCGGTCTTGTTCGAGAAGATCAGCGTGTTGCCCTCGAGCGAGCCGGTCTTGTCGAGCTTGTCGCGCAGGATCGAGATGAAGGGCGTCACGCCGGCACCGCCCGCGATGAACACGCCGTCGCCCTCGTCGTCGATGGCCCCCCAGACGTCCTTGAAGACCATGGTGTCGCCCGGCTGCAGCCTTGCGATGCGCTCGGAGACGCCATCGTGCCCCTCGGCCTCTTCGGGATAACTCTTGATGACGAACTCGAGATGGTCATCCTCGGGCAGCGACGTCATCGTGAAGGACTTCCAGGTGTCGCGCCAGCCATCCTCGTCGAGCGCGATATGCGCCGCCTGGCCGGCCTCGTAGGAAAACCCCTCGGGCTTGTCGAAGGTGATCTTGCGGGTGTCGTGGGTGACGCTCTCGACAGCTCGGATCTTCAGCTTGGTGGTCATGTGGGTGCCTCCTTTGAGAGGCAAACGAACCCGCAAGCCGACGGGTTCCGCGCCGGCGGTGGCGGCCGCGTTCACGTGTCGGAGACAGCCATCAGCGGCGCGGGAAAGCGCCGCGCCGGATCAGCTGCGCTTGCGCAGCCGGATCACCACGTCGACCGACGCGATCTCGGCCCCGTCGGGGGCGTCGGGCAGCCGCGAGATCACCATATCCTCGGCCGGGGCGTCGGTCAGGTGGCCGTCGTCCTCCCAGAAGAAATGCGGGTGATCGTGCGTGTTGGTGTCGAAGTAGCTGCGCGTGCCGTCGACCGTCACTTCCTGCATGAGGCCGGCGTCGCAGAAGGCCCGCAGCGTGTTGTAGACGGTCGCGAGCGAAACGCTTTCACCCTCTGCCTTGACCGCCGCGAAGAGACTTTCCGCGGTGACGTGGCGGTTGCGGCCATCGCCCACCAGCAAGGTGGCCAGCGCGACGCGCTGACGGGTCGGACGCAGACCGGCCCCGCTGAGCCAGTCGGTGCCCTTCTGAACGGCCTCTGTGGTCATCTCTGTTTCCGGCTGTTTACGCATCGTTCCTCATATAGCGGAGAGAGCGCCCCGATTTCAAACGAAAATACCCCGTGGTCCGCGCCACGACGACGCGGGTGCCCTCCCCCGCGGCAGGCTTGCATGCCGCGCACGGCGGGTGGTAAGGGAGGCCCCGATCTGAAACCCACGGAACAAGGGCCCGCCAAACATGGCCGACTACCCCACCAGCTTCGGCAAGGACGACCTGCTGAAATGCGCCCGCGGCGAGCTTTTCGGCCCCGGCAACGCGCAGCTTCCCGCCCCGCCCATGCTGATGATGGACCGCATCACCGACATTTCCGGTGATGGCGGCCCGCACGGCAAGGGCCACGTGGTGGCGGAATTCGACATCACCCCGGACCTGTGGTTCTTCGAGTGCCACTTTCCCGGCAACCCGATCATGCCGGGCTGCCTCGGGCTCGACGGGCTCTGGCAGCTCACCGGCTTCAACCTCGGCTGGCGCGGCTGGCAGGGGCGCGGCTACGCGCTTGGTGTGGGCGAGGTGAAACTCACCGGCATGGTGCGCCCCGAGCGCAAGATGCTGACCTACTACGTCAACTTCACCAAGGCCGTGCAGACCCGCCGCCTGACCATGGGCGTCGCCGACGGCATCGTCGAGGCGGATGGCGAGGTCATCTACCAGGTCAAGGACATGAAGGTCGCGCTCAGCGAAAGCTGAGCCCGGCGCGCGGGGGACCGGCTCCAACGGGCCGCGCCCCACCGGCGCGGTGCCCGGGCCCGGCGTCCGGCATGCCTCCGGCGGAGGTATTTTCAAAGAGAAGAAGGGCCGGGCCACAGCGACCGGTTTCCCGGCCCCCTTGCGGGGCGGAGACCCTTTGCCGGGGGCAGGATGGCCCGAGGGTGGCCGCATCCTCCGCTTGCGTCCCCCCGCCCGCATGTCCTAGATAGCGCCCAACCAAGAAAGGGAGGCCATATGCGCCGCGTCGTCGTCACCGGACTGGGCATCGTATCGTCCATCGGCAACAATGCCGAAGAGGTGCTCGCCTCGTTGAAGGCGGGCCGCTCAGGCATCACCGCGAACGAAGAGATGAAGGAACACGGCTTCCGCAGCCAGATCGCGGGCGCCGTGGACATCGACGTGAAGGAACACGTCGACAAGCGCACGCTGCGCTTCATGGGACCGGGCGCCGCCTACGCCCATATCGCCATGCAGCAGGCGATCGCGGATTCGGGGCTCGAGGAGGCAGAGGTCGTGAACCCGCGCACCGGCCTCATCGCCGGCTCCGGCGGGCCGTCGACCTCGGCCCTGCTCACCGCCCACCAGACCGTGCTCAAGAGCGGCGGCACCAAGCGTGTCGGCCCCTTCGCGGTTCCCAAGGCGATGTGCTCGACGATCTCCGCGAACCTGTCGACCGCCTTCAGGATCAAGGGCATCAACTACTCGATCACCTCGGCCTGCTCGACCTCGCTGCACTGCATCGGCAGCGCCGCCGAGCAGATCATGATGGGCAAGCAGGACGTGATGTTCGCCGGCGGCGGCGAAGAGCTCGACTGGACGCTGTCGTGCCTGTTCGACGCCATGGGCGCGATGTCGTCCAAGTACAACGACACCCCCGAGAAGGCCTCGCGCGCGTTCGACAAGGGCCGGGACGGCTTCGTGATCTCGGGCGGCGGCGGCATCGTCGTGCTGGAAGATCTCGAGCACGCCAAGGCGCGCGGCGCGAAGATCTACGCCGAGGTGACCGGCTTCGCCGCGACCTCGGACGGCCACGACATGGTCGCCCCCTCCGGCGAGGGCGGCGAGCGGGCGATGCGGCTGGCGCTGCAGACCCTGCCCGAGGACCGCTCGGTCGGCTACATCAACGCGCATGGCACCTCGACCCCGGTCGGCGACGTCGGCGAGATCGAGGCGGTGCGCCGCGTCTTCGGCGACGGCAGCACGCCCCCGGTCAGTTCGACCAAGTCGATGACCGGCCACAGCCAGGGCGCCACCGGCGCGCAGGAGGCGATCTACTGCCTGCTGGCGCTGCGCGACGATTTCATCATCCCCTCGATCAACGTGGACACGCTCGACCCGGCGCTGAAGCCGGAAGAGATCGCCACCGAATACAAGGACGCGGCGGGACTCGACACGGTCATGACCAACTCCTTCGGCTTCGGCGGCACCAACGGCTCGATGCTGCTGAGCCGTTACCGTGACTGAACAACCAATAAGAACAACGGATTGAAAACATGTCGGAGCTTCTGAAGGGCAAGCGCGGGCTGGTCATGGGCGTAGCCAACGAGCGCTCGATCGCATGGGGCATCGCGCAGGCCCTGCACGGCGCGGGGGCGGAGCTTGCCTTCACCTACCAGGGCGAAGCCTTCGGCAAGCGCCTCGAGCCGCTGGCGGCGAGCGTGGGCAGCGATTTCATGGTCGATGTCGATGTCACCGACGACGCCTCGCTCGATGCCGCCTTCGAGCAGCTCGGCGCGCGCTGGCCGACCATCGACTTCGTGGTGCATGCCATCGCCTTCTCGGACAAGTCCGAGCTCACGGGGCGGATCCTCAACACCAGCCGCACGAACTTCAAGAACTCGCTCGACATCTCCTGCTACAGTTTCATCGACGTCGCCCGCCGGGCGCATCCGCTGATGGTCGAGAACGGCGGCACGATGCTGACGCTGACCTATGACGGCTCGCAGCGGGTGGTGCCCAACTACAACGTCATGGGCATCGCCAAAGCGGCGCTGGAATCGGCGACGCGCTACCTTGCCAACGATCTCGGGCGCGAGGGCATCCGGGTGAACGCGATCTCGCCCGGCCCGATGAAGACGCTGGCCGGGGCCGCCATCGGCGGGGCCCGCAAGACCTACAAGCACACCGACCAGAACGCCCCCATGGGCGCCAACGCGACGCTCGAGGCGGTCGGCGGCACGGCGGTCTACCTCTGCTCGGACGCCGGCGCCTGCACCACCGGCGAGATCATCCACGTCGACGGCGGCTTCCACGTGCTCGGCATGCCGCAGTACGAGAACCTCTGAACGGCTCCGGCCCGCGCCCCGGCGCGGGTCGGCCCATACGCCCCTGCCCGCCTGTCGCGGGCGAAAGGAGCCCTGCCATGCTGACGGCGATCATCGATTACGAAAGCGGCAACCTGCACTCGGCTGAGAAGGCGTTCCAGCGCATGGCGGCCGAGACCGGCGCGGGCGAGGTCACCGTGACCACCGATCCGCACACCGTCTCGAACGCCGACCGCATCGTGCTGCCCGGCGATGGCGCCTTCCCCGCCTGCGCCACCGCGCTGCGCCGCTCGGGCTGCTTCGAGGCGATGGTCGAGGCGGTCGAGACCCGCGGTGTGCCGTTCCTCGGCATCTGCGTCGGCATGCAGCTTCTGGCGCGCAAGGGCCACGAGTACGAAGAGACCGACGGGCTGGGCTGGATCGACGGCGAGGTCGAGCGGATCGTGCCCTCGGACCCGTCGCTGAAGGTGCCGCACATGGGCTGGAACGACCTGGTGATCGACACGCCCCACCCGGTGCTCGACGGCATCTCGACCGGGGACCATGCCTATTTCGTGCATTCCTACCAGATGCGCCTGGTCGATCCGGGACAGCGGCTGGCGCATGTCGACTATGGCGGCGACGTGACCGCCATCGTCGGCAAGGACACGGTCATCGGCCTGCAGTTCCACCCCGAGAAGAGCGCCGCCACCGGCCTGCAGATGATCGCCAACTTCCTCAACTGGCGCCCCTGACCGGGGAGCGGGCCGGGGCTGAAGGGCCCCGTCCCTTTCGCCCGTTACTGCACCCGCCGCCATGTCTGGGCACGGCAGATTCCGAGCACGCAGCCCTCGACCTTGAGGCGGTTGCCGCCGAGCGTCATCCGCGCGTTGTAGGTCTTGTCGCGATCCGGCGCCCAGATCTTGCCGCCGCGATACT
Organism: Salipiger sp. D13; assembly: GCF_003703915.1. Classification (NCBI taxonomy): domain Bacteria; kingdom Pseudomonadati; phylum Pseudomonadota; class Alphaproteobacteria; order Rhodobacterales; family Roseobacteraceae; genus Salipiger; species Salipiger sp. D13. The sequence continues at coordinate 46,199 of NZ_ML112592.1, forward strand.
CGCCGCCGCCGCGCGGCTCCATGCCCCAGATCATCTGCCGCCCGATGTTGGGCGAGGCGATGGGGCTGCCGGCGCTGTCGAACCCCTTGCCCAGCACCCCGCAGATCTCGGCCCCGCAGGGCGCGATCGTCACATGCGCGTAGTTGCCGTTGTCGTCGGGCTGGGTCATCCAGACGCCCTCGACCGGGTCGGCCGCGGCCGCCCCCGCGACAAGCGCAAGCGCCGCCGCCAGTATCGTGGTTCTCATCTCTCTCCTCCTCCGTCGAGATGGCCCCGAGCCTGCGGCAAGCGCCCGTTTCCGTTCAACAATGACGCGGGGTCGGATTGCACAAGACCTCACGTCATGCGACTATGGGAAAAAATCGAAGCTGAGCAGACATCATGATCCTGTATCCCGCCATCGACCTCAAGGACGGCAAGGCCGTGCGCCTGCTTCGCGGCGACATGGACAAGGCCACCGTCTTCAACGACGACCCCGCCGCGCAGGCTCTGGAGTTCGTGGCGGCCGGCTGCGAATGGCTGCACCTCGTTGACCTGAACGGCGCCTTCGCCGGCGAGCCGGTGAACGCCGCCGCGGTCGAGGCGATCCTGACCACGACCAACACCCCGGCGCAGCTTGGTGGCGGCATCCGCGATATGGCCACCATCGAGCGCTGGCTCGACAAGGGGCTGGCGCGGGTCATCCTCGGCACCGTGGCGGTCGAGAACCCGGCGCTGGTGCGCGAGGCCGCAGCCGCCTTCCCCGGCAAGATCGCCGTGGGCATCGACGCCCGCGACGGCCGCGTCGCCACCAAGGGTTGGGCCGAGGTCACCGACGTCGATGCCGTGGAGCTCGCCAAGAGCTACGAGGACGCCGGCGTCGCCGCGATCATCTACACCGACATCAACCGCGACGGCGCCATGCAGGGCCCCAACATCGAGGCCACGGCAGCGCTTGCCAACGCGGTGACGATCCCGGTGATCGCCTCGGGCGGCGTCTCGTCGCTCAAGGACCTGCGCGCGCTGCGCGACTGCGGCGCCACGCTCAATGGCGCCATCTCGGGCCGCGCGCTCTACGACGGGGCCATCGACCTCAAGGAAGCGCTGAAGCTGCTCAAGGTCTGACCTCCGGTTATCCGTTCATCCCGGACGGGGGTGGGTTGCAAACTCGCCCTACGCCATCGCGCTGCGGTCCGACGGCCTGCACGAGCTGCCCCGGCAGCCGCGTCCCGACCGGCGATGATCGAAACCCGCCCATGAGACCTGTCGCAGCGCCTCGTAGGGTGGGTTTACCAACCCACCGCCCCTGCCCTCACAGGTCGATGTCGAGCGACACCGGGAAATGGTCCGATGCCACGAGAAGCGCCTCGCGCAATTCCGGCGTCTTCCAGCAGACCGGATCGTCGAACGGGTGCCAGATCCGCCAGCGCGGCCCCATCGCCGCGAGGTCCGGCGACACCATGATGTAGTCGAGCATCGCCTGCAGGAACCGCTTCTCGCCCTTCAGGTAGAACCGCGCCGAGGTCGGATGCGGCCCAAGCTTCGAGCCCAGCGTCGCCACGGCGTTCGGATCGTGGAGCCGTGGCCCGCCGTCGCCCAGCACGATCTCGACCGAGCTGCGCCCGAAGAGATGCTCGTATTCATCGAGACCCGGGCCGTCGTTCAGGTCGCCCATCACGATCACGCTGTCGCCGGCCTCGAGATGCGTGCGGACGCGCCGCCGCAGCCAGATCGCCTGCGCCAACTGCTTGCGCCGGTTGGCGATCCCCGGCCGCATGATCTGGTCGCGGGTCTCGGCGCCATGCGGCGCCTTGGACTTCAGGTGCGCACCGATCAGCCGCAGCTCGTGCCCCCGGGCGGTGACCGCCGCGACCTCGAGCGGTGGCTTCGAAAAGGTCACGCGGTCCTCGGTCTCGTCGATGTCGAGGTCGATTCGGAACACCCCGTCGAAGCGCGGCACCTCACCCCCGGGCGTGCCCTCCGGCGCATGCCGCACGGTCAGCACCGCCGGGTCGTAGAGCAGCGCGATCTCCTGCTGGGTGCCGTTCAGGAAACCGGTCAGCACGGCCCGCGTGCGCAAGTCGAAGGCCTCGGCAAAAGCGTTCAGCGCCCGGGTGGTGTTGCGGCGGGTGTTGCTGTCGGGGGCCTCGACGATCATCCAAGCATCGGCATCGACGGCGGTGAAGACGATGCCGAGCGCCTCGATCTGCTGCGCCCGCGTTATGTCATGCCGGGCAGACCAGCGGTCATCGGCCAGCAGCGTTCCCGCGTCGTCGAAGAGCGCGTCGAACCATTCGACGTTGTAGGTGGCCAGCCGCACCGGCTCGCGCTCAGGCGGCCCGCTGCGCCGAGATTTCCTCCCAGGCGCGGTTGATGTCGATGAGGCGCTTCTCGGAGAGCTTCACCGCCTCTTCCGGCACGCCGCGCGCCTGCATCACGTCGGGGTGGCTGTCGCGGACGAGTTGCCGCCACTGGCGGCGGATCTCGGCGAGCGGCGCGTCGTGCGAGACGCCCAGCACCGCGTAGGGATCGGGCTCTGCATCGGGCACGAAGCGGCTGCGGATGGCACGGAACTGCGACGCCGGGATCTCGAAGATCTCGGCCACCCGCTCGAGGAACTCGGCCTCGTCCGGGTGATACTGACCGTCGGCCACCGCGATGTAGAAGAGCCCCTCCATCAGGTCGCAGATCGGCCCCTTGTTGCCGTCGAACATCCGGCGGATGCGGCGCGCGTATTCCTCGAAGCCGGCCACGTCCTGCCGCGCGAGGTTGAAGACCCGCGCAGCGGCGGCCTCGTCTTCCGGCGGGATCGAGAAGATCTCGCGGAAGGCGGCCACCTCGTTGCGCGTGACCCGGCCGTCGGCCTTGGCCATCTTCGCAGACAGCGCGATCACCGCGATGGTGAAGGCAACGGTGCGCTCGGGCGGCTGGCGGAGACGGTCGAAGACCGCGCCCAGCCCTTCGCCCTTGGCCAGCGCGGAAAGCGCCTCGGATATGCGGGTCCAGATCGACATGGGCGGAGTTTACGCGCTCTGCGCGGCGGTGTCAGGACGGATCACGGAAATTTCTGCATCAGCACAAGGTCCATCCAGCGGTCGAACTTCCGACCGACCTGCGGCAGCCGTGCGACCTCGTGAAAGCCGATGGCGGCGTGAAACGCCACGCCTGCAGGGTTTTCCGCCGAAATCCCGGCCATCAGCGCATGCACCCCCTGCCGCTGCGCCTCGTCTTCGAGCGCCGCCATGAGCGCGCGTCCCGCCCCGCGACCTCTTGCCTCGGGGGCGAGGATGACCGTGTGTTCCTTCGTCCAGGCGTAGCCCGGCCCCGCGCGGAACGGAAAGAAGGTCGCGAACCCCAGGAGCGCGCCGCCGTCCTCCGCCACCACGAAGGCGGGACCGCGCGCGGCGATGTCGGCCGCGAGTCCGGCCTCGGTTTTTTCGTCGGTGGTGAAGGTGATCGCCGTGTCGCGGATCCACGGGTTCCAGAGGGCCACGAGCGGCGCGGCGTCCTCCGCGCGGGCCGGGCGCACGATCATCGCGGGACGGTCATTGCAGGATGCGAAGCTGGCCCTGCGGGGTGCGCAACTCGGCACGCAGCGCGGGGCGGGCGCCGGTCGCGAACCGGACCAGCGGCGCATCGAGATATGGCGCCAGCAGCGCCTCGAGCCCCTCGGCCTCGGGATGGATGACCTCGAGACCGGTGAGCCGCGCGCCCGACGCCGAGAGGATCGCCCCGGCGGGCACCGGGCTCAGCCACTGGATCAGCGCCGGGAACATGCCGTCATAGGGCAGCATCCCGTCCCCGGGCACCGACATCAGCCAGCGCAGCCGCCCGCGCGACAGCTCGACCGGGCGGCCCGCCATCGGCAGCGCCGCCAGCGCCTCGTCCATGTCGCGCACCCGGCAGATCCACTTGTCGAGCCGCGCCGGCCCCTTGAAGCGGTCGAGCCCGAACCAGCGTGGTTCGGTCGGCGGCTCGGCTGCGGGGTCGATGGCCAGCGCCTCGAGGTAGACGCCGCCCAGCCCGAGAAGCTGGTTGTGGGTGCCGTAGCGTGGATGGGTGCCGCCGGGCAGCAACGGCATCCCCACCGCCGACTCGGCGTGGGCGACGGCTTCTTCCAGGCTCTCGCCCAGCACCGCGATGTGGTCCAGTTCCAGCTTCAGCGTCATGCCCCGCCCGTCGTTCGTTCAGCTGTGGAACGATAGGGCACGGCCCCCGGCAAGCAAATGCAAAAACGCATCGCGGGCCGGAGGTTGCCCCGGCCCGCGCCAAACACGTCACAACAGCGGCGCGTCAGCCCCGCGAGGAGCCGATGAGCTTCAGGATGTCCTGCGCCGCGTCGGGGATGTTGGTGCCCGGTCCGAAGATCGCCTTGACCCCGGCGTCATACAGGAACTGGTAATCCTGGTGCGGGATCACGCCGCCGCAGATCACGATGATATCCTCGGCCCCCTGCTCCTTCAGTGCCTTGACGAGCTGCGGCGCAAGGGTCTTGTGCCCCGCCGCCTGGCTCGAGATGCCGACGATGTGCACGTCGTTGTCGATCGCGTCCTGCGCCGCCTCTTCCGGGGTCTGGAACAGCGGGCCGACGTCGACGTCGAAGCCGATGTCGGCAAAGGCGGTGGCGATGACCTTGGCGCCACGGTCATGGCCGTCCTGGCCCATCTTGACCACCAGCATGCGCGGACGGCGGCCTTCTGCCTCGGCGAAATCCTCGACGGATTTCTGGATGGCGGCAAAGCCCTCGTCGCCCTCGTAGGCGGCACCGTATACGCCCGCGAGCGTCTTCACCTCGGCCCGGTGACGGCCGAACACCTTTTCCATCGCCATGCTGATCTCTCCGACCGTGGCCCGGGCACGGGCTGCTTCCACCGCGGCTTCCAGCAGGTTGCCGCCCTCCTTCGACCGCCGCTCGAGCTCGGCCAGCGCCGCGTCGCAGGCGGCCTGGTCGCGCGTCGCGCGGATGCGCTCGAGCGCCTTGACCTGACCGTCACGCACCTTGGCGTTGTCGATGTCGAGGATGTCGAGCTCGTCTTCCTTCTCGAGCCGATACTTGTTCACGCCGACGATCACGTCGTCGCCGCGGTCGATGTCGGCCTGCCGGCGGGCGGCGGTCTCCTCGATGCGCAGCTTGGGCATGCCCGAGGCCACCGCCTTGGTCATGCCGCCCATCTCGTCGACCTCCTCGATCAGCTTCCACGCGGCCTCGGCAAGGTCGGCGGTCAGCTTCTCGACGTAGTAGGAGCCGGCCATCGGGTCGACGACCTTGGTCACGCCGGTCTCTTCCTGCAGGATGAGCTGGGTGTTGCGCGCGATCCGGGCCGAGAACTCGGTCGGCAGCGCGATCGCCTCGTCGAGCGCGTTGGTGTGCAGCGACTGGGTGCCGCCGAGCACCGCGCTCATCGCCTCGTAGGCGGTGCGGATGACGTTGTTGTAGGGATCCTGCTCGGCCAGCGACACCCCCGAGGTCTGGCAGTGCGTGCGCAGCATCTTCGAGCGCGACGACTTGGCGCCGAGCTCGGTCATGATGCGCGACCACAGCATCCGCGCGGCGCGCAGCTTGGCGATCTCCATGAAGAAGTTCTTGCCGATGGCGAAGAAGAACGACAGCCGGCCGGCGAACTTGTCGATGTCCATGCCGGCATCCATCGCCGTCTTCACGTATTCCTTGCCGTCGGCCAGCGTGAACGCGAGCTCCTGCACGAGGTTCGCGCCCGCTTCCTGCATGTGGTAGCCGGAGATCGAGATCGAGTTGAAGCGCGGCATCTCGTTCGAGGTATACTCGATGATGTCCGAGATGATGCGCATCGAGGGTTCGGGCGGATAGATGTAGGTGTTCCGCACCATGAACTCTTTCAGGATGTCGTTCTGGATGGTCCCGGACAGCACCGACTTGTCGTGGCCCTGCTCTTCACCGGTGACGATGAAGTTCGCCAGCACCGGGATCACCGCGCCGTTCATGGTCATCGAGACCGAGATCTGATCGAGCGGGATGCCGTCGAAGAGAACCTTCATGTCCTCGACCGAGTCGATGGCGACGCCGGCCTTGCCCACGTCGCCCACGACGCGCGGGTGGTCGCTGTCGTAGCCACGATGGGTGGCGAGGTCGAAGGCCACCGACACGCCCTGCTGACCGGCGGCCAGCGCCTTGCGGTAGAAGGCGTTCGACTCCTCGGCGGTGGAAAAGCCCGCATACTGCCGGATCGTCCACGGACGGCCGGTGTACATGGTCGCGCGCACGCCGCGGGTGAATGGCTCGACACCCGGAACCTCGTCGATCTGCGGCAGCCCCTCGATGTCGGCGGGGGTATAGAGCGGCTTGACCTCGATGCCCTCGAGCGTCTTCCAGTTCAGGCCCTCCAGCGGGCGGCCCTTCAGTTCCTTTTCAGCGAGTGCCTGCCAGTTGTCCAGTTTGGCTGTCATCGTCCTGTCCTCTCCTTGGTGGAGCCGGGGGCCAGGCTGCGCTGTCCTCTCCGTGCTCCGGGTCCTCTGTCAGTCGGGCCAGACCACCCGCCCCGGCGTGCAGCCAGAACAGGTCGTCGGAATACCTTTCGCGCAGCGCCGCTGCCTGCGCGGGCGTGAACGGCATCCAGCGCCCCTCGCCCTCGGGCAGCCGCAAAGGGTCCTCGCCGCGCGCCGCAAGCACCGCGCGCAGCTCTGCGAGCCGCGGGCTGCGGTGCGTCCAGATGCCCCCCGGCGGCAGCGCCGGGCCGGCCTGCCCGGTGGCGCAGCGCAGCAGAAGATCGGGGCGCGAGACCAGCCGCTCGAAGGGGGTGACCACGATCTCGGCCTCGGGCAGCGCCGCGCGGATGTCGCCGATGACGTGCCGCCAGCTGCGCCGGGCCTCTGCCAGCGTGGCAAGCGTTGATGGATCGGGCAGCGGGGCACCACGCGGCAGCAGGAAGGCCAGCGTCGAGGCCCACCACATCTCTGGCGAGCGGATCTGCAGCACCACGCGCCGCACCGCGCCAAGGGCCGCGCCCATCCGCGCCAGCCGCGTCGCCGCGTCCGGGTAGAGCCGCCGCGCGCGCAGGCAGGCCCGCGGGGTGCCGAGCATGTTCTCTTCCGACACGATCAGCGCCTTGGCCCCCTGCCGCGTGGCGGACGAAAGTGCGAGCCGTACGCGCCCCTCCGCCCTGCCCGTCGGACAGGCGCAGGGGCACGGATCGAAGAGCCCGTGAAACAGCCCCTTGCGGGTGCGCCGGGGCTCCCACGCCACCAGCCCCTGCGCCGTCAGGGCGCCCTCTGCGCCCCGCAGGTAGGACTGGAACGTGGTCGTGCCCGTGCGGTGCGCGCCCGGGTGCAGGATGATGTCCATGAACCGCCGTCTCCGTGTGAAGGGATCGCGTCATCATGCGGCCCTCCCGGTGAGAAAGCGGTTAAGACAGGAAAATTTCGACGCAGACGCCGCGAAACATTGTGCGACGCCGGTCGGCGCGCCTATATCTTGAGGCATGACACGCCGCATGCTTCTCGCCCTGCTCGCGGGGCTGACCCTCACCGCCGGCCTCGGTGCGGCACAGGGTGCCGAGACCCCCGAGGCCGAGACGATCCGCCCGGCTGGCGAGGCGACACTCGAAGACTTCCTCTGGATCAAGCGGCCGCTCGTGGTCTTCGCCGACAACCCGGCGGACCCGCGTTTCGTGCAGCAGATGCAACTCGTCACCGACCGACTCGATGCGCTGGTCGACCGCGACGTGGTGGTCATCACCGACACCGACCCGTCGGCCCGCTCGCCGATCCGCCGCGCGCTGCGCCCGAACGGCTTCATGCTCGCGCTCATCGCCAAGGACGGCACGATCCTGTTCCGCAAGCCGGCACCTTGGCACGTGCGGGAAATCTCGCGCTCGATCGACAAGCAGCCGCTGCGCCAGCAGGAGGTGCGCGACCGGTTGAACGCGCCGCAACCGCCCGCCGAGTGAGCCGCCCTCAGTCGAAGGAGCGCAGCACCCAGGCGCGTTTCTCGGACCATTCGATCAGCGCCAGCACCTTTGCCTGCGGGTCGTAGACCGTGACCACCTGCGGGTCGAGCATGGCCCTGTAGAGCGGTTCCTCGAGCGCCGGCTCGAGGCACTGCGTCGCCCCCGACACCCCGGCCGAGACGATTCCCAGCCCGCTGCGGGTCTCGTGTTCCAGCACCGCGCGCGAGATACCGTCGGGGCTGAGCCCGGTCTCGAAGGCCACCGGCTTGCCCCGGTCGAGCAGCGACAGCGCCGCGGCCACGTCGCCGGCCCGCATCACCCGGGGTCTCGGATGGCGCGTGTAGATCGAGAACAGGGCCGCCGTGCAGCCCAGGCGGTCGCGGAAGTAGAGCGTATCGCGCAGGTAGAGCGTGTCGGACAGTTTTCCGCGCAGCTGCCCCTCGGTGCCGTAGAAGCACGCCGACAGCATGAGCGGCACCGCCAGCAGCAGCCCACGCCCCATCCCCGAGATACCACGCATCGCACCGGTCCCCTGCCCGACGCCCCCACGCCAGCATGGCGGAAACGGGTTTCCGCAGGCTTTGGACATTGGGGCGGTCGGGTGTCATCTCGCGGGCTCCGGCAGGACGCTCAGGAAAAATTGTGCCGCTCCCCACACGCTCCGCGCCCCGGCCGCGTGGGCCGGAGACGGGAACTCTGTGCGGGAAGCGGCAGACATCATTCGAACTCCATGATGACGTCGTCGACGGCGAGGCTGTCGCCCGGCCCGGCGTTGATCTTCTTGACCACGCCACGACGTTCCGCCCGCAGGATGTTCTCCATCTTCATCGCCTCGACGGTGCAGAGCGCCTGGCCCTCCTGCACCTCGTCGCCCTCGGCCACGTTGAGCGAGACGATCAGGCCCGGCATCGGGCAGAGCAGCATCTTCGAGGTGTCCGGCGGCAGCTTCTCGGGCATCAGCCGCGCGAGCTCGGCCTGACGCGGGGTCCGCACGTGCACCTTGAGATCGGCGCCGCGCGAGCGGATGCGGAACCCGCCCGAGATCTTGCCGACCTTGAGCACGAGCGGCCGCCCGTTGACGCTCATGTGGGCCAGCGCGTGACCCGGGGTCCAGTCGCCGTCGACCCGGATCTCGTCACCGTCCGCGAAGGTGATGGTCGAGCCCGACTTGTCCGCCGCGACGGTCACGTCGAAGCTCTGCCCCTGCAGCGCGACGTTCCACTCCTCGCCCACGGTGCGCTCGTGGTTGTCGAGCACGCCCGAGATGCGCGCGCGCCGGATCTCGGCCACGCGGTTCATCGCGGCCGCGGCGGCGGCGATGTCGCGCAGCTTGTCCTCGCCCAGCGTCACGCCCTCGAAGCCGTCGGGATATTCCTCGGCGATGAAGGCGGTCGAGATGTTGCCCGAGATGAACCGCGGATGATCCATCACGGCCGAGAGGAACGGCAGGTTGTGCCCGATGCCCTCGACCTCGAAGCTGTCGAGCGCGTTGCGCATGGTCTCGATCGCCTCGGAGCGGGTGTGCCCCCAGGTGCAGAGCTTGGCGATCATCGGGTCGTAGTACATCGAGATCTCGCCGCCCTCGAAGACGCCGGTATCGTTGCGCACGATCCCCTCGCCCAGCTTGCCCTCTTCCGGCGGACGGTAGCGCGTCAGCCGGCCAATGGAGGGCAGGAAGTTGCGATAGGGGTCCTCGGCGTAGAGGCGGTTCTCGATGGCCCAGCCGTTGATCTTGACGTCGTCCTGCGTGATGCTCAGCGCCTCGCCGTTGGCGACGCGGATCATCTGCTCGACAAGGTCGATGCCGGTGATCAGCTCGGTAACCGGGTGCTCCACCTGAAGACGGGTGTTCATCTCGAGGAAGTAGAAGTTCTTGTCGGCGTCGACGATGAATTCCACCGTGCCCGCGCTGGTGTAATCGACGGCCTTGGCCAGAGCCACGGCCTGCTCGCCCATCGCCTTGCGGGTCTCGGGGTCAAGGAACGGCGACGGCGCCTCTTCGACGACCTTCTGGTTGCGGCGCTGGATCGAGCATTCGCGCTCGTTCAGCCACAGGCCGTTGCCATGCGCATCGCAGAGCACCTGGATCTCGATGTGGCGCGGCTGCGTCACGAACTTCTCGATGAAGATGCGGTCGTCCCCGAAGGAGCTCGCCGCCTCGTTCTTGGACGACTGGAAGCCCTCGCGCGCTTCCTCGTCGTTCCATGCGATGCGCATGCCCTTGCCGCCGCCGCCGGCGGAGGCCTTGATCATCACCGGGTAGCCGATCTCCTGGCTGATCTTCACCGCCTCGTCGGCGTCCTCGATGATGCCCATGTAGCCGGGCACGGTGCTCACGCCGGCCTCTTTCGCCAGTTTCTTCGAGGTGATCTTGTCGCCCATCGCCTCGATCGCGCCCTTCGGCGGTCCGATGAAGGCGACGCCGGCCGCTTCGAGCGCATCGGCGAACTTCGGGTTCTCGGACAGGAAGCCGTAGCCCGGGTGCACCGCCTGCGCACCGGTGTCCTTGATCGCCTGCATGATCTTGTCGATCACGATATAGGACTGGTTCGCCGGCGGCGGCCCGATGTGCACCGCCTCGTCGGCCATGGCGACATGCAGCGCGTGCTTGTCGGCCTCGGAGTAGACGGCCACCGTCTTGATGCCCATCTTCTGCGCCGACTTGATGACCCGGCAGGCAATCTCGCCCCGGTTGGCGATCAGGATCTTGTCGAACATGTCTGTCCCTTTCCTACGGTATTCCCAGGCGCACGCGACGCGAAGGTGCGCGCGGCCACAAAAAAAGCCACCGGGGCCCGCGTGGGCTCCGATGGCTGGCAAAACGGATCGGTCACCGCGCCGGGCGCGGTGGCGATCGAAACTGTCTTAGTTGCAGTACTGCGGCGTGACGTCGTCGCAGACGATGCCTGCGGTCGCGCCCACGGCTGCGCCCACGGTGCCGTCACCGCCGGTTGCGCGGTCGACCAGGTAACCGGTGCCTGCGCCCATGCCGGCACGGCCGAGATCCGAGGTCTCGCAGGCTGCGACGGTGAAAAGGCCGAGGATGGCTGCGAGGCGAATGGCGGTCTTTGCCATGATGGAAACTCCTTGTGTTCCGTGAAAACCTTCCACGACACAACGCCACGTCTGGGCGCGGAGTTCCATGCCATTTTTTTCGCGCGCCCAACCACATGCGCGGGGACACGCCGAATATCGGCGGGATGTCGCGCGCGGCGATACGGGGAAGCTACGGAAAGAAAGGCGGACGGCCGGCAAGGGGATGAACCGGACCGTCCGCAAGGGGAAGGGTAACGGTGAATCCCGGGCGCCCTGCGTTGGCGCCCGGCGACTCGCAACACGTCCACACTGACCGATTCACCCTGCGGTTGAAAGAGGCGTCCTCGCCCACCCTCAAGATGAGCGCCATTCCGCCAACCGGGGGCACGGGGGGCGCGGCTCAGACCCATTCGTCGCCCTCCTCGAAGGCCTCGGGATAGCTCGCGCGGGCCGCCTGCTCGTCGATGATCAGGAGCGCGTCGTAGCTTTCGGGATCGAAGGGGTCGTCATAGGGCAGCACCTCGCGTCCGAAGAGCCACGAGAGCCGACCGGCATCAAGGTTGCCGCGTTCGAAGGGTTCGTTGCCGAAATGCGCCCAGAGCGCCGCCACGAAGGCGAGGTCGGCGCGCTTGTCCACCGCCTTGCGGTCGCGATAGCGCTCGCGGCGGGTCAGCGGCGTGATCCCGCGCGGGTTGGCGCGACGAATGGTGAACTGGAAGTCGGTGCCGGTGAGCCGGCTCGGGAAACCGCGGTGTTTCAGCATGACCCGCCCTCCCCGAAGGAAATGGCCACCGCGCGGGGTCGAAGAGGGGCGGGCTTGCGGGCCCGCCCCGCAAGATCACTTGTACTTGCCGGTGTAGACCGGCTCGGTCGAGATCGGCTCGGGGTCGACCACGACGAACTCTTCTTCCTGCTGACCACCGCACGCTGCAAGGCCGAAGAGACCCAGCATTGCCAGAACTTTGATGCTCTTGGACATGTTATACTCCTGTCTGGTTCTTTGGAACCGACACGGCCTGACGGCCCTGCCTGTCCTCGTTCCGTTATGTCGATCACTCTGGGGTGACCGACCCCAAACATAGCCCAATTGTGAGCGGGACAATATCTTTCGCGCTCCGGATGCGATATTTGTGGCGACAAAGACGCAATTCGCGTCATGCCTGCAGATTTTTCCGCAAGATGTTGTGGATACATCAGAAAGCTTCCCAGATGCAGCGGCCGTCACGCAGACTGTAGGCCTCGAAATACTGTGGTGTGCCCGGCGAAGGATCGCCGAACGCGACCACCTCCGCCATGAGCGAGATCACGATACGGTCAGCGGGTGGATCGCCGCCATCAAGCTGCGACAGTGCGAACCCCTGGCACAGCGCGTCCATGTCCGGGGCGACCTCCTCGTAAGGCCGTGGCGCCGCACCGCCGATCTCCGGTGCGACGAAGCGGAACCGGTAGACCGAAGCCACCCCCTGCTCGCCCGCGATGGCGTCATGGAAGCGCACCGGCATGCCCGAAGGCACCTCGATCAGGGCGGCCTCGGCCAGCGGAAACGCCGGCCCGGCGAGACCGAGCACCAGCGCCACGCCGGGCAGGAGACGAGCTCCGGCGCGGTTCATGACGCCCACCGAAGCCAGCGCGCCCGACGGCGCGGATCCTCGAGCAACTCGGCGATGCCGGCCTCGGCGCGGGCCCTCGGGGCCTGCGCGTCGAGCTGACCACCGGCCCGCACGAGCGTGCCCTGCCCCGTGTCCTCGACGAGCACGCAGGGCGAGAAGCCACGCAGGTCCTGCAGCGCGCGCCACAGATCCTGCCGCACCTGGTGGGCCAGGCGCGCGCGTCGGCGCACCGGCAGCAGCCGCGTCTCGACGCTCAGGTCGAAGCGCGCCGGCCACCGGCGGGCGAGGATCAGCGCCCCGCCCTGCGCATGCGTATGCCAGCCCTTGCGGCCCATGACTCCCCCGCGACCGGATCAGAGCGGGATGTTGTCGTGCTTCTTCCACGGGTTGCTGAGCTTCTTGTTGCGCAGCATGGCGAAGGCACGGCTCACCCGGCGGCGGGTCGAGCGGGGCTGGATCACCTCGTCGATGAACCCGCGCTCGGCGGCAACGAAGGGATTCGCGAAGCGGTCCTCGTAGTCGGCGGTGTGCTTGGCGATCTTCTCCGCGTCACCGAGGTCGGCGCGATGGATGATCTCGGTCGCCCCCTTGGCCCCCATCACCGCGATTTCCGCGGTCGGCCAGGCGTAGTTCACGTCGCCGCGCAGGTGCTTCGAGCTCATCACGTCGTAGGCGCCGCCATAGGCCTTGCGGGTGATGACGGTCACCTTCGGCACCGTCGCCTCGCCGTAGGCAAAGAGCAGCTTCGCGCCATGCTTGATGACGCCACCGTATTCCTGACCGGTGCCCGGCAGGAAGCCCGGCACGTCGACGAAGGTCAGCAGCGGGATCTCGAAGGCATCGCAGAACCGCACGAAACGCGCGGCCTTCTTCGAGCTGTCGATGTCGAGGCAGCCCGCCAGCACCATCGGCTGGTTCGCCACGATGCCCACGGTCTGACCCTCGAGCCGGATGAAGCCGGTGATGATGTTCTTGGCGTGCTCTTCCTGTATCTCGTAGAAATCGCCTTCGTCCGCGACCTTCAGGATCAGTTCCTTCATGTCGTAGGGCTGGTTGGCGTTCTCGGGGATGATCGTGTCGAGCGAGCTCTCGACCCGCGCCACGTCATCGAAGAAGGGCCGCACCGGCGGCTTCTCGCGGTTGTTGAGCGGCAGGAAGTCCACGAGACGGCGCACTTCGGCAAGCGCCTCCACGTCGTTCTCGAAGGCGCCGTCGGCGACGCTCGACTTCTTGGTGTGGGTGGAGGCCCCGCCCAGTTCCTCGGCGGTGACGACCTCGTTGGTGACCGTCTTCACCACGTCGGGGCCGGTCACGAACATGTAGGAGGTATCCTTCACCATGAAGATGAAGTCGGTCATGGCCGGGCTGTAGACCGCGCCGCCGGCGCAGGGGCCCATGATGACGCTGATCTGCGGGATCACCCCCGAGGCCATGATGTTGCGCTGGAAGATCTCGGCGTAGCCCGCGAGGCTGTCGACACCCTCCTGGATGCGGGCACCGCCCGAGTCGTTGAGGCCGATCACCGGCGCGCCGTTCTGCATCGCCATGTCCATGATCTTGCAGATCTTCATCGCGTGGGTGGCCGAAACGGACCCGCCGAGCACCGTGAAGTCCTGGCTGAAGACGTAGACCATGCGGCCGTTGATCGTGCCCCAGCCGGTCACCACGCCATCGCCGTAGGGGCGGTTCTTCTCCATGCCGAAGTCGGTGCAGCGATGAGCCACGAACATGTCGTACTCCTCGAAGCTGCCCTCGTCGACAAGCAGCTCGATACGTTCGCGCGCGGTCAGCTTGCCCTTGGCGTGCTGCGCGTCGATCCGCTTCTGACCACCGCCGATGCGGGCACCGGCACGCCGGTCTTCCAGTTCATGCAGAATGTCTTTCATGGCCGTCCCTTTCGTTTGGCGTGACCATACAGAGGCGTCCTTCCCGCTCAAGTCAAATTCGGCAAATTTGCAAACTTGGAAAATGACTTGTCGAGCAAATTGCAAACTCGCAAAGCGCAGGCACGCATCGCAAGCGGAATGGACAAACTCCGGTTTCGGTCCTACCCCTCCTTACATGGAAAATCCGCCCCGCATCCGGTTCCTGGATCAAACCACGCCGCCACATATTGTCACACTCATCCTGCTGGCCGGAATCTCGGCGCTTGCGATGAACGTGTTCCTGCCGTCGCTGCCCAAGATGACGGCACATTTCGAGACCGAGTACAGGCTCATGCAGCTTTCGGTCGCGATCTACCTCGGCGTGAACGCGGTGCTGCAGATCCTGATCGGCCCCATCTCGGACAAGTTCGGGCGCAGACCGGTGATTCTGTGGGGGCTGGGGCTGTTCCTCGTGGCCACGCTGGGCTGCATCTTCGCGCCCAACGTGGCGCTCTTTCTCGCCTTCCGGATGTGCCAGGCGGTGATCGTCTCGGCGATGGTGCTGAGCCGCGCCGTGGTGCGCGACATCGTTCCGCAGGACCAGGCGGCCTCGATGATCGGCTACGTCACCATGGGCGTCGCCGTGGTGCCGATGGTCGGCCCGGTGATCGGCGGCGTGCTGGGCGAAGCCTTCGGCTGGCAGGCGACCTTCTGGCTGCTGTTCGGACTGGGGGCCGCGATCTTCTGGCTGAGCTGGCGCGACCTCGGCGAGACCTCGGTGTCGCGCGGGCTGTCGCTGGGCCAGCAGTTCAGCGAGTATCCCGAGCTGTTCCGCAGCCCGCGCTTCTGGGGCTACGCGCTGAGCTGCGCCTTTTCCTCGGGCGCCTTCTTCGCCTACCTCGGCGGCGCACCCTTCGTGGGCTCCGAGGTCTTCGGCCTGACCCCGGCCGTCCTCGGCTTCTTCTTCGGCGCGCCCGCCGTGGGCTACATGATCGGCAACGGGCTGTCGGGAAAATTCTCGGCGCGCGTCGGCATCAACCGGATGATCCTCTGGGGCTGCATCGTGAACACCGGCGGTCTGGCGCTGGCGCTGGTCACCTTTGCCATGGGCTTCCAGTCGGAGTGGACGTTCTTCGGCTACATGACCTTCGTCGGCCTTGGAAACGGCATGACCATCCCCAATGCCACCGCCGGCGCGCTGTCGGTGCGTCCCCATTTGGCGGGCACCGCCTCGGGGCTCGCCGGCGCGATCATGATCGGCGGCGGCGCTGCGCTCTCGGCACTTGCGGGCGCCCTGCTGCATCCCGGAACCGGCGCCTGGCCCCTGCTGTGGCTGATGTTCTCGACCGGCATCGCCTCGGTCGCGGCGATCCTCGTGGTGATCCGCCGCGAGCGGCAGCTGGGCGGGCTCGGCACCGCCTGAGCCCGGCACCCGGCATCCGGGCTGGACCCCGGCGCGCGGATTTGCAAACTTGGCCGTCACGTTTCGCAAACCAGCGAACCCACGGGAGGAGACCGATGGCCACACGCAAGCTCTACGCGGGCGCCAAGCTGCGCGACCTGCGCGGCCGGCTGAGCCTCACGCAGAAGGATTTCGCCGCCAAGCTGGGGATCTCGCTGCCCTACCTGAACCAGATGGAGAACAACAACCGGCCGGTCTCGACCACGGTGGTGCTGGCGCTGGCGCAGGAATTCGGCTTCGACGTCACCGAGCTGGGACAGGGCGACAGCGAGCGGCTGGTCACCGACATGCGCGAGGCGCTGGCCGACCCGATCTTCGCCGAGGCGCCGCCGCTCGCCGACCTGCGGCTCACCGCCTCGAACGCGCCGGCGCTGGCGCGCGCCTTTCTCGAACTGCACCGCGCCTACCGGCAGACCCACGAGCGGCTCGCCAGTCTCGACGAGGCGCTGGGGCGCGAGGATGCGCAGCTGCAGCCCTCGCCGTGGGAGGAAGTGCGCGACTTCTTCCACTACTGCGACAACTACATCGACGCCATGGACCGCGCCGCCGAGCATTTCGCCGAAGGCATCGCCGGCGACCTGCGCGCCGGCGTGATCTCTCGGCTGCGCGAGCGCGGCATACGGGTCGAGCGGACCCACACCACCACCTTGCGCGCCTGGGACGCGGAAAAGCGCGAACTGACGCTCTCGAGCCTCGTGCCGCCCGAGACCCAGACCTTCCAGCTGCTGGTGCAGGTGGCGCTGCTGCGCCAGAACGACCTTCTGGAGGCGACGCTCGACCTCGCCCGGTTCCAGTCCGACGCGGCGCGCGCCATCGCCAAGCTGGGGCTCGCCAACTACTTCGCCGGGGCGGCGATGATGCCCTACGGCCGCTTCCTCGCGGCGGCGCAGGAAACCCGCCACGACCTCGAGCTGCTGGCGGCGCGCTTCGGCGCCTCGATCGAGCAGGTGGCGCACCGGCTCTCGACGCTGCAGCGGCCCGGCGCCAAGGGCATTCCGTTCTTCTTCGCCCGCGTCGACCAGGCCGGCACGATCACCAAGCGCCACTCCGCCACGCGGCTGCAGTTCGCCCGCTTCGGCGGCGCCTGCCCGCTGTGGAACGTGCACCGCGCCTTCGAGACGCCCGGCCATTTCCTGCGCCAGCTCGCCGAGACCCCGGACGGGGTGCGTTACGTGCTGCTCGCCCGCGACGTGCCCAAGCGCGGCGGCCATTTCGGCGCGCCGGTGCGGCGCTACGCCATGGCGCTCGGCTGCGAGGTCAAACACGCAGGCGCGCTGGTCTACGCCGACGGGCTGGACCTCGGCCGCGACGGGGCCTTCGAGCCGATCGGCATTTCCTGCCGGATCTGCGAGCGCACCAACTGCCACCAGCGCTCGGTGCCGCCGCTGGAGAAGCGGCTCTCCATCCATCCCGAGCGCCGCGACGTGCTGCCCTACGAGCTGGAATAGGCGGCGACCGACCGCCCCGCGGCGGCCGGGTCTGCCGCTGCACGGCGGCAGGGGCGCTGCCCCTCTGCGCCTGCGGCGCATTCACCCCGGGGATATTTGAAGCCAGAAGAAGGCCCGGGCCCCGCCCCTGCCCCGCCGCGGCGCTTGCGGCCCGGAGACAGCGGCGGTAAAGCGGGCGGGACAAATTCAGGACAACGGAGCCCGCCGATGTCGATCGACACCGATACCGCCGCCCGCGTGGCGAAGCTCGCCCGGATCCGGGTCGAGGAAGAGCAGCTGCCCGCGCTGGCGCAGGAATTCTCGAACATCCTCGATTTCATCGAGCAGCTGAACGAGGTCGACGTCGAGGGCGTGGAACCCATGGTCTCGGTCACGCCGATGCGGCTGAAGCGCCGCGAGGATGGGGTGACCGACGGGGGCATGCAGGAGAAGATCCTGTCGAACGCGCCCGATGCCCGCGAAGGGTTCTTTGCAGTGCCGAAGGTGGTGGAATGAGCGAACTGACGAAGATGAAGGTCGCCGGTGCGCGCGACGCGCTGCGCGCGGGCGAAGTGACCAGCGTGGAGCTGACCGAGGCCTGTCTTTCGGCCATCGAGGAGGCCGGGGCGCTGAACGCCTACGTGCACAAGACCCCCGAGAGCGCGCTCGAGCAGGCCCGCGCCGCCGACGCCCGGATCAAGGCCGGCGACGCGCCCGCGATGTGCGGCATCCCGATGGGGATCAAGGATCTCTTCTGCACCAGGGGTGTCGCATCGCAGGCCGCCTCGCGCATCCTCGAGGGGTTCCGCCCGGAGTATGAATCCACCGTCACCGGCCAGCTCTTCGACGCTGGCGCGGTGATGCTGGGCAAGCTCAACATGGACGAGTTCGCCATGGGCTCGTCGAACGAGACCAGCACCTACGGCAACGCGGTGAACCCCTGGCGGCGCGGCAACGACGACGCGCAGCTGACCCCCGGCGGCTCGTCGGGCGGCTCGGCGGCAGCGGTCGCGGCCGACCTCTGCCTCGCGGCGACCGGCACCGACACCGGCGGCTCGATCCGCCAGCCCGCCGCCTTCACCGGCATCACCGGCATCAAGCCGACCTACGGGCGCTGCTCGCGCTGGGGCATCGTCGCCTTCGCCAGCTCGCTCGACCAGGCCGGCCCGATGACCAAGGACGTGCGCGACGCGGCCATCGTGCTGCAGGCGATGTGCGGTCACGACCCCAAGGACAGCACCTCGGCCGACCTGCCGGTGCCGGACTTCGAGGCGATGCTGACCGGCGACATCCGCGGCAAGACCATCGGC
Organism: Salipiger sp. D13; assembly: GCF_003703915.1. Classification (NCBI taxonomy): domain Bacteria; kingdom Pseudomonadati; phylum Pseudomonadota; class Alphaproteobacteria; order Rhodobacterales; family Roseobacteraceae; genus Salipiger; species Salipiger sp. D13. The sequence goes on from NZ_ML112592.1 coordinate 64,810, forward strand.
ATTCCGCGCGAATACCACATGGACGGCATGCCCGACGAGATCGAGGCGCTCTGGGCGAAGGGCCGCGAGATGCTGGCCGACGCCGGTGCGAAGATCGTCGACATCTCGCTGCCGCACACCAAGTACGCGCTGCCCGCCTACTACGTGATCGCGCCCGCAGAGGCCTCGTCGAACCTCGCGCGCTACGACGGGGTGCGCTACGGCCACCGCGCCACGCTGGCGAGCGGCGAAGGCATCAACGACATGTACGAGAAGACGCGCGCCGAGGGCTTCGGCCCCGAGGTGCAGCGCCGCGTCATGGTCGGCACCTACGTGCTGTCGGCGGGCTTCTACGATGCCTACTACAACCGTGCCCGCAAGGTCCGCACCCTCATCAAGAAGGACTTCGAGGACGTCTTCGCGGCGGGGGTCGACGCGATCCTCACGCCGGCCACGCCCTCGGCGGCCTTCGGCCTCGGCGAGATGAAGGACGCGGACCCGGTTCAGATGTATCTCAACGACGTTTTCACCGTCACCGTGAACCTTGCCGGCCTTCCGGGCGTTAGCGTTCCGGCAGGACTGGACAAGCAGGGCCTGCCGCTGGGGCTCCAGCTCATCGGGCGCCCCTGGGAAGAGGGCGATCTGCTGAATACCGCCTATGCGCTCGAGCAGGCGGCGGGCTTCGTGGAAAAGCCCGCCCGGTGGTGGTAACAGCACGCGCACAGAGAAAGGTGACGGGCATCGAAATGCGAACGGTTTTCCTTTGCGGTGTGGCGGCGCTTGCGCTGTCGGCATGCACCACGGCAGTTCCCGACAGCGGGGCCGGCGTCGGCTTCGGCGATTACCAGACCTACGCGCAGCGCCAGGTCGCCTCTCAGGGCGCGGTCTCCGGCCAGGTGACCGTCCAGGCCCCGACCGAAGTCGAGACCACGACCCTCGACGGCACTGACGCGGAAGCGGACGCCGCAGCCAACGCGGCGGCACGGAACTCCGGCGTGGCGCCGGTGCAGGCCGCGCCCGGCAACCCCGCGCCGCAGGTGGTGAGCAACTCGGCCGGGATCTCGAACGAGAATAGCTTCGAGGCCGTTTCGGCCGAGCGCGACATCGAGGACGACGCGCAGCTCATCGCGCAGAACCGGGCGCAGTACCAGGTGATCAACCCAACCGATCTGCCGCCGCGTCCCAACAGCAGCGCGCCCAACATCGTCGCCTACGCGCTGCAGACCACCAACCCGGTGGGCTCGCCGCTGTACGAGCGGCGCGGCCGGTTCGACGGCAACCGGATCTCGCGCGCCTGCGGATCGTACAACTCGTCCGACCTCGCGCAGGAAGCCTTCCTCGCCGCCGGCGGGCCGCAGCGTGACCGCAAGGGGCTCGACCCCGATGGCGACGGCTTTGCCTGCGCCTGGGATCCCGCGCCGTTCCGCGCGGCGCGCGGCTGACCTGCGCACTCTGGCATCCCAGTGACAACTTCGGCCCGCGCCGGCTCGGCGCGTGTGCCGACATGGTGGTGCTGCACTACACCGCCATGCCAAGCGCCATCGCCGCGCGTGACTGGCTATGTGCCCCCGAAAGCCAGGTCTCGGCGCATTACGTGCTGGCGCGCAACGGCACCTGCTGGCAGCTCGTACGCGAGGACATGCGCGCCTGGCACGCGGGCCTTGGCGCCTGGGGCAGCGTGACCGAGGTCAATTCCCGCTCCATCGGCATCGAAATCGCCAATACCGGTGCCGAGCCCTTCCCCGAGCCGCAGATGGCCGCGCTCGAAACGCTTCTCGCCGGCATCCTGCGGCGCTGGCGGATCCCGCCCGAGCGGGTGATCGGCCACGCCGACCTCGCGCTGGGTCGCAAGATCGACCCCGGCCCGAAACTCGACTGGGCCCGCCTCGCCCGGCGCGGCCTCGCCGTCCGGCCCCGGCCCGCGACACCGGGCGATTTCCACGCCGACGCACGCCGCGCCGGCTACCACGCCGACCCCGAGCACGACAGCGCCCTGCTCGCCGCCTTCCGCGACCGTTTCCGGCCCGGCGCCGAGGGCCCGCTCGACGACACCGACCGCGCGCTGATGGCCGATCTCGCCGCGCGCTGGCCCGCCGCCTGAGCCGCCGCCCTCGCAACGTCGGGTCCGCAGGACCACGCCCGCCCCTTCTCCGGTTGCACAAATACCCTCGGGGGTGAATTGGCCGCAGGCCAAGAGGGGGCAGAGCCCCTTTACCGCCTCCCCGCATGCGCTACCCTCGCGGAGGTCACACATCCGGAGGCTACCATCATGAAGATCATCTGGCTCGGACACGGCTCCTTCCGCATCGAGATCGAGGATCAGGTCCTGCTGATCGACCCCTGGCTCGAGGGCAACCCGCTGATGCCCGACGACCGCGCCGACGAGGCGCTCGAGGGCGCGACGGAGATCCTGATCACCCACGGCCATTTCGACCACACCAACGACATCGCCTCGATCTCGAAGAAGACCGGGCTCGCGGTCTCGGGCATGTTCGAGCTCGTCGGCCTGCTGGAAAGCCAGGGCGCCACGGCGGGCCAGGCCTTCAACAAGGGCGGCACCATCAGCTTCGGCAATGTGTCGGTGAGCATGGTCCCCGCCTCGCACAGCTCGTCGATGATGGTCGACGACAGGCCGCAGTACGCCGGCATGGAGACCGGCTTCATCATCCGCGGCGAGGGCAAGACCATCTACTTCTCGAGCGATACCACGATCATGGCCGACATGGCGTGGATCGGCGAGTATTACAAACCCGACATCGGCATGCTCTCGGCGGGCGGCTACTACACGATGGACATGGAGATGGCCGCCTGGGCCGCCGCCAAGTACTTCGACTTCAAGACCGTGATCCCGATGCACTACCGCACCTTCCCGGCGCTGGCGCAATCGGCCGAGACGCTCGCCGCCGGGCTCCCCGGCGTGAAGGTGATCGAGCCCGAGGTGCTCGAACCGATCGGGCTCTGACCGGGCTGCGCCGCAAGGCACCTTCCGGTCTGCGCCTCACGGTGCTTTCCGCCCCGCGCCCGATTGCCTATGGTGGCGCCAGACACGCGCCGGCGCGGGGACGGGAATGGCAGGGCAGGAGCAGGACGGCGCAGGCCGCCTCAACGTGATGATCGTCGGCCAGTCCGGCCGCCTGCAGTACGAGGCGATCCTCTTCGCCGTCTCGCTGGCCCTGACCACCCCGCGCGCCCGGCTCTTCGTGGCCGAGCCGCAACCGGGGCCGCTCTGGCCCCGCGACCCGCGCATCACCGATTCCGAGGTGCGCGCCCTGCTCGAGGCCCATGGCGCGACCTTCGTGCCCTTCGAAAGCCGGCATTTCGGCGCGGAGTATCCCTACGGCAACAAGATCGAGGCGCTTTTCGCCCTGCCCGAGGGCGAGCCCTTCGTCTTCTTCGATACCGACACGCTGGTCCTCGACGACCTCGACCGCATCCCCTTCGATTTCGCCCGTCCCACCGCCTCGCTGCGGCGCGAGGACACCTGGCCGAAGATCGAGCTCTACGGCCCCGGCTACACCGAAACCTGGCGGGCGCTCTACGACCGCTTCGGGCTCGATTTCGAAAGCTCGCTCGATCTCGCCTGGCCCGAGGAACACTGGCGCCGGCATCTCTACTTCAACGCGGGCGTGTTCTTTTACGAGTGCCCGCACCGGTTCGGACGGCGCTTCCTCGATTACGCGCTCTCGATCCGCGACGACGCGCCGCCCGAACTGGTGTGCCAGAGCCTCGATCCGTGGCTCGACCAGGTCGCGCTGCCGCTGGTGATCCATTCCCTCGGCGGCGGCCGCGACACCCTGCCCCCGGGCCTGATCGACGGCACGGTCACCTGCCATTACCGCAGCCTGCCGCTGCTCTACGCGCGCGAGGAGGACGCCGTGATAACCTTCCTCGAGGAGATCGCCGCGCCGAACCGGATCAAGCGGGTGCTGAAAGAGTACGAGCCGATCCGGCGGATGCTCTACCAGGGGCGCGGCCACAAGGCGCGCGCGCTCTTCGACCGCGAGAACCTGCCGCGCCTCGAACAGGGCTTTCGCAACAGGCTCAAGCGCGAAGGCTTCTGGATGCGCTGACGCGGCTGGCGGAGTCTTTCCGATCCGTGCCCGTTCCGCTATCTTACCTTCGGAGACTTCCAGGGGCATGCTACGCTGTGGCTGCGCATTTGCCGGAGCATAGCCATGGCGTATCCCACGAGTCTCCTGGTCGGCACCACCAAGGGTGCCTTCGTCATCGACGGCCCCGGGCGGGCCGGCTGGAATGTCTCGGGGCCGTTCTGCGACGGCTGGTCCATCAACCACATGGCCGGAGACCCCGACACCGGACGGATCTGGGCGGCGGGCGGCAACGACTGGACCGGTGCCGGCGTCTGGCGCAGCGACGACCGGCGCGACTGGCGCCTCGCCAAGCTTGCCGACGGCGAGATCGACGCATGGGTGCGCAACGATCCCGCGATGGGCGAGATGTTCGGCATGGTCCCCGCCGATCCCGCCCCATGGTCTGGCAGCATCAGCGCGCTTTGGTCGATCCACCGCACGCCGGATGCACTCTATGCCGGGGCGAAGCCGGCGCGGCTTTTCCGCAGCACCGACGGCGGCGAGACGTGGGAGGAGCTGCGCGGGCTCACCGATCACCCGTCATCGGACAGCTGGCAGCCCGGCGCGGCGGGGCTCACCCTGCACACCATCGTTTCGGCTCCGGAGGCTCCGGAGAAGCTCTGGGTCGGCATCTCGGCGGCGGGCGTCTTCGCCTCGGAAGACGGCGGTGCCACATGGGAACGGCGCAACCGGCGCTCGAACGCACCCGCGACGCCCTGCGCCCACCCGGCGGCGGGCGACGGCGTCGAGACCGGGCACTGCGTGCACAACATGCAACGCGCGGGTGGCGACGGCGACCTGCTCTACCAGCAGAACCACCACGGCGTCTTCCGTTCTCGGGACGGAGGGCGCAGCTGGGACGACATCACCAAGGGGCTGCCCTCGACCTTCGGCTTTCCCATCGCCGTGCACCCGCACGACCCGCAGACGATCTGGACGCTGCCGCTCAACGGCGACATGGCGGGGCGCTTCCCGCCCGACGCACGCGCCGCGGTCTGGCGCTCGCGCGATGGCGGCGACAGCTGGGAAGCCTGCCGCGCGGGGTTGCCGCAGGAGAGCTGCTATTTCACCGTGCTGCGTCAGGCGATGGCGACCGATGGCCAGGAGGAGGCGGGCGTCTATTTCGGCACCAACTCGGGATCGGTTTTCGCCAGCCTCGACGCCGGCGACAGCTGGAGCGAGATCGCGCGCCACCTGCCAACGGTACTCTGCGTCGAGGTGCTCGAACGGGCCTGATGCCCACGTCGGCGGGCCTTTCGGCCCGGGCCGTCCCCTAGATAGACCCAATGCTCCCCCGCCATCCCTGCAGCCTTCGGGATTAATGGCGCGCCACGCCTGTCGCGCGGGCTATCCCTACGGCCTGCGGTCGCCTGCCCGAACAACCTGCCGGAACGACGCGAAGAGCAACCGACGGTCACCCCCTTCCCCCGGGGCGGCCGTTTTTCGGGTGTCACGTCCCGCGCGGCCCACCGCCGTATTGTGAGGGCGCCCGCAATGTCTTACCCCTTTCCCGGAGGAACATGAGGGAGGTTTCCATGACTCACGGCTTCGACACCCTGCAGGTGCACGCGGGCGCACGGCCCGACCCGGCGACCGGCGCGCGGCAGACCCCGGTCTACCAGACCACGGCCTATGTCTTCCGCGACGCGGATCACGCGGCGGCGCTCTTCAACCTTCAGGAGGTGGGCTACATCTACTCCCGCCTGACCAACCCCACCGTCGCCGCACTGCAGGAACGTGTCGCGACGCTCGAGGGTGGTGCCGGCGCGGTCTGCTGCTCGTCGGGTCACGCGGCGCAGATCATGGCGCTGTTCCCGCTGATGGGGCCGGGACTGAACATCGTCGCCTCGACCCGCGCCTACGGCGGCACGATCACCCAGTTCAGCCAGACCATCAAGCGCTTCGGCTGGTCCTGCACCTTCGTCGACTTCGACGATCTCGCCGCCGTCGAGGCGGCCATCGACGAGAACACCCGCGCGATCTTCTGCGAGAGCATCGCCAACCCGGGCGGCTACGTCACCGACCTCGACGCCATCGCGGCCATCGCCGACAAGGCCGGGCTGCCGCTGATCGTCGACAACACATCGGCCACGCCCTACCTGTGCAAGCCCATCGAGCATGGCGCGACGCTGGTCGTGCACTCGCTGACAAAGTACATGACCGGCAACGGCACGGTCACCGGCGGCGCGGTCATCGACTCGGGCAAGTTCGACTGGTCCGCCTCGGACAAGTTCCCCTCGCTCGCGGCGCCCGAGCCCGCCTACCACGGCCTGAAGTTCCACGAGACCTTCGGCTCGCTGGCCTTCACTTTCCACTCCATCGCCATCGGCCTGCGCGACCTCGGGATGACGCTGAACCCGCAGGCGGCGCATTACACGCTGCTCGGGATCGAGACACTCAGCCTGCGGATGCAGAAGCACGTCGAGAACGCCACGCGCGTCGCCTCGTGGCTCGAGAACCACCCCGCCGTCGAGCAGGTGACCTATGCCGGGCTTCCGTCGTCGCCCTACAACGACCGGGTGTCGAAGATCTGCCCGAACGGCGCCGGCGGCCTGTTCACGGTCGCGCTGAAGGGGGGCTACGAGAGCTGCGTGAAATTCGTCGACTCGCTGGAGATCTTCAGCCATGTCGCCAACCTCGGTGACGCGCGCAGCCTGGTGATCCACTCGGCCTCGACCACGCACCGCCAGCTTACCGAGGAACAGCAGATCGCCGCGGGCGCCGCGCCGAACGTGGTGCGCATCTCGATCGGCATCGAGGACCCCGAGGATCTCATCGCCGATCTCGACCAGGCTCTCGCCAAGGCGGGCTGAGCGCAAGCGCCCGGGCGGACACACCCCGCCCGGGCCGTTCGTCCGATGCTATTCGCCGAGCGAGAACACCATCGTCACGCGGGCGCCGATCACGGTTTCGCCCGCCGCGACCGGCACCGAGGCCATGCGCGCCATCTCCATCATCGGCTCGGGGCGGTAGCCACCGCCCTGCTCGGAGATCGAGACCACCGGCCCGAGCGTCACGCCCGCGGCTTCGGCCAGCACCTTGGCCTTGGACATCGCGTCCTCTACCGCATCGCGCCGCGCGTCATCCTCGACCGGGCCCGGCTCCTGCAGGCCGAAACTCAGCCCCGACAGGCGGTTTGCACCGTCCTCGGTCACGGCACCGAGCACGTCGCCGAGCTGCGACAGGTCGCGCACCCGCACCTGCAGGCGATTGCTCGCCTCGTAACCGGTGATCCGGGACTCTTCATCGCTGTTGCGGTCGTTCCAAACCGGCTGCAGCCCGATGTCCGAGGTCTGCCGGTCGCGCGCGGCGATGCCCATGGCATCGAGCCGCGCGATGATCGCGTCTGCGACCTCCGAGGTCGCCGCCATCGCCGCGCCGGCGTCTGCGTCCTGCGCGGTCACCCCGAGCGTGATGGTGGCCATGTCGGGCACGGCGGCGGCGCTGCCCTCGCCGGTGACGGTGAGCGTCGGGGCGCTGTCCTGAGCGGATGCCGCGACCGGCAGCGCGAGGGCGCAGAACAGAGCGAAAGCGAAACGTCGCATGGGAACCTCCTGTGAACATGCGTTCCGGCACCAGCTTCGAACGCCGCGCGTCCGGCTGCAAGACCCTGCCGCCCAAGCCTTCTTTCTCTGAGCGGTAAGCTGCTGTAGACTGTGGGCGTTTCGCTTGGGACTACCCAAGCAGGTCCGAGCAGTGATAGAGACCGCATATGGTACCGAACTCCGCGCTTTCCCTCTCATTCGAAGGCATTGCCCTTCTGCGCCGCGCCGACATCGGCTGGCGGCTGGTCGACGAGGTGGCGCTTGACCGGGACGATCTCGAGGCGGCTCTACGGGAGCTGTGCGAGACCGCCAGTGCCTCCGCGCCCGATGGCGCCGAGGTGCTGCTGATCCTGCCCGACGAACAGCTGCGCTACCTCGACATCCCGGCCCCGAGCGAGGACAGCCGGCTCGAGGAAGCCGCGGTGCGCAAGGCGCTCGACGGCGCCACCCCCTACGACGTGGAAGAGCTGGTCTACGACTGGCACCGCCGGGACGGACGGCTTCAGGTCGCCGCCGCCGCGCGCGAGACGCTGGACGAGGCCGAGAGCTTCGTGCGCGCGCACGGTTTCGTGCCGGTCAGCTTCACCGCGACACCGCCGCACGAGACCTTCAGCGGCACCGTGTCCTTCGGCGCGGCTTCCGGCTGGACCGGCGAAGCCCCTGACCGCCTGCCCGCGCCGGTGCAGATCGTCTGGGACTACGAAGATCTGCCGCCCCTAAACGACGACGAAGCGATCCAAGCGGACGAGAGCGCCACGGCTGCCGGGGGCAGCGCCGAGTCCGACGCTGACCTGCACAAGTCCGTCCCGGACGCGGCCCGGTCGGATGCCTCGAACACGCCGGCGCCGGCAAATGCGTCCCCCGAACGCGCCTCATCGGAGCCGCGGCAGGCTGAAGCCGCGGCCCTCGCGCCGCTTCCCGGCGCCAACGATGCAACGGCCCGGCCCGGCAGTGCGCCATCGGCCGGGGCGAAGCCCGCTCCGGATGCGGCGGTCGCACAGAAGCAGTCGACCGACCGCATCCCTCCCGCCGAGCAGGTGCAGAAGCCCGTGAGCTTCGGCGGCGGCATGTTCGGCCCCGGCGGCAACGCCCGCTCGGACAGCGAGAGCGACGCCGCGACCGAGGCTCCCGTGGTGCGACCGCTCAAGCCCGCCAGCGGCCCCGCCGCCCCACGTGCGGACGGCGACGCCCCGGCGGCGCCCAGCTTCTCGAGCATCCGCGCCACGCGCGACGCGCCCGCGGGTGGCCCGGCCCCGCTTGCGGCGGCACCGCAGGTCACTCCGGGAAACGAGCCCCGCGTCGCGCCGCGCCTCAAGGCCGAGGCCGTGACCGACAGCGCCGCGCCCACGGTCGGCGCCTCTGCCACCGGCAGCACCGCGAAGACCGCGAACACGCCCAAGGTCGCGACGCCTTCCGCCGCTGCGCCCCGCAAGGCCGAGACAGCGACGACCCCGGCCAAAGCCGTCCCTTCGACGGCTGAGACCTCGACCCGCTCCGGCGCGGCAGAGGCGTCCGCGACGCCCCGGGCCGACGCGCCGAAATTCCAGAACGAGGCCCTGCGCCGGGTCGCGATGCGCCGCGCCAACGGCGAGGATCCGGGCGCGGCCACCGTGGACACGCGCACCGTCGCCGCCGGCACCCTCGACCCCGAGGAAGAGCGCCGCCGCATGACCCTCTTCGGCGCCCGTCGCGAGGAACAGATCGGTGGCAAGCCGCGCTTCCTCGGCCTGATGCTGACCATGGCACTGCTGGTCTTCCTCGTGGGCATCGCGGCATGGGCGGCGGTCTTCCTCGACGAGGGGATCTCGCGCTTCTTCGCGCCATCCGAGTCCGAGGACACCACCATCGCCGCCGCGCCCCCGCCCGAGACGCAGGACACGCCGGCCCCTGCCGAAGCACCGGCCTCCCTCCCTGCCGATGACGCGCAGGCCGAGGACATCGCGGTGCTGCCGCCCGAGCCTGAGGCGGAGCCCTCCGAGGCGACCGCGCTTCAGCCGATGGAGCCGGTTCCGGGGCACGAAGAGCCCTCGCCCGAGGAAGCCGCGGCCCGCTATGCCGCCACCGGCATCTGGCAGCGCGCCCCCGAGATGCCGATGCGGCCCATTCCCGACCTGGTCGAGGATCTCTACATCGCCTCTGTCGACCCGAAGGTCGGCCAGTTCGACGCGATCGCCCTGCCCCCGGCGCCCGGTCTGAACGAGGACGTCACGCTCGAGCCCCGGCGCCTGCCGCCCGGGCCCGACGTGCGCTTCGATCTCGACGAGAACGGACTTGTCCGTGCGGCGCCCGAGGGGGCGATCTCGCCCGACGGGCACCGGGTCTTTACCGGCGCGCCGCCGCAGGTGCCGCCGCTGCGCACACCGGTCGAGACCGACGACGCCCCCGAGGCGGCGGAAGCCGACGCCGTGGACCCCGCGCAGGACGCCCTGCGCGAGGCACGCCCCAATGCCCGCCCCGAGGATCTCGTGGAACAGAACGAGCGCGCGACGCTCGGCGGCAACTCGATTGCCGAACTTGCGGCCATTCGGCCCGTGCTGCGTTCGCCGCGCGTGCTGGAGCAGGCGGCCGCCGCGCCCCAGGCCGAGGACGACGCGCCGGAGACGGCCGCGACCGAGGAAGACGCCGCCCCGACAGAGACCGCCGAGGCTGCGGAAGAGCCCGAAGCCACCGCCGACACCGAGACCGCCGAGGAAGCCGCCCCCGAGCCCGAGGTGCCCACGGGCACCGCGCAGGCGGTCGCCGCATCGCTGCAGCCGCAGGGCCGCCCGAGCGACATTGCCGGCATCGTGGACCGGGCCGAGCAGGTGCAGACGGCTGCCGTCCGGCGGCAGGCGGCACCGAACATCCCGCAAAATGCCAACGTGGCGCGGCAGGCCACGGTGCGAAACCAGATCAACCTCAGCCGGATGAACCTGATCGGCGTCTTCGGCAGCCCCTCGAACCGCCGCGCGCTTGTGCGGCTCTCGAACGGGCGGCTGCAGAACGTGAAGGTGGGCGACCGGCTCGACGGCGGTCGCGTTGCCGCCATCGGCGAGGACCAGCTGCGCCTCACCAAGGGCGGGCGCAACATCGTGCTCGAAATGCCGAACGGCTGACGCCACGCCGGCGCCGGCAACGGCCCCGACCCTTGCTCAAAAAGGTCCGAGCGGCCGCAAGGCTGCGACCGAAAGACTCAGAACGGCACGTCGTCCTCGGCGTGCACGAAGCGGGCGACCACCTTCTTGGTGCCGGCCTTCTCGAAGGCGATCTCGAGCTTGTCACCCTCGATCCCGGTGATCGCGCCGTATCCGAACTTCTGGTGGAAGACCCGCTGGCCCATCTCGAAGGCCGAGACCGCCTCGAGGTCGATGACCTGCGTGCGGCTCTCGCGCGGCTGGCTGACCGGGCGCTGCGACGAGCGCTGCTGCAGCCGCTTCCAGCCCGGCGAGTTGTAGACGTTCGCCTCGGCCGCCCGCGTCTCGATCCCGGAGCCGCCGCCGTAGGCTGCCGCCGCGCCGTAGCCGCCGCCGTAGAGCCCCGGCGGGGTCAGCACCTCGACATGCGCCTCGGGCAGCTCGTCGATGAAGCGCGAGGGCAAGGCCGACTGCCACTGGCCGAAGACCCGCCGGTTGCCCGCGAAGGAGATCGTGCAGAGTTCTTCGGCGCGGGTGATACCGACGTAGGCCAGCCGCCGCTCTTCCTCGAGCCCCTTGAGGCCGCTCTCGTCCATGGACCGCTGCGACGGGAAAAGCCCGTCTTCCCAGCCGGGCAGGAAGACCACGGGAAACTCGAGCCCCTTCGCCGCGTGCAGGGTCATGATCGAGACCTTGGCGCCGCTCTCCTCGGTCTCGTTGTCCATGATGAGCGCGACGTGCTCCAGGAAGCCCTGCAGGTTCTCGAAGCCTTCGAGCGCCTTCACCAGTTCCTTGAGGTTCTCGAGCCGGCCCGGCGCCTCGGGCGTCTTGTCGTTCTGCCACATGGTCGTGTAGCCGGATTCGTCGAGAATGATCTCGGCCAGCTCCATGTGGGTGACGTCCTTGTCGCCGGTCATCCGGCCCCAGCGCGCGAGGTTTTCGCACAGCATCCGCAGCTGGCCGCCCCCCTTGCCGCGGATGCGGTCCTCGTCGATGGCGATCCTGGCGCCCTCGAGCAGCGTGACGCCGAATTCCCGCGCCGTCGCCTGGATCGTCTGCTGCGCCTTGTCGCCAAGGCCGCGCTTGGGCGTGTTGACGATCCGTTCGAAGGCAAGGTCGTCCTCGGGCGAGACCACCAGCCGGAAATACGCCATGGCATCGCGGATCTCGAGCCGCTCGTAGAAGCGCGGGCCGCCGATCACGCGATACGGCAGGCCAATGGTCAGGAAACGGTCCTCGAACGCGCGCATCTGGTGCGAGGCGCGCACGAGAATCGCCATGTCGTCGAGCGAATGCGGGTCGATCCCCCGGGTGCCCTTCTGCAGCGATTCGATCTCCTCGCCGATCCAGCGAGCCTCTTCCTCGCCGTCCCAGTGACCGATCAGGCGGACCTTCTCCCCGCCCTCGGCCTCGGTCCAGAGTTCCTTGCCAAGCCGGCCCTCGTTGCCCCGGATCACGCCGGAGGCGGCCGCGAGGATATGCGCGGTCGAGCGGTAGTTCTGTTCCAGCCGGACGACATGGGCGCCGGGGAAATCCTTTTCGAAGCGCAGGATGTTGCCCACCTCGGCGCCGCGCCAGCCGTAGATCGACTGGTCGTCGTCGCCGACGCAGCAGATGTTCTTGTGCCCCCCCGCCAGCAGCCGCAGCCAGAGATACTGCGCCACGTTGGTATCCTGGTACTCGTCCACGAGGATGTAGCGGAACCAGCGCTGGTATTGCTCGAGCACGTCCGGATGCGCCTGGAAGATCGTCACCATGTGCAGCAGCAGGTCGCCGAAGTCGCAGGCGTTCAGCTCGCGCAGGCGGGCCTGGTATTGCTCGTAGAGCTCGGTGCCCCGGTGGTTGTAGGCCGAAGCCTCGGACGCGGGCACCTTGGAGGGCACCCATGCGCGGTTCTTCCACTGGTCGATGAGGCCCAGAAGCTGGCGCGCGGGCCAGCGCTTCTCGTCGATGTTGTTGGCCGCGATCAGCTGCTTGAGCAAGCGCAGCTGATCGTCGGTGTCGAGAATGGTGAAGTTCGACTTCAGCCCCACCAGCTCGGCATGGCGGCGCAGCAGCTTGACGCAGATCGCGTGGAAGGTGCCGAGCCACGGCATCCCCTCGATCTGCTGGCCGAGCATCCGGCCGACGCGGGTCTTCATCTCGCGCGCGGCCTTGTTGGTGAAGGTCACCGACAGGATCTCGTTCGGGCGCGCCCGCCCCGAGACCAGCAGGTGCACGATCCGGGCGGTCAGCGCCTTGGTCTTGCCGGTGCCCGCGCCCGCGAGCATCAGCACCGGGCCGTCGAGCTGCTCGACCGCCGCGCGCTGCGCCTCGTTCAGATCGTCGAGATACGGTGCCGGACGCGCGGCCATGGCGCGCGCCGACAGCGAAGCGCCCTCGAAGGCGTCCATGTCATCGAAACTGCTCATGGCGCCAATCTAGCGGCAGGAGGCAGCGATGGGAAGGGATCGTTCCCCTTATGTTCGCAAGAAAGCTGTGGACGACCCCAGCGCGTGGGACAGACGGAACAGCCGCCCAGCGGAACGCCGCCCAGAGTGGCCATGCTGTGCTCGTCAGCAAACACGGGTGGCGGCAGCGAATATACGAATAGTCACACGAAACGGATTGGCGCGAGGACACTTTCCTCCGGCGTGTCAGCGGGAAAACTGGAGGGATCTCGCCGCCCCTACGGTCACGAGGCCGGACGTCATCTCAGCCGTTTCGGTCTCGACCGGAGCGGAGAGCAGCGGGCGCCGGTTACGTCGGTGCCGCAGGACAAGCCGCCTTGCGCGCGCGCCCTCGACGAAAGGACGGGCCGGGACCGCTGGCGACGGCAGCAGCGGCACCACCTGCGACGGCAGCGCAAGCAGCGCACGGTCGCCCGGAAAGAGCGATTCCGCCGGCGCACCGTTGGCGATCAGGATCTCGTGACGCTCCAGCAGCAGGTGCACGTAGGCCAGCGACGCGGGAGGCACCGGGGCGATCCCCGGAAGGTGGCGCAGTTGGCGCGCGGCGATCAGCACTTCGGGGCAGCCGCACATGCGCTGCACGATGGCGGAGCGCAGCAGCATCCGGTGCTGTGCCGAGACGAAGAGATCCTCGTCCGGCAGCCCGGCACCGAGCGCCCCCGCGCGGATACGCATCGGCCAGGTCGATCTCTCTTGCGCGCGCTCCCCGGCACCCGGCACCGTCCTGCCGACCCAGCGCAACGGCTGTGCCCCGTGGTCGAGCGTTTCGACCAGCATCCCGGGCCGCAGCGCCCAGGCCGGGCGGGTGCCAGCCGGCACTGCGATCCGTGTCTCGCCCGAAAAGCACAGCATCACGCCGTTCGAGCTGTTGAGCACCGCGTCATTGCCGATGCCCTCCTGCGCGCCATAGGCCGAATAGGCGCTGTCGGTGGCGAATTGCGACGCGTTCGGCGTGCCATCCAGGTCATCGCCGTCGATCTGTGTCAGCACCGTGCCCGGCTGGTAGAGCCCGCCCTGCCCGTCCACGTAGTCGCCGACGGAGGCATCCCAGGCGCGCGATACCACGACGCCCACGGGGGCGTTCTCGATATAGAGACCGGTGATACGGTAGTAGAGACCCGTGGCGGCATCGACCGTGATGATCTCCCAGTCCGCCTCGATCTCGGAGCCGGCGGGCCAGGTGACGCCATTGATGGTGACCGGCGCCACGAGGTTCGCGCCGCCGTCGTCGGGGAAATCCCCGTCGGCGGTCTGCGCCACCACGTCGCCGCTGCTGGAAAAGCTCAGCAGGTCGCCGACCGTCGAGCCGACGGTGTGCGTGTCGTCGGAAGTGGACCCCGAAATCGGATCGGTGCCGGTGATGTCCGCAAGCTGCACGATGCGGAAACTGAACGCCATGATAGCCCTCGTCCCGTGAACTTCCGCAACCCTACAGCACCCGCCTTTCCAGACTCTGACCAGCCATGGCACCCGGAACCAGCGAATTGCATCGAATTGTCGGGGATGACTTTGCAAAGTCATCTCGCGTTTACATCAAATTTGCATAACCCGCTTGCGCTGCATCGCGGCATGGCGTTCAATCCGCCGGATGGCCGAACCGGCCAAAGGACGGAGGAATACGACGCATGCCCGAGTTTCAGAAGATTCTCATCGCCAACCGTGGCGAAATCGCCATTCGCATCATGCGGGCGGCGAACGAGATGGGAAAGAAGACGGTCGCCGTCTTCGCTGAGGAGGACAAGCTCGGGCTTCACCGCTTCAAGGCCGACGAGGCCTACCGCATCGGCGAAGGGCTCGGCCCCGTGGCGGCCTACCTGAGCATCCCCGAGATCATCCGCGTCGCCAAGGAGAGCGGCGCCGACGCGATCCACCCCGGCTATGGCCTGCTGTCGGAAAACCCCGAGTTCGTCGACGCCTGCGTCGAGGCCGGCATCGCCTTCATCGGTCCGCGCGCCGAGACCATGCGCGCGCTCGGTGACAAGGCCAGCGCCCGCAAGGTGGCCGTGGCGGCCGGCGTGCCGGTTATCCCGGCGACCGACGTCCTTGGCGACGACTTCGAGGCCATCGCCAAGGAGGCCGAGGAGATCGGCTACCCGCTCATGCTCAAGGCAAGCTGGGGCGGCGGCGGCCGCGGCATGCGCCCGATCGAGGGCCCGAAGGAACTCAAGGAAAAGGTGCTCGAGGGGCGCCGCGAGGCCGAGGCCGCCTTTGGCAACGGCGAGGGCTACCTCGAGAAGATGATCACCCGGGCCCGCCACGTCGAGGTGCAGATCCTCGGCGACAAGCAGGGCAACATCTACCACCTCTACGAACGCGACTGCTCGGTGCAGCGCCGCAACCAGAAGGTCGTCGAGCGCGCCCCCGCGCCCTACCTGTCGGAAGCGCAGCGCGAGGAGCTCTGCGAGCTCGGCCGCAAGATCTGTGCCCATGTGAACTACGAGTGCGCCGGCACCGTCGAGTTCCTGATGGACATGGACACGGGGGCTTTCTACTTCATCGAGGTCAACCCGCGCGTGCAGGTCGAGCACACCGTGACCGAAGAGGTCACCGGCATCGACATCGTGCAGGCGCAGATCATGATCGCCGAGGGCAAGAGCCTTGCCGAGGCCACCGGCAAGGCGTCGCAATACGACATCCGCCTGACCGGTCACGCACTGCAGACGCGGATCACCACCGAGGATCCGACCAACAACTTCATCCCCGACTACGGCCGCATCTCGGCCTACCGGTCGGCGACCGGCATGGGCATCCGTCTCGATGGCGGCACCGCCTACGCCGGCGGGGTCATCACCCGCTACTACGATTCGCTGCTGGTGAAGGTGACCGCCAAGGCCCCCACCCCAGAGCGCGCCATCGCGCGCATGGACCGGGCGCTGCGCGAGTTCCGCATCCGGGGCGTCAGCACGAACATCGAGTTCGTCATCAACCTGCTGAAGCACCCCACCTTCCTCAACAACCAGTACACCACCAAGTTCATCGACACGACGCCCGAGCTCTTCGACTTCAAGAAGCGCCGGGACCGGGGCACCAAGGTGCTGACCTACATCGCCGACATCTCGGTCAACGGTCACCCCGAGGTGCAGGGCCGCCCCGCACCCGCCGCCGAGCTGAAGCCGGCAAAACCGCCGGTGCCGCAGCACGAGACGCCGCCCGCCGGCACCCGCACCCTGCTCGAGGAGAAGGGCGCGCAGGCGGTGGCCGACTGGATGGCCGACCAGAAACGCCTGCTGATCACCGACACCACCATGCGCGACGGCCACCAGTCGCTGCTGGCCACGCGGATGCGGTCGATCGACATGATCAAGGTGGCGCCCTCCTATGCCGCCAACATGTCGGACCTGTTCTCGGTCGAGTGCTGGGGCGGTGCGACCTTCGACGTGGCCTACCGTTTCCTGCAGGAATGCCCGTGGCAGCGGCTGCGCGACATCCGCACCCGGATGCCCAACATCATGACGCAGATGCTGCTGCGCGCCTCGAACGGCGTGGGCTACACCAACTATCCCGACAACGTGGTGCAGAGCTTCGTGGCGCAGGCCGCCGACAGCGGCGTCGACGTGTTCCGGGTGTTCGACTCGCTGAACTGGGTCGAGAACATGCGCGTCGCCATGGACGCGGTCATCGACAGCGGCAAGATCTGCGAGGGCACGATCTGCTACACCGGCGACATCCTCGACCCCGACCGGGCGAAATACGACCTGAAGTACTACGTCGAGATGGGCAAGGCGCTGAAGGGCGCCGGCGCGCATGTGCTTGGGCTCAAGGACATGGCCGGCCTGCTCAAGGCCAACGCCGCCGGCGCGCTGGTCAAGGCGCTCAAGGAAGAGGTCGGCCTGCCGATCCACTTCCACACGCACGACACCTCGGGCGCGTCGATCGCCACCATCATCGAGGCCGCCCGCGCCGGTGTCGACGCGGTCGACGCCGCGATGGATGCGCTCTCGGGCAATACCTCGCAGCCGACGCTGGGCTCGATCGTCGAGGCGCTGCGCCACACCGACCGCGACACGCTGCTCGACGTGGGCACGATCCGCGAGATCTCGAACTACTGGGAAGCGGTGCGCGGCCAGTACACCGCCTTCGAGAGCGGCCTGCAGGCGCCGGCCTCGGAGGTCTACCTGCACGAAATGCCGGGCGGCCAGTTCACCAACCTCAAGGCGCAGGCGCGCTCGCTGGGGCTGGAAGAGCGCTGGCACGAGGTCGCCAAGACCTATGCCGACGTGAACATGATGTTCGGCGACATCGTGAAGGTGACGCCCTCGTCCAAGGTCGTGGGCGACATGGCGCTGATGATGGTGAGCCAGGGCCTGACGCGGGCGCAGGTCGAGGACCCGAAATCCGACGTCAGCTTCCCCGACTCGGTCATCGACATGATGAAGGGCAATCTCGGCCAGCCGCCGGGCGGCTTCCCCGAAAAGATCGTGAAGAAGGTGCTGAAGGGCGAGCAGCCCAATACCGAGCGCCCCGGCGCGCACCTGCCGCCGGCGGACCTGCCCGCCCTGCGCCAGGAGCTGCAGGACCGCTTCCCCGATACCGAGTTCGACGACGAGGACTTCAACGGCTACCTGATGTATCCCAAGGTCTTCACCGACTACGTCGCACGGCACGAGGAATACGGCCCGGTGCGCGTGCTGCCGACGCTGACCTATTTCTACGGCATGAAGCCCGGCGAGGAGGTCACCGCCGAGATCGACCCGGGCAAGACGCTCGAGATCCGGCTGATCACCGTGGGCGAGACCCAGGACGACGGCGAGGTGCGGGTGTTCTTCGAGCTGAACGGCCAGCCGCGCACGGTGCGGGTGCCGGACCGCAAGGCCAAGGCCACCAGCGCTGCGCGCCCCAAGGCCGAGATCGGCAACCTCAACCACGTCGGCGCGCCGATGCCGGGCGTCGTCGCCTCGGTCGTGGTGACGCCGGGCCAGCAGGTCAAGGAAGGCGACCTGTTGCTCACCATCGAGGCGATGAAGATGGAGACCGGCCTGCACGCCGAGCGCGACGCCACCGTCAAGGCGGTTCACGTGCAGGCGGGTGGCCAGATCGACGCCAAGGACCTGCTCATCGAGTTCGAATGAGCGGCACCGAGGGGATCGGGGGCGCTGCCCCCGTCCCGGACCTTCGTCCGGGACTCCCCCGGGATATTTGAGGCCAGAAGAAGCGCGCGACGGCGCGTCGGGAGGCGAAGGATGGCCCTGAGAGTGAGCGCGGCGGATCTCGTCGCGGAGGCGCGG
Source organism: Salipiger sp. D13 (assembly GCF_003703915.1). Classification (NCBI taxonomy): domain Bacteria; kingdom Pseudomonadati; phylum Pseudomonadota; class Alphaproteobacteria; order Rhodobacterales; family Roseobacteraceae; genus Salipiger; species Salipiger sp. D13. The sequence continues at coordinate 83,213 of NZ_ML112592.1, forward strand.
GCCCGGGTGCCCGAGGTCGGGACCGCCGAGGCGATCGCACAGCATGGCGACCCGGACCTTGTGATCGTGGACATCCGCGACGTGCGCGAACGGCAGCGGAGCGGGGTGATTCCCGGCGCGGTGCATGCGCCGCGCGGGATGATCGAGTTCTGGGTCGATCCCGACAGCCCCTACCACAAGCCGGTCTTTGCCCAGCAGGGCAAACGCTACCTGTTTCACTGCGCCAGTGGCTGGCGCTCGGCGCTGACGGTGGCCACGCTGCAGGACATGGGCTTCGACGCCGCGCATCTGCGCGACGGCTTCACCGACTGGGTGGCGCAGGGCGGCCCGGTCGAGCAGCTCGCCCCGCGGGGCTGAGGGCCGACCGCCACCGCGGATCAGTCGACGGCAAGCACCGCGTAGAGCGCCGTGTCGGGCTGGTCCGAATCGACGGCGATCTCGTGCAGGCTGGCCTCGGGGTCGTGCACGGTGAACCCCGCCGCGCCGAGCCTTTCGGTCAGGGCGTCGGGCGTCTGGTCGAGGATCGCCGCGACCTCGGAGACGGTTCCCGACAGCATCACCTCGGCCAGCGCGAACTGCGGCGGGCGGCCGCCGCGCCCGGAGGCAGCGTCGGTGGGCAGCACGAAGGCCAGCGCGGCAAGCGCAGAGGCCCCGAGCGCCAGCCCGAAGACCGGCTTGCGCAGGTAGGCGGTCATCGGGCGCCAGTTCTTCCACAGGTGCAGCGCGAAAGGCAGGATCAGCACGATGCTGAGCCATTCGTGCATCGCGTGGAAGGCGCCCGCGTTCCAGTGGAAGAACAGCGCGACCCCGGAGATCAGCGCGACGAGGAAGAGCCCGGTGATGAGCGGCGTGGCGGTGCGGTTGAGAAAGCGCGTCATGGGATCCTGCCCGGCTGTCGTGAGCGTTGCGGCGACGGTCACGGGCGGTTGCCCCTGCGTCGTCAGCCTTTTCACGGCAGCCCGCCGGCGGCCCGTCGAAAATTTCCACGAAAAAGGTGAAAAATCCTCTTGCAGCCCGGCGCTGTAGGCTCTAAATCGCCTCCACCATCAAGGAGGCGGGCGTAGCTCAGGGGTAGAGCATAACCTTGCCAAGGTTAGGGTCGGGCGTTCGAATCGCCTCGCCCGCTCCAAGATGGACCCTTCGGCGACCACGGTCGTCGTAAACAGGAAGCGGGCGTAGCTCAGGGGTAGAGCATTACCTTGCCAAGGTAAGGGTCGTGAGTTCGAATCTCATCGCCCGCTCCAACATGCCAATCAAGGCATATATATATCTTAATGATTCCGGTCACACTGCAATCCGCTGGTGAAGGCACTGGCCAAACCGGATGTTGCTGGACGAAATCCGTTTTTAACCGGTTGGTCAGCGCAGCGTTCGGCCTGCGAGGGATTGCCCCCGATGGCACGACCAGCATGTGATCGTGACGCAGCGGGAAGATCCAGCTCCTTGCTTTCAGGGAAAGTACAGCAGCCTTCAGCGTCTCGTTTTGGAGAAGAGACTGCCCGGGGGCAAGTCACGGGGAAAAATGATCAGGCGGGCACACTGAGCCAGCCAAACGCTTCCCCCTTCTCTGGAAGGCTTCCGTGCACTTCACGGTGTCCATGGATCTTCTCGCGTTCAACCCGAGCGTCCTTCAGGCCCGCCCTCTATCATGTGCCTTGCGGACGCAGACTCCGCCGGCGAGGCCACGCTTTCGGCGGAAGAGTTCGAACGCGCTCCACCTCACCACGGTCACGCTCGGTCTCAACGACAGGTTTCAGGCGCTCGACGAAGACGGGAGTAGGTCGTCGAGCACGGACGAGATGGCCGCGCCCGGGCATACGAGAGAGCGCATGCGCCGGTCCTGGGGTGGGAGCCAGGAGAACTTACGTCACGTAGCATTGTTGTCGCCGACTAAAGCCCGCCCGGATAGGCAGTCGCTGAGGCGGGAAGTGACAGGTTGTGCCATTTCGGGGAGTTGATGGCTGCCTTTCCGGTGCTGTGCAAGACCGGGCGGACGCCGGTGAAATGCGCATCCGCACGCCGCGGCGACCGGCGGAAACGTCGAGAAGGCTGCTCCCGGCCTTCTTGATGAACACTAGCGGCATCAAGTCCAGGAGGCTTTTCGTACCGACGTGGACTGCGTGCGCTGCAAACTGGCGGCCACCCCTTCACACCTCCTTGCAAGCGGGTTCACTTTTTCGGGAACCCTCCAGCGCTGGAAGGCCGTTGAGCCGACGAGACCTAACCTTGGAGGTGCCGATGACCTATTCCCGCTTCGCCCTCATGATCCTCACCTCGACGGTGATCATGTTCGGGCTGATGTATCTGAACACCTATGCGTTCGAGCATGTCTTCTACAGCGAGACCCGCGTCTATATGGCAATCGTCATGGGTGCGACCATGGCCTTCGTCATGCTTGCCTTCATGGCGTCAATGTACCCCAGCCGAGCGGTCAACATCGCCATCTTCGCCGGCAGCATCGTCGTCTTCGCCGGCGCGCTGTGGCTGGTGCGCAGCCAGGTGACCGTGAACGGCGCAAGCTACATGCGGGCGATGATCCCCCACCATTCGATCGCCATCATGACCTCGGAGCGCGCCGGCATCGATGACGCGAGGGTGCGCAAGCTCGCCGACAGCATCGCCACGGCCCAGAAGAAGGAGATCGCCGAGATGCGCGCGCTGATCGAGGATGTCTCCGCCGGAAACGTCGTGAGCGAAATTTACGAAGATCCGCCCGCGCAGGAGGGCACGCTGCAGGACGCGCTGAACAACACGCTCCTGTCGAAGCTCGATCCGGCACCGCTGACCCGTGAGGAGGCCGGGGAAGCCATGCCCGAGGGGAACACCTGTGCCTTCCGCCGGACCCGCACCGAAGACCCGGTGCTGATCGCCGCCGCCGATGGCAGCGCTGCCGTCACCAAGCTCAACGGCATCATCCTGCCGCTGAACGGAGGAGAGGCCGATGGCAGCTACGCCACCGAGGGGCTCGAAATGGCGGTCGAACCGGTCGATGCGTCGCGGTCCGACAGCCATCTCACGTTCCGCCTCTCCCCTGGCCCCGAGGCGATCTATCGCGGCTTCTGGTCCTGCAGCGGCTGAGCCTGCAAACCTGCTCCGGTCCTGCACGGACATTCGAGCCGTGAAGCAGACACCGGGCAGGTCCGGGGAACGAGGGCTGGCGGGCTTTGCCGCACCGGACAGCCCTCGTCATCGCCTGGTCTGCAGTGGTGCGCCGGTGCGGGCGTCCGGTGGTTTCCTGATGGCAGAAATTCGCCTGACATAAACGTGTTCCGATCCGACGACGCAAAGCACTTGCCCGGGTGAGCGCCAGATGCGTAATTCCTTCCCATGCTGGGCAAGATTCGAGCCATTGTGATCTTCTGCGCCGTGACGCTTGTCACGGTCGGGATGTCTCTTGGCCCCGCAAATGCGGCAACGATGATTGCATGCGAGGCAGACGCGTCATCGGTGTCTCACCGTTCGTCGCTTCACTCGGATCATCACTCGGATCATCGCTCCCAGTTCATCCACGAGGCGCATGACGAGGTGAAAGCTTCGTTGGATCATCAGGCCGAGCACTGTTCGAGCCACGCGTGCGTCTTCGGGCTCTCGGAGAGCTCTCTCGCCCCGTCGGAGGGTTTGGCCGAGAAGCGTTTGGCCAGAGAGCCCTTTGCATCCTCGCTTGTGCCCCTCGCCAGCCCCGATGGGCTGCGGCGCCCTCCCCGCGCCTGAACATCGTTTCTGAGACCGCGGCTCTCCTGGGCCGCGCAATGAAGATGTTCTGAACACGGGACCTATCCCATGAAAATTCTGCATGCGGCTTTCTTGCCGCTGCTCGCTGCGGGCTGCGCGTCCGTGGCCGAGCTTGATGCCTCGCCGACGCTCGTCGCGGCGACAAATTCCGGCATGACGACACGCGTCGAGCCGGGTCCGACTGTCACCTACACACGTCATCCCATCGAAGAGCCCGGTGACTGGCGCGCTCTGAATGACGCCCAATCGGAGGAAAGCCGATGAGGCGCGCGACACTTCCGGCACTCGGCGCTGTTCTGCTTCTCGCGGCATGCGGGGACGCAGCACTGCAACAAAGCGCCAGCGCTCCCCGCGCCGGGTTTGCCTCTGTAGAAGCCGGGAGCCGCAAGGCTCTGGGCGCCGCTCCCGCATGGCATCTCTCTGCCGCCGAGATCGAGGCAAACGCATCGCGCGTCCATGCGCTGATCAACGGCAAGACGATCAGCGCGGACACGGCAGTACAGGTCGCACTCATCAACAACCGGGCGCTGCAAGCCAACTTCGCCGACCTCGGTCTTTCTTCCGCCGAGCTCTGGGAGGCGGCGATGGGGCCTGTCCCTTCGGTGGGCGTGTCGGTGTCGGGGCTGGCCGGCGATGTGTCCCGGTCTCTCGAAGCGACGCTGATCAACTCGTTGCTCGACCTCGCGACAACACGCTCCCGGACCGAGATCGCAGCGATCCACTTCCGGCAGGCAGAGCTTGCCGCTCTTTCCGAAACCATCGCGCTCGCCATCGAGACCCGGCGTGCCTGGATCGAAGCTGTGGGGGCTTTCGAAGCCGCCGCTCTGATCGGTCGGGCGCAAGGGACCGCCGACGCCGCCTCGGAACTGGCCGCGCAACTCGGCCGGACTGGCGCGATGAGCAAGGCGGACCAGGCGCGGGAACATGCCTTTACCGCCGAGCTCGCGGGCGAGCGCACCGCGGCCAGACTCGAAGCGCAACTCGCCAAGGACCGTCTCCTGCGGCTCATGGGGCTATGGGGTAGCGGCACGACTGTCTATGTGCCGGACGCCCTGCCATCCCTGCCAGGCCGGCCCCGTGCCTCGGCGGATATCGAACGCATGGCCCTGACCAACCGCGTCGATCTGGCGGCAGGCAAGCTTGAACTTGAGGCCGTGGCTCTCGAATACAAGCTCAGTGGCGAGACGCGCATGGTATCGGATGTCGCGCTCGCCGCCGGGGTCGAGTTCGAGGAGGCGGAGGGCGAGACGGAGCGCACCCCCGTTCTGGAAGTGGATTTCGAGATCCCGCTCTACGATACCGGCCGCCTCGTCTCGAAGCGCGGACAAATGGCGTATCTGCAGGCCGCCAGCACCCTTGCGCAGACCGCTGTCGATGCGCGGGCCGAAGCCCGCATGGCCTTTCGCGCGGTCACTGGGCGACACGCCGTTGCGCGCCATTGGCGGGACGAGGTCATGCCGCTCCGCAGGCAGATCGATGAAGAGGCCCTGCTGTCCTACAACGGCATGCTGACCTCGACGTTCGAGCTGCTCGAAGATGCGCGCGAAGGGCTCGATGCGCGTCTCTCAACCGCAGAAGCCAAGCGCGACTACTGGCTTGCCGAAACTGATGTCACCGCCGCGATCTGGGGGGGCGCCGTCGGCGCATCCTCCGAAGAGGAGGACGAAGAATGATGAACCGCAGACAACTTCTGGGTGCCGGCATCGGCGCGGGGGCGACCCTCGCCTCGGCAGCGATGGCCCAAACGCGCTTTCGCGATCTGCCCGAGGCAGCGAGCACCGAGAGCCCCTATACCCAGGTGCCGGAGCGTCCGGGTGTCGGACCGGACTACAATCCGGTCGTCACCCTGAATGGCTGGTCCCTGCCGTTCCGGATGAACGGGAACGTCAAGGAATTCCATCTGGTTGCCGAGCCGGTGGAACGCATCATGGCCGACGGGATGATCGCGCGCCTGTGGGGCTACAACGGTCAGTCCACCGGCCCCACGATCGAGGCCGTGGAAGGCGAACGGGTCCGCATCTACGTGACCAACCGGCTGCCCGAGCACACCTCGGTCCATTGGCACGGGCTGATCCTGCCTTCCGGCATGGATGGCGTGGGCGGGCTCAGTCACCCGGGGATTCCGCCGGGCAAGACCTTCGTCTACGAGTTCGACCTCACGAAATCCGGCACCTTCATGTACCACCCGCACGCCGACGAAATGGTGCAGATGGCGATGGGGATGATGGGGCTTTTCATCGTCCACCCGCGCAATCCCGAGTTCATGCCCGTCGACAGGGATTTCGCATTCCTTCTGGCGGCCTACGACATCGATCCCGGGACCTATATCCCGCGCGTGGCCGAGATGACGGATTTCAATCTCTGGACCTTCAACAGCCGGATCTTCCCCGATATCGACCCGCTGGTCGCCGGGAAGGGCGACCGGGTGCGCGTGCGCGTGGGCAACCTCACGATGACCAACCATCCGATCCACATGCATGGCTACGATTTCGAGGTCACCTGTACGGATGGCGGTTGGGTCCGTCCCGAAGCCCGCTGGCCCGAGGTGTCGATCGACATTCCCGTGGGGGCCATGCGCGCCTACGAATTCGACGCCGTGCATGAAGGGGACTGGGCCCTGCATTGCCACAAGTCGCACCACACCATGAACGCGATGGGGCATGAGCTTCCGACCGTCATCGGCGCCGACAAGCGACGGCTGACGGAAATGGTGCGACGCCAGCAGCCCGGCTACATGCCGATGGGCACTGCTGGCATGGCGGACATGGGCGAGATGTCCATGGAAATTCCCGAGAACACCATTCCCATGATGACCGGTTGGGGACCGCACGGGCCGCTCGAGATGGGAGGCATGTTCACCGTGATGAAGGTACGCGAGGGGATCGAGGCAGGCGATTACAGCGATCCCGGCTGGTATGAGAATCCCCCCGGCACGCAGGCCTACGAATGGACCGGTGAACTTCCGGACCCCGCATCCAACACCAGCCCCGAGACCATCCTCACGCCGCGCGGCGGCACGAGGCAGGGCTGACCTATCCGAGCAAAGGAGTACCAAAGCTCATGAAGAAAGCACTACTCACACTCGCGACCCTGCTCGCACCCACTTTTGCATCGGCGGCAGGGGAACACGCCGGTGGTCACGACGACGATCATGGCGCAATGAATGGCCACGCGATGGCGCTTGGCGCGCCTGCCGAAGGCGAGCCCACTCGCACGGTCGAGATCGTGATGAACGAGGACTACGACGCGGACTCCGTCTACGTCTTCGACAAGAAGGCTCTCGAATTCGCCGCCGGCGAGACCGTGCGTCTGCACATCATCAACGCTGGCGAAGAAGTCCATGAGTTCGTCATGGACACCGCAGCCGCCAATGCCGAGCACAAGGAACTGATGGCGAAGTTCCCCGAGATGGAACACGACGATCCCAACTCCGTCCGCCTTGAGCCGGGCGAGGAGGCCGAGATCCTCTGGACCTTCGGCGAACCCGGCACCTTCGAATTCGCATGCCTTCTGCCCGGCCATTACGAGGCCGGCATGCACGGCCCCCTGACAGTCAACTGATCCAAACGGAGACACCCCCATGAAACTTCTTTCGATTGCAGCCGCACTCGTCCTCTCGGCGACCGCAGCTTTCGCCCAGGACGACGATGGCATGAGCACCGGCACGGTGACCAAGGTCGACACCCAGTGGAACAAGGTCACCATCGATCACGGCCCCCTGGAAAACCTCGACATGCCCGCGATGAAGATGGTCTTCGTCGTAGCCGATGCCGCAATGCTGGACGGCTTGGCGGAAGGCACGGAAATCCGGTTCACCGCTGACCGGGTCAACGGCAAGCTGACCGTCACCGAGATGGAACAGCAGTGATCACTCTCCCGCGCCGGCCTCCGTCGGCGCGGGGCCTTCCGTCACTCTGGAGGTCCGCGTTGCTTCGACCATTTCCTTGAGTTGATCGGTTTCGACGAACCCGGGAACAAGCGCCTCGCCGGTGAAGAAGAAAGGCCCACCACTGCCCCCTAGCGCCTGCGTCAACCGCATCGAGGTTTCAATGTGCACGGCGACGTCCCGAGGATCGATATCCAGCCTTAGCCGATCCAAGCCCGGTCCGACCGCCTCGGCGACCCGCATGACAGAGGCTTCCTTCGCGCGCCCTTCGCCCCCCATCATTGCCCCGTGGAATTCCTCGGACTTCCCTTGCTCACGGGCTGCGAGCGCCGCCTTGGCGGCAAAGACGGCTCCCTCGCCGACGATGGGCCCTTCGCGGTAGACGAGCCGGATGTTCGGGTCCTCCCAGATCGGGGGCCTGATCTCGGGTTTCGCGCACCGCCTCGAGGACCAGTTCCTTGACCTGCGCCTCGTCAAGCTCCTGCGAGAGCGCAGGCGTCGGCAGCAGGGCTGCCATCGCCAGCCCGGGGATCGGTGTCTTCAGCGTCGTTTCAGTTCGCCCCGCTGTCCGCTTTCGTTCGTTCTGCCTGGGCTTGTTTCAGGTCTTCGGGCCAGGTCGACCGGATGTATCCCAGGATGTTCCGGATCTGTTGATCCGTCAGGCGGTCGCCAAAACCCGGCATGCCACTGTCGAAGTCCATGCCCCGTTGCGCCATCAGGGCCTCACCGCCCAGCTTGGTGTAGTCGAACAGGACACTGTCGGGGTGATGCCATGTGTGGCCGGTCTCGTCATGCGGCGGCGCCGGCAGACGCCCATCGGGGCCGGGTGAACGCCAGTCGGGCTCGCCCTCGAGCTCAGCCCCGTGGCAGGAGGCACAGTTCTCGGCGTAGAGCGTCTTGCCTTCGGCGATGTCCAGCGACGCCGCAGAGGCATTCTCGGTCGCCCCCTGTCCGAGGACGATCCAGAAGCCCGCAGCCGCAAGAACCGCGAAGACTGTTCCCATGACAAAGCCCCTCATGTGACGCGCCCCCATGTCGTCATGCCCGAGGCCGCGTCGCCGAGCATGTGGCCGTGGAACAGCCGGTCGCCGGGATTGTCGGCGGTGAAGGCGATCTCGCGCGTCTCCCTGCCGTCAACAAGGACCGTGTCCCGCAGCGGCCCCAAAGCGCCGTCCACGGACACCTCCCGGAAACGCATGCCGTGCAGGTGCATGGTGTGCGGAAAAGCGGTGTCGTCGACAAAGCGTCGGCGCACGCACTCGCCCTGCCCCACCCGGATTTCGCGTCCCGGGATCGTGCCGCCGTCTCCCCGGATCTCGGTCTGCGGATCGCGCTCGGGCAGCGATGGAAGCCGAGCGACCTGCGCCGCGAGTTCGGGGATGTCCTCGGCGGCGAAAATCCCGCGCGGGAGACCCGTGCCAAACCCGGCAAGTCTGGCCAGTTTCACGGCATCACGTCTTGTGGGTGTCATCGGTTCATTCCTTTCAGAGCGGGGCCGATGGCCCCGCCGTTTCCTCGGTCGATCCAGGTCTACCGCTCGACGGGCTCCCCTTCGTCCTTCACGATCTCGTCGGCCCCGCCTGCCTCCGGGTCGAACAGGTAGATCGCCATCGCCTCGCGATCCTGTGGAGACAGGAACCGCGTGCCTTCGCGGACGACCTCGGCCATGCTGCCGCCAAAGGCGTCGCCCGAGGGCGTGAGGCCCGATTGCAGCGCATAGGCCAGCGACGAGACCGTCCAACCGTTCTGTTCGAGGTCTTCGGCCCGGATGGACGGCGCCTTGCTGCCGCCCGGAAGCTCGGCATTGCCGGCGAAGACGGCGCCGAGATCCCGGCCGCCCGCCAGGTTCCGCGGCGTATGGCAGGCCCCGCAATGGGCGGCACCGCGCACCAGTTCACGGCCCCGGTTCCAGGCGTCGCTGCGGTCGGGCAGCGGTTCCGTGTTGGGCTCGTAGAAAAACGCGCCGCGCCACAGCTTCAGCCCCCACCGCTGATCGAAGGGGAAGCTGACGTCGTGTTCGGGCGCGGGTTCGGCCACCGGCGCGACGGTCTGGAACGCGGCCCAGAGATCGGCAATGTCCTGGTCCGAGAACTCGGCGTAGAACGGATAGGGGAACGCCGGGAAATAGGGCTCGCCGTCCGGACCGATGCCCTGCCGGACCGCCTTGGCAAAGGCCTCCGCCGTCCAGTCTCCGATGCCGTGCTCGGGGTCCGTGGTCAGGTTCGGGGGGTAAAACGTGCCGAAATCCGTCTCGAGCGGCGCGCCGCCCGCCAAGGGGGCACCGCCCGCCTCGAAATTCGAATGGCAGGCGATGCAGCCGCTGGCGCGCGCCAGGTAGGCGCCCCTGTCAACGTTCCCCTCCGGTGCGATCGGCGCAGGTGCGCTGCCGACCGGCCATGCGATCACAGCGGCCAGGGCGGCGCCGCTCAGCGCCGCCGCCCCGACCGACCAATAGATTATCCGACGCATGGTCAGTCGTCTTCCGCCCGGAACCGCGAATGACAGGCCGAGCAGACTTGCGACGCCATGTTGAACGCCGCATCCGCCGGCATCTGGGCGATATCCTCTGCGCTCATCATGCCGGTCGCGGCATCGCCCATCATGCCGGAACCGGAGCCCATCATGGAGCTGCCTCCCATCATGGAGCCTGACCCCATGCCGGAACTTCCTCCCATCATCGATCCGGTGCCCATGTTGCCGCCGCCCGCGAGACCGTTGCCGGCCGCGCCTTCGAGGCCCTCGGCGTGTACTTCGAGTTGCCGGGCCAGATCCTCGAACCGCTCCCAGTCAGACCAGATCAGGTCCTTGGCTTCGGAAGGCGCTTGGTTGGAACCTTCCGGAAAAAGCTCGGTCATGGCCTCGCCTGAATGCTCCTGAAAGGTGCGCGCGGCCTCGCGCATGACGTCAGCGTCATACTCGGCCTCGCCCCGCATCATCGGTGTGACCGTCTTCACGGCGTCGCCCATTGCCTTCATCGCTTCCATGCGATCCTTCACAACGCCGGTCGCGCCGCTGTGAGCAAGGGCCGCCACCGCCGTTCCGGTCACGGCAATTGCCGCCAGAATCATCGTTCTCTTCATCATGTCGATACTCCATTATCCTGAATTCTGGTTCATTCGTGTTTCAGGAGCGTCGGCGCGGCGGAGGGAGGTCCATCTCCGGGCGGATGTCATCAACCAATTGGAAGGGCGCAAGGTATCGCGTCGAGGTCACGACCGCAGGCGGCACGATTTCCGCCACCAGAGCGAAGATGGCTGCCGTGAAGCAATCAACTCCGGGATGGCAATGCCCCGCGGTTTCCGTTTCCGACCGGTGGACAGGCACCTCGTCTGCCTCATGCAGCGCCGCCGACGCCACCGGCGCATGATCGTTCTGATGGGTCGGGGCGATATCCGGAAAGCCCGCCAGCAGCAGCACCGCCAGCAGCACCAGAGCATGCAGCAATCCGTTGGCACGCCGCAGGATCATCACTCGATCCCGTTTGCCCGTTGCAGCTCGCGCACGTAGGCTACAACCATCTTGACGTCGCCTTGCGTGAAGCCTTCGACCGGGGGCATGTTGCCGAAATCCCAGTGATGCGACCGCACGCCGTTCTGGGCCGCCGCGATGAATGCTCTGTCGGAATGATGGCTGGGCTCGTAGATCTTGTGGACCAGGGGCGGCGCGACCCCGTCCTGTCCTGCCGCATCCTGACCGTGGCAGGTTGCGCACCTGGCCTCGAAGACCGTCTTTCCAAGTCGGGCATTACCGGAGAGCCCGGCCGGGAGGCTGACCTCTGCAATCGGGGCGCCTTCGGCGATTTCGCTGGTGTCGGGTGGTGTCATCGAATGTCCCGTCCGGGCAGCTTCTGGCTGCAGGAATTTCGAGCCTACGACCGCGAGCCCTCCCACCAGAACGACGGTTACCATCACACTCAGCTTGTCCATCAACCTTTCTTTCTCTTTTGAAACTCAGATGAGCTTGACCCGGGTTCCCAAGGGCGCCCTGTCGTAGACTTCTTCGATCTGCCGGTTGTAGAGACCGATACAACCGCTCGACGAGCGTCGCCCGATCTTGCGCGTGTCCTGCGTGCCGTGGATCCGGTAGAACTGCCAGGAGAGATAGAGGGCACGTGTCCCAAGCGGGTTTCTCGGGTCGCCACCGTCGACATAAGCCGGCAATGTCGGATCACGTTCGCGCATGGCCGGCGTGGGTCCCCACCCCGGGTTCTTTCGTTTCTCGACAATCTCGGTGTAGCCACGGCGGGTGAGCTCTTCTGTCAGCGGGACAGATGTCGGGTAGATGCGCATCTCGCCATCTTCCGTCCAGTGCTGAAGCATCCTCGACGTTGTGTCGGCGATTATGATGCCTTTTCCGAGCCAATCAAAGTGGTCGCGCCAATCGTGCGTGCGAAACGATGAAATGTTCCGCTGCGCGCCATCGGCGGCGGCGTGTACGACAGCCGGCTTCGCGATAAGCGCGAGTGCGCCCGCCATCAGCCCTCGCCGGGTCAAGTTGATCGAACGATCTGCGTTCATCTTCACATGTCTTGCTCTCTTGCCTCTTCAAGAAAGATGAATAACCGAGAAGGTGCGCGCGACAATCTGACAAGCCTGCGAGAAATGTATCGGTTTGTATCCTTGACCTTCCACTGGGGTAAGGGCGGAAAGCGAAGCGACGAATTCTCAAGGGTGAACCAACCATGCGGCACGCGCATCGACCTGGGCTGAGGACCCATTGATCGCGGGCAGTTGTCATGCGTCAGCCTCCGTAAGGAGACGTTGAACACTAGCAACCTTTTCTGGCTGACCCAAGAGCCGCTGGAGCGCCTGCGACCTTTCTTCCCTGGGAGCCACGGCAGGCCGCGCGTTGATGATCGGCGCGTCCTGATCGGCGTTATCGATATCAACCACAATGACTTACGGCGGCACGACGCGCCGGCAGCCTATGGTCCGCACGAGACGCCCTACAATCGCTGGAAGCGGTGGCGCGGGTTGGGTGTGTTCGCTCGAATGTTCGATGGGCTCGCGGCAGAGGCCTCGCAAACGACGACGATCATGATCGACGCCACTTAACCGAAGCAGGCATGCCCGCCGTGCTGATGGAAACCCGGCGGGTAAAGCAAGAGCGAAGTGCCCGATTTCAGGTATGCCGATGTCTGCCCCTCTGCCTGTCTTCCATTGGACCTGAGGCGTCACGCCTCGTGCCTCACTCCTCGAGAGCGGCCTTGCGACGGCGGTATTCGTCTTCATCGATCTCGCCCTTGGCGAGCCGCTCGCGCAGGATGTCGAGCGCGTCCGGGGACCGCCTGCCACCGCTGCCGTTGTTGTCGCGCAGCCAGTGAACCGCCAGCACGATCAGGGCGATGATGACGCCCCAGAAGACCAGCATCATCAGACCGCCGAAGACGCCGTAGCCGCCGCCCCACATCATGTGCCCGTCCCACGGGCCTTCGGGGTCCGCCATCGCCATCGTTGCAGTCATGCTCACGACGGCAGCCATGCTCCAAAGCCTGAAGGTCATCGCTTTCTCCTTTCATCGGTTGTTTCGGGGGCAAGCGGGATCGAGATCGCCGCGCCAAGACCGCCGGTTTCGCGGTTCCGCAGAGTGATGTCACCGCCATGCGCCTGGACGATCGTCCGCGCGATCGACAGGCCCAGGCCGTGCCCCCCGGTTTCGCGTGAGCGCGACTCCTCGATCCGGTAGAAGGGGTCGAAGACCTTCTCGAGCTTGTCCCGGGGAATGCCGGGGCCATCGTCCTCGACCGTCAGCACGAGGGTATCGCCCTGGCGATGCCAACCGACCGTGGCGCCGCCCCCGTAGCGGTCGGCGTTTTCGATCACGTTGCGCAGCGCCCGCCGCATGGCGTTCGGCCGCAGGCGCGCTTCGACCCGAGGCCCGGCGTCGATGACGAACCCTCGGGGCATGTCCGCGCACAAAGCCTCGAGGAAATCGTGCAGGTCGACGGTCTCGGGCTGCTCCGACCCGGTCAGCCCGCGCGCGAAGGTCAGCGTCGCATCGACCATCCCCTGCATTTCTTCGACCGAGGCGACGAGGCTGTCGCGCGTTTCGATGTCGTCCACCATCTCGGCCTGCACCCGCATGGCGGTCAGCGGCGAGCGGAGGTCATGCCCCAGTGCGGCCAGCATCCGCGTCCGGTCGCCCACGAACCTCGTCAGGCGATCCTGCATGCGGTTGAAGGCTCCGGTCAGATCGCGCACTTCGGTCGGCCCAGCCACGGGAAGCTCGGCCACGTCCTCGCCCCGGCCAAGGCTGTCTGCCGCGCGCGCCAGCCGTCGCAACGGCCCGGTCAGACGCGTCATGACGAACCAGATAACCACGACCAGCAGAAGCCCCGCCGACATGGCAAAGGTGAGCATGGAATAAAGCGGCCACTGGATCGGCGGTTTTTCGAACCGGGTGCCAACGTTGAGCCACTGACCGCCCCGGGTGGCGATGGAAAGGTTCATCTCGACCGCGGTCAGTTCGCCCCGCATCATCGCCATGTGCATGTCGGTCATCTCGCGGGACAGATTGGGCAGCGGCATCAGCTCGCCTTCGACCTGGTGCAGCTCCACGCGAATGTCGCGACTGTAGCTGTCGTCGAGCAAGGTCCGGATCCGGGCTTCGACAAGTCCGCCGTCGGAATGATCCGTATGCTGAACCGACGCGGTCTCGGACAGATCGAAGCGCACCAGCGGGGAATTCGCGGCCCTGAGGATCGAGAGATGAAGGTTGGGCGGTGCCTCGTCGATGAGCCGCGCCACGTTCGCCGCACGGCCGGCAGCTTCGAAGCCCAGGGCGGCGCGAATTGCGAGACTTCGCTCATCGGCAAAGAGAAAGAGGCTGACCAGTTGGGCCACGACAAGTGCTGCGACGACAAGCAGTATCAACTGGACCCGCAGTGAATTCAGATGCCGCGATATCACCCCTCCTCCTCCACGTCGGTGGCCAGGCAATACCCACCGTTGCGCACCGTTCTGATGATCCTCGGACGCAGGACATCGGGCTCGATCTTGCGGCGCAATCGGCTGATCTGGTTGTCGATCGTCCGGTCGAGCGGCCCTGCCGTGCGGCCCGCCGTCAGGTCAAGCAGCTGGTCGCGGCTCAGCACCATCCGCGCGCGCTCGAGCATGACGATCAGAAGCCGGAATTCCGAGTCGGTGAGAGGGATCTCGCCCTGCTCGTCGTCGACGAGGATCTGCCGGTCGGTGTCGAGCACGAGATGCTCGAAACGCACCTTCCGCCCCGCCAGCTTGCCGGCAAGGGACTCGGACCGGCTGCTCCGCCGCAGGACCGACCTGATCCTGGCCAGCAGTTCGCGCGGGTTGAACGGCTTGGAGAGGTAGTCGTCGGCCCCGATCTCGAGCCCTGCGATTCGGTCCGGCTCTTCTCCGAGAGCGGTCAGCATGATGACCGGCACCGCGCCCTCGGCGGCCAGCCTTCGACAGACCGAGAGCCCGTCTTCGCCCGGCATCATCACGTCCAGAACGACGAGATCGAAATGCCCGGCCGCGAGCTTCGCATCCATGTCGGCCGCGTCCTTCGCCGCGGTCGCGCGCATCCCGTTCTTCACGAGGTATCGCGTCACGCTTTCGCGGATCTGCGCGTGATCGTCCACGACAAGAATATGCGGAGGCTGGCCCATGCCCTTGATTTTAACGGAATTGGCCGTCGGATTTCACCAATGGATTTGTAGCGGATTGTATCAGGCCAGCGGTTTGCGACAGACCGTTACAATTCGGCTGATGCACTGACATTCAATTTTGCGCAATCATGCCGATGTCATGGGTTACCAACCCGAACAAAGGAGGATTCCATGCCGACACTCGCAAGGAAAGCAATCATTCTCTCAATCACCATGCTGACCGCCGGAGCAGCTCTGGCCGACAGCGGCCACCACGATCGCGATGGCTCGGGGCCTCGCATGGGCCGCGACGCCATGCCGATGGGCGGCGACAGGCACGAGATGATGGAGCACATGATGCGCATGATGACGCTGATGCACGGCTCGGACACGATGGGCCCGGGCATGGGTGTCATGGGCGGTCCCGGCATGGGCGGAATGTCCATGATGGACCGCGACATGATGCAGATGATGATGGGACCGGGCATGATGAACGATATGCCCGGGGGCAGGCCCGGCCGGATGATGCAGTCGCGCCTCGAGAACTACGACGCGGACGGCGACGGCGCGCTGGACCTCGACGAGTTCGCCGAGTGGCACGCCGCGATGCTGCACGAAACCATGGTGGACCGCTTCCAGCATCTCGACGCGGACGGTGACGGCACGATCACCTCGGAGGAGATGAAAGCCCTCGCCGGCCGCGTGACCCGGATGGGCGGCGGCGACCCGGACAAGCGGCCGATGATGCAGGGCGATGACACGGGCGACCGCCCGATGATGCAGGGCATGCCGGACCAGAACTGACTCGGCAGTACTGCCTTGACCCAAGGCCCGGTCCGGCGGACCGGGCCCGCTCATCCGGAAAGGAGCAGGTCCATGAGCTACACGCACGACCGCCTGCTGAAAGGTGTCTCCATCGACGATGCCCAGGCGCACCTCCGCGCGTCGCTCCCGAATGACGGGTTCGGCGTCCTGACCGAGATCGATGGCGAGATGGATGGCGACCGCATCCTCGGCGCCTGCAACCCCAAGATGGCCTGCGGGGCCATCGGGATCGAGCCCCGCGTCGGCGCGATGCTGCCCTGCAACGGGATCCTGCGCGAGACCGATGGCAGGAGCGAGATCAGCGCGATCGCCCCCATCGTCTGGATGACGGCCATCGACAACGACGCCTGCACGCCGTCGCCGGGCAGGTCCGCGATATGCTTGTCGGTGCCGTCGATGCCGCCTGATCCCGTCCGGTCATGACACTTGCCGCGATTGCAGTCGGAGTGGGCCTCGTCGCCCTCGTGGGCCTTGTCCACCACTATGCCCTCTATTTCCTCGGTAGGGCGGCACCGCGGCCGGATTTCAGCGCGACGCTGGCGATACAGTCGACCTTCATCGGTCTGCTGCTTCTCCACGTCGCCGAGATCCTGGCCCTTGCCGCGGCGAACCGTTGGCTGCTGGGCTGGGAGGGGCTGGGCGGGCCCGCCTCCGCTCCGCTGTCGTGGGCCGACCTCATCTACCTGACCGGGGTGAACTTCACCACGCTGGGCTACACGCAGATCGAACTGGCCGGTAACATAAGGATCGTGACCATGCTGCAATCGCTGGGCGGCTTCATGATCCTGACCTGGTCGGCGACTTACCTCTTCACCGTGTGCCAGAAGAGCTGGCAACGCGCCGAAAACGAATGACCGGAGCCACGGCAAAGCAGAAGCTCAGGATCGTCGCGGCGGGCGCCGCGCCCTGCTGTTGGCTGCGTTGGTCGTGGCGTGGCTGACCGGCTGGCCGCCCGATGGCCTCGACCGGGAGACCGTCGCCCGCTGGGTGGCGAGCGCCGGACCGTGGGGCCCGCTTGCCGTGATCGGCCTGATGACGGCGGCGGTCGTGGCCAGCCCGCTGCCCAGTGCGCCGATCGCGCTCGCCGCCGGGGCGGCATACGGGCATTACGCGGGCGCGGCCTATGTCGCGCTCGGCTCCGAGGCCGGCGCGATCTCGGCCTTTCTCATCGCGCGCGGGGCCGGCCGCGGCGCGGTCGAGCGCATGCTCGGGAACAAGCGCGACTACGGCCTGCTCGGCTCGCAGAACGCGCTGACGCTGACCGTCTTCGTCAGCCGACTGTTGCCCTTCGTGTCCTTCGACGCGATGAGCTATGCCGCCGGGCTGAGCCGCCTGCACTTCTGGCGCTTCGCGCTGGCGACCCTCGCCGGGATCCTGCCGGCCAGCTTCGTGCTCGCGCATTTCGGGAGCCTGGCCATGGAGGGTGATTTAGGCACGGCGGAGTGGATCGTCCTCGGCCTCGGACTGCTGACCGCGGTGCCGCTCGTGCTGATGGCCCTGCGCGGCGGAACGGGCGCGAGCCGACGGCAGACCGAACGGACCCAGGACAAGGAACGCATTGAATGAGCTCCGACTATCGGAAAGACAGCATCACGCTTCTCGACGCCATCGCCATGGGCACCGGCGTGATGATCGGCGCCGGCATCCTTGCGCTTACCGGCCAGATCGCCGACCTCGCCGGTCCGCTCTTTCCCTTCGCCTTCATCGCCGGCGCGGTCGTGACCGCCTTCAGCGCCTGCACCTACGTCAAGATGTCGAACGCCTACCCCTCGGCGGGCGGCATCGGGATGATCCTGCAGAAGGCCTACGGGCCGACAACCGTCGCTGCCGGTGCCGCCCTGCTCATGGCGTTGTCGATGGTGATCAACGAAAGCCTCGTGGCCCGAACCTTTGCCAACTACCTGCTCCGCGGGCTCGACATGCCGCGCGACACATGGATGGTGCCCGCGATCAGTGTCGGCGTGATCTTCTTCGCGTGGCTCGTCAACATCTCGGGGAACCGTTCGGTCGGGTGGCTCTCGGTCCTGATGGCCGCCCTCAAGGTCGGCGGCATCACGCTCTTCGGCGCGGCGGCGCTCTGGGCCGGCGGGTTCAGCTTCGAGGCCACGGGCCGCGGCGGAGAAACGACCGGGGCCGCCGGCTTCGTCGCCTCGATGGCGCTGGCCATCCTCGCCTTCAAGGGCTTCACCACCATCACCAACAGCGGCGCCGAGATAACCAAGCCGCACCGCAACGTCGGCCGCGCCATCGTCATCTCCATCGCGGTCTGCACGCTGGTCTACCTGCTGGTCGCCTTCGCCGTCGGCAGCAGTCTGCCGCTCGACCGGATCGTCGAAGCCAGGGACTATGCGCTGGCCGAGGCCGCCGAGCCCGCGCTCGGGCGCACCGGCTTCTACCTCACCGTTGCGCTCGCGCTTGTTGCCACGGCCTCGGGCCTGATCGCGAGCGTCTTTGCCGTGTCGCGCATGCTGGCGATGCTCACCGACATGAAGATGATCCCGCACAGCCATTTCGGGATGCCCGGCGTTATCCGCGACCACACGCTGGTCTACACGGTGGTGATCGCCTCGCTGCTGACGGTCTTCTTTGACCTCAGCCGCATCGCCTCGCTCGGGGCGTTCTTCTACCTGGTCATGGACATCCTCATCCACTGGGGCGTCTTCCGGAACCTGCGCGAGGAAGTCGGCGCCCGCGGCTGGATCCTGCTGACGGCCATCGGGCTCGACGCCGTGGTGCTTGCTGCTTTCGCGGCGATGAAATGGCAGGCAGACCCGTCGATCGTGCTGATCGCCGTCACCGCGATGGCGGTGGTCTTCGTCTTCGAGCACGTTTTCCTGCGACTGCGCCCACCGCCGCGGCATCACCATCGACATGGCGCTTGACCTTCCAGTTACTGGATGCCCCATCAAGACGATGTGAAAGGGAGTCGGTCATGTCCGAACACGCGAAACACCATCACCACCACGATCACGGCGCCCCTGCCCCCGACGGGGCCGAAACCGCGAAAGACCCGGTCTGCGGCATGACCATCGAGGTCAAGGGCGATACCCGCAATCAGGATTTCGGCGGCGAGACCTATCATTTCTGCTCGGAGGGCTGCGAGGAGAAGTTCAAGGCGGACCCGTGGTTCTATGCCTCGGGCAACGCCGCAAAGGCCGGTCAGCAGGCACAGCCCGGCACGCAATGGACCTGCCCGATGCACCCCGAGATCGTGCGCGACGAACCCGGCGCATGCCCGATCTGCGGCATGGCGCTGGAGCCCATGGTGCCCAGCGACGAGCCCTCCGAGGAACTCACCGATTTCACCCGCCGCATGTGGATCAGCGCGGCTGCCGCCGTGCCTCTCATCATCCTGACCATGGGCGAGCTGGTGAGCCTGCCGGTGCGCGACTGGATCGGCCACCGCGTCGCCACCTACGTCGAATTCCTCCTCGCAACGCCAATCGTGCTCTGGGCTGCACTGCCGTTCTTCAAACGTGGCCTCGCTTCCTTCCGTAACATGTCGCCCAACATGTGGACGCTGATCTCGCTCGGTGTCGGCGCGGCCTATGTCTACTCGCTCTTCGCGACCTTCCTGCCGGGGGTCTTCCCGATGGAATACCGGATGGGCGAAGGCGTCGGGACCTATTTCGAGGCGGCGGTCGTGATCGTCGCGCTGATCTTCGTGGGCCAGGTACTTGAACTGCGCGCCCGCGAACGCACCGGGGACGCGATCCGCGCGCTGCTCGACCTCGCCCCCAAGACCGCCCGGCGCATCCTGCCCGATGGCAGCGAATACGACGCCCCGCTCGAGAACGTGGTCGAGGGCGACATGCTACGCGTCCGTCCCGGCGACAGCATCCCCGTGGACGCAGAGGTGGTCGAGGGCCGCTCGTCGGTCGATGAAAGCATGATCACCGGCGAGCCCGTCCCGGTCGAGAAGACCGAGGGCGACCGAGTCACCGGTGGCACGATCAACAAGAACGGCACGCTGTCGATCCGCGCCACGCAGGTGGGTGCCGACACTGTGCTCGCCCAGATCGTCGACATGGTCGCGGGCGCCCGCCGCTCGCGTGCGCCGATCCAGGGGCTGGCCGACCGCGTGTCCGCGGTCTTCGTGCCCACGGTGGTCGGAATCGCGGTACTCGCCTTCATCGCATGGCTTCTCCTCGGTCCTGACCCGGCTATCGCATTTGCCATCACTGCGGGTGTTTCCGTTCTCATCATCGCGTGCCCCTGTGCACTTGGGCTCGCCACGCCAATCTCCATCACGACCGCCGCCGGGCGCGGTGCTCAGGCGGGCGTTCTGATCAAGGACGCCGAGGCGCTCGAGCGCATGGCGCGCGTGGATACGGTAATCGTGGACAAGACCGGAACACTGACCATGGGCAAGCCACAGCTTACCGACGTGATCGCGTTCAATCAGGCCGACGAGGCCGAGGTGCTCGCGCTCGCCGCGGCCCTCGAGCGCGGCTCGGAACATCCGCTGGCCGAAGCCATCGTGCAGGGCGCACGGGACCGCAACGCTGAACGGCTCGACGTCACCGATTTCGACGCGGTCACCGGCAAGGGCGTGACCGGCCGCGTCTCCGGCCGTGACGTAGCGCTCGGCAACCCGGCACTGATGGAGACGTTGAGGATCGAGATCGCCTCCGCCGAGGACCGGGCCGACGCCCTGCGCGCGGACGGCAAGACGGCAATGTATGTGGCGGTGGACGGAAGCCTCGTCGGTCTCGTGGCCGTGGCCGACCCGATCAAGGAGACGACCGAGGGCGCAATCCGGGACCTGCACGCGCTGGGCCTGCGGGTCATCATGGCGACCGGCGACAACCATCGGACAGCCGAGGCCGTCGCGCGCCATCTCGGCATCGACGAGGTCCGCGCCGGGGTTCTGCCCGAGGACAAGAAGGCCTTGGTCGAGGAGCTGCGCGCGCAGGGGGCCTACATCGCGATGGCCGGCGACGGCGTAAACGACGCTCCGGCCCTCGCCGCAGCGGACGTCGGCATCGCCATGGGCACCGGCGCCGACGTGGCGGTCGAGAGCGCGGGGATCACACTGTTAGGCGGCGATCTCGTCGGGATCGTCCGCGCGCGCAAGCTGGCTACTGCGACGCTGCGCAACATCAAGGAGAACCTGTTCTTCGCCTTTGCGTACAATGCAGCGGGCGTTCCGATCGCAGCAGGTATCCTTTATCCGTTCATCGGGCTGCTGCTTTCACCGATGATCGCGGCTGCAGCAATGAGCCTGTCTTCGGTCTCGGTCATCGTCAACGCACTTCGTCTGCGCCGCATGAAGCTTTGACAATGCTCCGTCGCGCGCGCGCGACCGCCCGGGAGTTTATCCTCTCGGGAGGTGATTTTTGAATAATCAGCAAGCAAGCGCGTTCCCCTTCCTCCGGGCACATTCATCCTGCGGCCACGAACATCGGGATTCCGAGTGCCGTGAGGCGGTCGAGGACTGCCACCCGGATCCGGACCTCCGCCACCTGGCGGTCGAAATCATGGTAGATCAGCCGCCGGCCGAGCAGCTTCACGCAGTTCATTTTCGCCTCGCTCCTGCGCGCCGGCGGTAGCCGCTCCAAATCCGCCAGAGCGCCCGGCCCAGGTGCTTCGACGATCACAGGATCTCGTTGCGCGTGCGGACTCCTACCGCGTCTCGCTTCCAGGGCCGGGCATTCTGAGGAACCGGAATGATCGCTGCTGCTCCACGGGCCGCAATGGCATCAAGGCAGGCGCGTGTGCCGTAGGCACCTTCAGTCGTGAGTGCGGCGATGCCCACGTTCGCCGGAACCTGGGCGAGCAGGTGGACCGAACATTCGCAGGCCTCACCGCTGAGGCGCCAGTCTGGTGCATCGGTCATTGATTCCGCGCCGCTCCTGACCCCGGTGGCCCTTGTGGGGGGCGCAAATGGGGTCTCGCGCTCTGGCTCCGCCCCTCTCAACGATCACCGGGCCAGTGCCGGCTTTTGCGCAAGCGGAAGAGAGGCTTACAGAAAATGTGATCGGTTAGAGCAGCCTGTTTTGGATCTGCCTTTGGTAACTTTGCGGAACTATTGCATTGTATAAAATGATCTTTTGTCACGCCCCTGCCGAACCTAAGGTGATCACCAGACACGGATGAGGCCAACGGCAACACATGAAAGATACGGCGAACACCATGAAACTGCATCAGGGGCTGGCCCGGGCCTTAGCGGATCTCGAAGTCACGCATCTCTATGGTCTTGTCGGAGATGCCAATCTCTTCATGGTGGATAGTTATGTCGAAGCCGGGCACGGTCGCTATGTCGCCTGCACGCATGAAGCAAACGCGGTTCTCGCCGCGATCGGCTCTGCGCAGGCAACGGGACGCACCGGCGTCGCGACGATTACTCACGGCCCGGCCTTGACCAACGTGGTGACGGCGCTCGCAGAGGCGGTACGGGGCGGCATTCCGCTGGTGGTCCTGTGCGGCGACACGGCGCCGGGCGACCTGCAGCACCTGCAGAAGATTGATCAGCGCGAGGTCGTGGCAAGCACCGGCGCCGTCTTCATCGAGATGCGCAGCGCCGCGACGGCCATCGAGGATCTGAACCGCGCATTCCGAATTGCGGCCCACCGCCGCTGTCCCGTCGTCTACAACATGCGTGTCGACCTGATGTGGGACGACATGGCTGCGCCCGATGCTGCCGTCGCGGTGCCCGCCTGCACCATGGCACCGGCCTCGGGCGACGCTCTGGAAGAGGCAGCGGGCATGCTGGCCTCGGCCCGGCGCCCGCTGATCCTTGCGGGGCGCGGCGCCGCGACCCCCGAAGCCCGCGCCGCCCTGCTGGAACTGGCGGAGCGCATCGAGGCCCCGGTCGCCACCACCCTGAAGGCGCAGGGCCTGTTCCACGGCGAGCGCTTCGACCTCGGCATCTGTGGCGGCCTCAGTCATCCGACGGCCACCGAGGTCATCATGCAGTCGGACTGCATCCTCGCCTTCGGCGCGAGCCTGAGCAAACACACCACCGAGGAGCGGGCCTATACGAAGGGCAAACGCGTGGTGCAGATCCTTCCGGACGCTCAGGAAACGCCCCGCCTCGACACGCCGACGCTGCGCCTGATCGGCGATATCGCAGGCACGGCGCGCGCGCTGACCGATCTTCTGGACATGGCCGAAATTCCGGGCTCGGGCGCCACCGGCGACGACCTTGCCGAACGGCTGCGGGCCGAGGCCGAGTCCTTCGCGCAGATCCCCGCTGCGGCAAAGACCGCCCCCGGCACCGTCGACATGGCCCCGGCGCTGCGCCGCCTGAACAGGGCGCTGCCAACTGAACGGGTGCTTGTCGCCGATCTCGGTCGCTTCGTCACCACCGCCTGGCGCAACCTGCCGGTCACCCGGCCGCAGGATCTCGTCTACACGTCACATTTCGGCGCCATCGGCTGCGGACTCGGGGAAGCAATCGGCGCCGCGACCGCCATCGATGACCGGCCCACGGTTCTGGTCGCGGGCGACGGAGGCTTCACGCTCTCCGGCCTGAGCGAGCTTGTGACCGCGGTTCAGGAACGCGCCGACCTCGTGGTGATCCTCTGCAACGATGGCAGCTACGGCGCCGAGCACGTCCAGTTCACCAACCGCAAGATGAACCCCGGGCTGTCGATGATCGCCCGGATCGATTTCGCCGAAACTTGTGCGACGCTCGGCTTCGCGACGGTGCGGGTCACCGACGAGGCCAGCCTTGACGCAGCCTGCACCGCGATCGCCGACCGCGACGGACCGGTTTTGATCGACCTGCGCCTCGATCCCACGATGATCGAGATGTAAGGCGTCCCCGAAATCCCGCTTTACGGCGGGGCAACCGGTCGGTTGCGGCTCCTCCCTCACCAAGCGCCGCGACCGACGAGAATAATAGACCCAACAGGAGACACGTCCATGAGCCTCACAAGACGCAACTTCCTCAAGTCCTCGGCCGGCGCCGCGGCCCTCGGCGCGATCGGCGCTCCGGCCTTTGCCCAGTCCGACACGTTCATCGTGAACATGTTCGGCGGACGCTGGGAAAACGACTGGCGCCAGTACGTCATGCCGAAATTCGCCGAGCAGATCGGCAAGGATTTCGACCTCGACATCGGCCTCGGCATGGCCTGGATCTCGAACTTCCGCGCCGCAGGTCCGGACAATCCGCCCTTCCCGGCGGTGATGCTGAACGAGAAATACACCGCGATGATCCGCAACGACGGATACTTCGCCGAGCTGACTCCCGAGAACGTTCCGAACATGGCCGACGTGATCGAGCCGGCGATCCTCAAGGGCAACACCGCCGTGACCGGCATGCTTGCCCCGCTAGTCATCGCCTATCGCACCGACATGGTGGACGAGCCGCCGAAGGGCTGGGCCGACCTCTGGGACGAGCGCTTCAAGGGCCAGCTGGGTCTCTACAAGATCACCAACTCCGCTGCCACGATGATGGCGCTCTGGGCCGGCGAGCACTTCGGCTCGGGCCGCGACGACATCGAGACCGCCGTCGCCAAGTTCAAGGAACTCGCGCCGTTCCCGCAGATCGGCTACTCGGCGCAGCTGACGCCGCTGCTGACCCAGGGCCAGATCGCCGTCGCGCCGATCGACCTCGGCGAGGTGAAGACCATGCAGGAGCAGGGTCTGCCGATCGACTACGTTGTGCCCGAAGAAGGCATGCTGGTGTTCGACCACTCGTTCTCGGTCTTCGAGAACAGCCCGGACAAGCAGCTCGGCTTCGACTACGTCAACTTCGTGCTGTCGCCGGAAATCCAGCTGTGGATGGCGGAAAACTGGCTCATCGCACCGACCAACAAGACGGTCGAACTGCCCGAGGAACTCCAGAAATGGCCGCTGCAGCCGGAAATCGTCAGTCAGGCAATTCGCTTCGACTGGGATGAAACGCTCGCTATCATGCCGGCGCTGAACGACCTCTGGGAACGGACTATCTGAGGCATGGCGACGGTTGAAGTCAGGGATCTGCGCAAGCGGTATCAGGATTTTCTTGCGCTCGACGGCGTGTCACTGAAGGCCGAGTCCGGCCAACTGGTGACGCTGCTTGGGCCCTCGGGATGCGGCAAGAGCACCACGCTGAGGTGCCTTGCCGGTTTCCTGGAGCCCAACGGGGGCGAGATCACGGTAGAAGGGGAGTCGATCCTCGGCGTCCCGGCCAACCGTCGCGGCTTCGGCGTGGTCTTCCAGAACTACGCCCTGTTCCCGCACATGACCGTAGCCGAGAACATCGGCTACGGACTCAAGCTGCAAAAGCTGGCAAGATCCGAAATCGAAACCCGCGTGCATGACGTGATGAAGCTGGTGCGTCTCACCGGCCTCGGCGATCGACTGCCGCGGCAGATCTCGGGCGGCCAGCAGCAGCGCGTCGCGCTGGCACGCGCGCTTGTGCTCAAACCCAAGCTGCTGCTGCTCGACGAGCCGCTGGCCAACCTCGACGCGCGGCTACGCGACGAAGTGCGCTGGCTGATCCGCGACCTGCAGCAGCAATCGGGAATCACCGCCTTCTATGTCACCCACGACCAGTCCGAGGCGATGGCCATGTCGGACATGGTGGCGGTCATGAAGGCAGGCCGCGTGGCACAATTCGCCACCCCGCGCGAGATCTATCAAAAGCCCGTCGAACGTTACGTGGCCGACTTCACCGGCGAGGCGAACTTCCTGCCCTGCCAATCGGTGACGCCGCTGGCGGAGGGGCGCTACGGCATCACCGCCGCCGGCACCACGCTGGAACTGGACGGCGTGCCCGGCATCGAGGCCGGCGCACCGGCAGAGCTGCTGCTGCGTCCAGAAGCCCTGTCGCTGACATCTCCGGAGGCAGGCACCTTCCGCGGTCGGGTCACCAAGTCGGCCTTCCTCGGGGCGGCGCTGCACTGCGAGATCACCCTGCCGGGCGACAGCGTGCTGAAGCTCTCTGCGGAACCCAACACCGTGGTGCACACCGGCGACGAGGTCGGCATCGACATCGACCGTAGCCATGCCTGGTTGATGCCAGAGGTCTCGCCATGACCCTGCGCAACCCCAAGCTCCTGCTGGCGATCCCTGCGATCGTGCTGATCTTCGTGTTCATGATCCTGCCGATCACCAACATGGTCGAGATGAGCTTCAGGACGCCCGGCGAGACCGAGCCGTTCGGCGAGGCCTATACCACAATGCATTACGACCGCATTCTGGGAGACGGTTACTACTGGGGTGTTCTGCTGCGCTCGCTGCTGACAGCCGGGCTGGTGACCGTGCTGTGCCTCGTGGTCAGCTACCCGATCGCCTGGCACATGTCGAAGGCGAAGGGGCTGAAAGCGGTTTTCCTTTATGCCTGCATCGCTTCGCCGCTCATGACCGGGGTCCTGGTACGTAACTTCGGCTGGATGATCGCCGCGGCGCTCAACGGGCCACTCAACGAGACGCTGCTGGCGCTCGGCATCATCGAGCGCCCGCTGCGGCTGCTGTTCACGCAAGGGCTGGTGATCCTCGCACTCGTGCACGTCTTCGTGCCCTTCATGGTGCTGCCGATCAACAACGCGCTTCGCAACATCTCTCCGACGCTGATCGAGGCATCCTCTTCCATGGGGGCCACCCGCCGCGAGGTCTTCCGTGACATCATCCTGCCGCTGAGCTTTCCCGGCATCTACCCCGGGATGATCCTCGTCTACGTGCTCGCGGTCGCGGCCTATGTCACCCCGGCGTTGCTCGGCGGACAGATGGTCAGCTACATGCCGACCCTCATCATCGGCGAGCTCACCGGCACCTTCCAATGGCCCTTCGGCTCGGCGCTTGCGATCGTCCTGTCCGTCTCGACCATCTGTGTCGTGGCGCTGTTCACCGCGCTGACCGCAAAACTCATGGAAAGGTCCAAGGCATGAGCGACGCGACCTCGACCTTCAGCCATCAGCGGACCGTGGGCCTCGCCTTCGGCGTTCTGATCATCCTGCTCTACGTGTTTCTGATGGCGCCGCTGGTGATGATCATCGGCGCCTCTTTCACCGAGAGCTTGCTGATCGAGTTCCCGCCGCAGGGCTTCTCGCTGCAGTGGTACTTCGAGTTCTTCAACCGCCAGGATCTTGTCGAAGGGCTGCTGATGTCGTTGCGCATCGGCGCGATCACGGCGATCGTCACCACCACGGTCGCCATGATGGCGGCCCTGGCGGGACAGGTGATCGCGGGCAGGCTGTCAGGCTGGTTCCAGCTGGGCATGACCCTGCCGCTCCTCGTGCCCGAGCTGCTGACGGCGGTCGGCCTGCTGTTCTTTCTCTACAAGATCGAGCTGGGCCGCACCGTGATCGGACTGCAGATGGGCCATATCCTGATGTCCTTTCCCTACGCCTACGTGTCGATCGCCGCGGCGCTGCGACAGGTGCCGTCCTCGCTCGAGGAGGCCTCGGCCAGCCTCGGCGCCACGGGATGGCAGACCTTCCGGCTGGTGATCCTGCCGCTTGTGATGCCGGGGCTGGCGATGGGCGGGATCTTCGCCTTCATCAACAGTTTCGATCTCTACACCATCTCGCTGCTGCTCAAGCCGCTCGGGGGCAATACCCTGCCGCTCGCGCTGTTCGACTTCCTCACCTACGAGTTCAAGCCGACCGCTGCCGCCGCCGCGACGCTGTCGATCCTGCTGTCGATCCTCGGCGTGGCCCTTGTGCAGAAACTCGTCGGGCTGCAACGCGCCTTCTGACCGGCCTCCGGTCAGAAGCACCTCACAAACGAAAGACCCAAGCCATGTCCGATCCGTCGGCCCGCCCCCGTGTGCTCTACCAGCTGGCCAGCCCGCTCCACCGCACCGCCGGTCCCGAGGTGGTCCTGCGGCGCGCGGCGATGCTGCAGGCATGGGCCCCCTCGGCACAGGTGGAGATCGCCTCGCCCGAGGATGGACCGAGCGCCATCGAGTCCGCCGCAGATGCGGCGATGGTCTTCCCGGCCTTGCGCGAAAGCGCCTTGGGATGGGCGAGTCGGCACGACGCGGTTGTCATCGGCTGCTTCAGCGACCCGGCGGTCGATGCGCTGACAGAGATCTCCGGGCTCGCGGTGATCGGCCCGGGCGAAGCGGGCATGCTGGCCGCCGTGCAGCTCGGCGAGCGCTTCTCGGAGCTGTCGTCGGACCCGACGCCGCCGGGGCTGCGCCGCCGCATACGTGGTATCGGCCTCGAGGACAGCTTTGTCTCCGAGGTAACGGTGGGCGGCTCGGTCGCCGATCTCAACCGAGATCCCGAGACCCACCTGCCTGCCATCGTCGAACGGGCGCAAGGCTGCGTCGCACAGGGCGCCGACGTGCTGGTGCTGGGATGCTTCGCGCTCTCGTTCATTCCCGGCCTGCCCGAGAAACTGACACAGACGGTCGGCGTGCCGATCGTCAACCCGGTGATCGCCGGGCTCAAGGCCGCAGAGGCCGCCGTTCTTTACCGCGCGGGCCTGCCGCGCGGTGCCCAGATTTCCTCAGATACCCGGAGTGCGGAATGACCCCCAACGACACCACCGCCCCGGCCCCGGACGCCTTCCAGGGCCTCGTCGATACCGCGCGCTTCCAGCGTGCGCGGCGCATCCCCATCGCGGACTTTGCCTATCCCGAGGGCGTGAAGATCGCGGTGAACTTCACCCTCGATTTCGACGCCATGCTGCTGCGCCGCCTGCTGAACGAGCCCTGGGGCCAGAAGGCCAAGGGCGAGTTTGGCGGTCGCGTCGGGGTCTGGCGGATCATGGAGATGTTCGATGCCGAGGACGTGAAGGTCACGCTCTTCACCCCCGGCCGCATCTGCGAGCTTTACCCCGAGGTCCTGCACCACGTGGTCGCCAACGGGCACGAGCTTGCCGACCACATGTGGGAGCATGAAGTCTACGACGATCCGCAGATCGAGGATGCGCATCTGACCCGTACCCTCGCCGCACTGTCGAAGATTTCAGGCAAGCCGGTCACCGGCACCCGGTCGAGCCATACGCCCGGGCTGCTGCGGTCGAAGGGCGTGGTCTACAACTCCTTCAGCTCCGCGGACGACCTGCCGTTCTACGAACTCGATGCGCAGGGCGAGAACCCGATCCTGCAATTGCCGTTCCACTATGCGCTCGATGACGCGATGTTCTTCAGCTTCGGCTGGCTGGATACGCCGAACCAGGCGCAGCGGGTGATGGATGTCGACGAGGTCTTCGAGATCTGGTGGGACGCCTTCCTGCAGCAGTACAAGGCCGGCGGCTACGTCAACTTCCTGCTGCACCCCTTCGTGTCCGGCCACGCCATGCGGGTCGACATGCTGCAGCGGCTGATCCAGCGGATGAAGACGCTGCCCGGGGTCTGGTTCCCCACATGCGACGCCCTCGCGCAGCACATCCTGACGCAGCACCCCTACACGCCCGCCTCGGAGTAAGCCCATGCCCTGGAAAGACAATTACACCACCTCCGACGAAATCGGCATGCGCGACGGCACCATCGTCTGGCCCGAGGGACAGCAGATGGCGCTGGGACTGACGGTCAATCTCAACCCTGCTGGCAAGGCCTCTGGCATCAGCGCCAAGGACCTGGCCTATCCAACCTGGCATTTCGGACTGACCCGGGGGCTCGACAACTTCCTTGCACTCTTTGCCGAAACCGGGGTCCGCGCGACCTTCGCGACCCCTGCCGTGGTGGCCGAAGCCTATCCTGACGTGATCGAACGCCTCCTGAAGGCCGGGCATGAGATCGCTGCGCAGGGGCTGCTTGGCGAAGACCCGGCGACCCTCGCGCCCGGGCAGGAGGCCGAGCACATGGCCCGCGCCACCGAAGTGCTGACCCGCGTCACGGGTGCTGCGCCAAAGGGCTGGTACGCGCTGTCTCGCCCCGACGACCGCGCCGCCACCGGATGCGCCACCGATGACACCGTCGCCCTCCTCAAGGCGCAGGGCTACGACTACATCGGCAACGGGCTCGCCGATGATGCGCCCTACTACTGGGTCTCGGATGCGGCCAGGGAAGAGGCCCTGCTGGCCCTGCCCTACTACTATCATTTCGACGACACCTTCTTCCTGATGTTCCCGCGCGAGGGCACCGGCCTGGAACGGCCACAGGCGCTGCTGAACAACTGGCGGGCCGAGTTCCGCGCGCAGTACCGCCGCGGGCGCTACTTCAATCTGTGCGTCTCGCCCGCACGGTCCGGTTGGGGGCATCGCTTCGACAATCTTGCCACCGTGCTGCGCGAGGCCATGGCTCATCCCGGCGTCTGGGCCGCCACCGGTGCCGAGATCGCGGCGCATTGGCAGGGCCGCTACCCGGCCTCCGAGACGCTGAAGCTCGCGCCGAGCATCTGGCAAGACTACGCCGACAGCCTGAGCTGAGCGATGATGCAGAGCGAAGATATCCTCAAGGGCCTGATGCGCTGGGTCGAGATCGACACGCCCACCGGTTCTGTTGCGACGATTGCGCGGCTCGTGGACCTGATCGCCTCGGAGCTCGCGCCGCTGGGCTGCGACATCGAGCGCATCCCGGGTCGTGACGGTATGGGCGATCACCTGGTCGCCCGTTTTGCAGGTTGCGACGGGCCGGGCGTGCTGGTGACAAGTCATATCGACACGGTCTGCGCCCCCGGCTCCGTCGAGATCCGCCGCGACGGCGACCGCCAGTACGGCCCCGGCATCGCCGACATGAAAGGCGGCGGCTATCTCGCGCTCTGCGCCATGCGCAGCATCGTGGAAAGCGGCACGGACCTGCCCGGGCCGGTGACGCTGATCTACAACTCCGACGAGGAAATCGGCTCGCCGACCTCGCACGCCCTGATCCAGGCCGAGGCGCGCAAGCACGGCGCGGCGCTTGTCCCCGAACCGGCGCGTGGCGACGAAGCCATTACCTTCCGCAAGGGCCGGGCCAAGTACACGCTCGACTTCCACGGTCGCGAAAGCCATGCCGGATCGGCCTTCGCCGACGGGCGCTCGGCGATCCTGCAGATGGCGCGGACCATCGGCCAGCTGGAACAGATGACCGATCTCGACACGGAAACCACCGTCAACGTGGGCCGCGTGCGCGGCGGCACCGAGCCGAACGTGGTCGCCGGGCATGCCGCCTGCGACATCGACGTGCGCTTTGCCGACGATGCGCTTGGCTTCGCCGTCGAGGACGCCCTGAAGGCCCTGCAATCCGATGATCCCGAGGTGACAATCACCCTGTCCGGCGAGATCGAGAAACCGAGCCTCGCCCGCACCCCCGAAACCCTCGCCATGTTTGCCCGCGCGAGCGAGATCAACGCCGGCCTCGGCGCGCCCATGGTGGAAACCCGCTCGGGCGGCGGCAGCGACGGCAACTTCACCTGCGCCGCCGGCGTGCCGACGCTCGACGGGCTTGGTGCCATCGGCAACAACTGGCATTCGCCGCAGGAGCATATCCTCGTCGCCCCCCTGGCGCGCCGCGAGGCGCTGCTGCGCGCGCTCATCCTGACCTATGCGGCTGCACGCCCGACCGGAGACGATTCATGAAACCCAGCTTCGGACAAACCCGCTCCGACATCCGGCGCAATCACGCGCTGCTGACCTCAGAGAGCCACGAGTGGATCACCCAGCCCGACTGGCCGGGTGCCGAGCTGGCATACCTGATCAGCCCCGACATGGGCGCGAAATTCGCCATGGCGCTGGTGCGCGGCGCCGAGGCACTGTCGGACATCGCCCCCGCCGACGAGGGCATCGCCCGCTTCGTCTTCGTTCTCGAGGGAAGCGTCAGCATCTCGACCGGGCAGACACTGGCCGCCGAGGGCTACGGCTTCCTGCCCCCCGGTGACGCCGCGACCCTGAGCACCACCGCGGGCACGCGCTTCGTGCTTTTCGAGTGGCGCTTCCTCGCCCGCGGTGAGCTGCCCGCAGCCGTGTTCGGCTCGGTGGCCGAGATCGACGGTGCCCCCCTGCGCGGCGACGACTGGCTGATGGTACAGAAGATGCTGCCCACCGACGCGGGTTTCGACGGTGAGTTCAACATCATGAATTTCCATCCGGGTGCCTCGCTCGCCTATGTCGAGACCCACTTCATGGAACATGGCCTGCTGATGCTGGACGGCGGCGGCGTCTACCGGCTGGACGACCAGTGGTACCCGGTGGGCGCGGGCGACGCGATCTGGATGGGACCGCATGTCCCGCAGTGGTTCGGCGCCCTGGGCCGTACCCCCTCGCGCTACCTCATCTACAAGAATTACAACCGGTCGCCGCTGGCCGAGCGATGATCAGTCTATCCCCCGTAGTTTGCGAAGAGCGTCTTGATGGCCGCGGCAAAGGCCACCGAAGAAGCGGTCGGCGTGCGTCCGGCCATGCGGCAGCAGGCCACGGGCGGGCTCTCGAACGGCAGGTTCTCGAGTTCGACAAAGGCGATTTTCTCGCGGCGGATCTGGAGGAAGCGCCCGAAGACGATGCCGATGCCCATGCCGCTTTCGACCATCTGCCGCAGCAGGGTAAAGCTGTTGGTGCTCATGATCTCGCGGACGGTGACATCGCTCTGCACCAGCGCATCCTCGAGAAGCTGGCGCATCGGGATCGAACTGTCGGGGAAGATCATCTTCTCGCCGTCGATGTCTTCGATACGGACGCTGCGCAGCCGCGCCATCGGGTGATCCAGCGAAGTGACGACGTAGGTGCGCCTCTGCAGGGTCGCCAGCGTTTCGATCTCCGGCGAGGGCGGGAAGTTGTAGCCGAGCGCGATGTCGATATCGCCATCCTGCATCCGCGTGAGGATCTCGCGGGTATTCTCGACGATGATGGTGAACTTGAGCCCGGGGTGGTTGTATCCCATGTCACGCAGGATGCCCGGAAGCAGATCAGAGGCGAGCACCTCGTTGACGCCAAGCCGCAGGTGCCCGCGCTGCAGGCCCTGCAGCTGGTCGATCTCGTCCTGTGCGATGGTCAGCTCGTTCACCACCGAGGCGCAGCGAAACAGCAGGATCTCGCCGGCCTCGGTCAACTCGAGACCGGCGCGGCCACGGTCCCGGCGGAACAATTCGATGTCGAGCGCAAGCTCGAGGTTCTTGATCTGCTTGCTCACCGCAGAGGGGGCCACATGCAGTTTCTCTGCCGCCGCGCGGAAGGACCCGAGCTGGGCGACTTCGATGAAATGCCTCAAGCCGGGCAGTCGCCCAAGGATCTTGCTGGGTGGCATCGGGGACTCCCGCGATCGAACAGTCTAACGTCAAGGAGCGCATCATAGATGGACCGAACCGGCATTCAACAGGACAGTGCTCAGGTCGAAGCGGTGAAAGATCTGGCTGAAGTGCTTGGCCAGAAAGGCATCTTTACTCAAGAGAGCGACCGCGAGCGCTATGCGTCGGACCAGTCCGGCCTGTCGGGGGCCATGCCGCTCGCCGTGCTGCGACCGGCGAGCACCGAAGAGGTCTCGCGTGTTCTCGCGATCTGCAGCCGGCACCGTATCGGCGTCGTGCCACAGGGCGGGCGGACCGGGCTTTCCGGTGGAGCCTGCAGCCCGCAAGGCACGGTGGTTCTGTCGACCGAGCGCATGTCCGGCATCATCGAGATCGACCACGAGGCGATGACCCTCACGGCCTGGGCCGGGACGCCGCTCGAGGCGGTGCAGGAGGCGGCGCGGGCCGCAGGCCTCGACTACCCCGTCGACATCGGCGCACGCGGCACGGCCACCATCGGCGGCACCATCGCCACCAACGCGGGCGGTATCCGCGTTTTGCAGCACGGCATGACACGGCCCAATGTGCTCGGCCTCGAGGCGGTCCTGGCTGACGGGTCCGTGGTCTCCCGGCTTGGAAAGACGGTCAAGGACAACTCCGGGTTCGACCTGAAACAGCTCTTCATCGGCTCGGAGGGCACGCTCGGCGTGGTCACCCGCGCCGTGCTGCAACTGCGCCGACAGGTTCGGCACAGCGCACTGGCGCTCTTCGCACTTCCGGACCACGCCGCCGCGCTGGCATGCCTTGCCGCCGGAAGACAGAGGTTCGGCTCCCGGATCAGGGCCTTTGAGGGGATGTGGCCCGACTACTGGGACTTCGTCTGCCACGAGACCTCTCTGGCGACGGCGCCGATCACCGGGCGGCACGGCTTCTACCTGCTGGTCGAGGTCGAAGCGGGCGCGTCGCAGCCCGAGGAAGAGCTGGAAGCCTTCTTCGCGGAGCTCTTCGAGCAGGATCTGGTCGAGGATGGCGTGCTGGCAAAATCCCTCACCGAGGCGCAGGCGCTCTGGTCCGTGCGCGAAGCGGTCGGAGAGGTCGATGAGGACTTCGGACCCCACATCAACTTCGACATCGGCGTGTCGCCGTCGGCCCTGGGCCACTTCTGCGACGCCGCCGATGCAGTGCTTGCCACGCTGCCCGAGGCTGCCGGGGCGCTCAAGGTCGGGCATCTGGGGGACGGCAACGTCCATCTGCTCGTGGCGCATGATGGCAGCGCCGCCGCCGAAGAACGGATCGAGGCAGCGATATACGGCTTGTTGCGAAATTGGCAGGGGACGGTCACGGCAGAGCATGGCGTCGGTCGCATCAAGGCGCGCTGGTTGGGGCACTCCCGCACCCCCGAGGAACTCGCGCTCATGCGTGGCCTGAAGGGTCAGATGGACCCGCTGGGTATCCTCAACCCATCCGCATTGTTCCTGGAATCGGAGGACTGAAGGCGAAACCGCCGCCCCTGCACACCGCGAGCGCAGGTCGCCCGATCTCAGAAACCTCCTTGGAGAGAGGAGGCTCGCCCTCACGCCGAGGCTGGAACATTCGCTACAGGGAAAGGTTGGCTCAATGAGTTTAACCAGGAACGAGGTAGCTGCAATGAGCGGAGAAGACGAGAAGAAGGCGGCGGCTGACGGTGGCGGTGCCCAGTCCGCCAGGTTGCGAGATGACATCGATCGGGGCTCGACCGGGGACAAGGTCGCCTTTTCCGACCCTGCGGCCGCGCCCTTGGGCACGGATGCCGAAGCGGGCGGCAGCCCGACGGAACTCGGCGCGATGGCAGAAGCGCGCAAGGCGGAAGGCGAGAGCAAGGAGCCCCGCCAGCCCAAGAAGTCCCCGGCAGAACTGCAACGCACGTCGCATCCCCGGCCTCTTGTCACGGTTGCAGTGCTCGCAGTTGTGATCGCTGGCCTGGCCCTGATCTGGGTTGGAATGTGAAGAACGGCCCTGCCGCAACCAAACCACGCGTGCAAGCGACGGTCCCCGGGCCGGCAAGCACGCCAAGCTGATCATGATCCCAGAGAATGCCCGGCGCGGGTCCACGCGGTCGTCGCCGATCGCGCGGCTTGCTGGCGCCGCGCCGGGATCTTCCCGGTTTCATGAGCACCTGTAACAGCTCACTTTTCCTTCTGAATTCAGCACGACGGCCCATCGCCCTCCTCAGGTCGCCCATCGGCGGTCAGCCGACGCAGGGCCCGTGCTGTGCCCCGTGCCAAGCGGCTGCCGGAAATAGCGGGCCTCACCTGGATTCCCATTATTTTAACGCGAATTTGAAACTGGGGGCCGTCGGGCGGGTTGAGCCCACATCGCCTCAAGCATTCCGCGGGTCTCGGGTCGAGCCGCGTTGAGGGCCTGCAAACCCGATCGATGAGGAGGAATCCTCGATGGAAAACTCGACATTCGACTTCAGCTGGATAGATTACGCGATCGTCGTGATCTACTTCGTGGGCGTAATCGGCCATGGGCTATACGTGTCCCGCAAGCTCAAGGGCGGCTCGGACGACTACTTCCTCGCGGGACGCAGCCTGCCGTGGTACCTCATCGGCTTCTCGCTGTTCGCCTCGAACATGTCAGGATCCAGCTTCGTCGGCCTGATGGGCGGTGCCTACGACAACGGCGTCGTGATCTTCAACTACGAATGGACCGCGGCACTGGTCCTGATCCTGTTCGCCATCTTCATCCTGCCGTCCTTCCTGCGCGCCAAGATCAGCACGGTGCCCATGTTCCTCGAGGAACGCTATGACGTCCGCTCCCGGCGGGCGTTCTCGCTGTTCACCATCCTTGCCATCATGTTCATCGACACGGCCGGCGCACTCTACGCGGGGGGCCTTGTCATTTCCAACGTGACCGCGGTGCTGAACCTGTGGACGGCGGTGGCCGTGCTGGCCCTGGTGGCGGGCATCTACACCATCCTCGGGGGGCTCTCGGCGGTCGTGGTGACCGACACGGTGCAGGCCATCCTGCTGATCGTGGCAGCCGCGGCGCTGTTCTGGCTCGGCCTCGACGAGGTCGGCGGCTGGCAAGAGCTGTTCGTGGGCGTGCCCGAGGACAAGACCAAGCTGATCTTGCCGGCTGATGACGATTTCCTGCCCTGGACCGGGATCTGGGGGGTCGTCTTGCTGGGCTTCTACTACTGGTCGATCAACCAGTTCGTGGTGCAGCGCACGCTCGGCGCAAAGGACCTGAAAGAAGGCCAGGTGGGCGCGCTTTTCGCGGGCTTCCTCAAGTTGCCCAACCTGTTCCTCATGATCCTGCCGGGGCTGATCGCTCTGAAGCTCTACCCCGATCTGGAAACGCCCGACCTCGCCTTTCCGACGCTGGCCTTTGAAATGATGCCCATCGGGTTGCGGGGCCTGATCCTCGCGGCGCTGATCGCGGCGATCATGTCTTCGCTGGACTCGGCGCTGAACTCGGCGTCCACCCTTGTCGTCAAGGACTTCATCGAGCCGATCTGGAAGGTCGGAGAGGACCGCCAGGTTTGGCTGGGCCGGATTGTCACCGGGCTCGTGATGGTCTTCGGCGCGATCTACGCGCCCTCCATCGCCAGCTTCGAGAGCCTTTTCGAGTATTTCCAGTCTTCGCTCTCCTACGTGATCCCGCCCATCGTCGTGGTCTTCATCCTGGGTCTCTTCGTGCCGTGGCTGAACGGGAACGGCGCCTTCTGGACGATCCTCATCGGGCTGGTCATCGGCGTTCCGCTCTTCATCGTCAAAGAGGTGACAGGCCTGTGGGAGGAGTGGGGCCTGCCCGCGATCCACTACACGATCATGTCCTCGATCATGATGTTCATCGGCATCGCCACGCACCTGGGCATTTCCGCGATGACGCGACAGGATAGCAAGGAAGACATCGAGAACCTCGTCTGGTCGAAGAGCGAAACGGCGGAGATCTTCACCCGCTGGGAAAAGCCGCTCTGGAAGGATCAGGCGGTCTGGGCAGGGCTTCTCATCCTTGGCCTGGCAGGCTTCATAATCTGGTTTGCCTGAAGCGATGGAAACCCTGGCCCGCATTCTCGAGAGTATACTGCGCACCGCGGCTGGCTGGCCCGACTGGATCGGGTCGGCCGCCGCCCTGCTCGGCGCGCTGTTCTTCTCCCTTTTGCTCCACGCGCTGCTGTTCCGCGTCCTCCAGCGGTGGGTGAACACCGACAGCGGCATGGCGGGGTCGTCCCTGCGGCATGCACGGCGCCCCACCCGCCTGGCCTTCGTGCTGGCGGCCATGGTGATCACGGTCCCGCGTCTCGACCTGCCCTGGCGTTTGCAGGATGGTCTGGGGCACATGCTCCTGATCCTGCTGATCGTCCTGATCGGCTGGACCGCCATCCTGCTGACCCGCCACCTGAGCGACCGCGTCATCCGACGCCAGCGCATGGACATCGACGACAACCTCGCCGCGCGCAAGCTGGTGACGCAGTTTCGGGTGCTTCGGCGCACCGCCACGATCCTGCTGACGATCTTCACCGTTGCTGCCGTTCTGCTGACCTTCGAGACGGTGCAGGAATACGGCGTCAGCCTGTTTGCGTCCGCCGGTGCAGCGGGCCTGATCCTCGGCCTGGCCGCGCGGCCGGTGCTAGCCAACCTGATCGCCGGCATCCAGATTGCCATCACCCAGCCGATCCGGCTGGAAGATGTCGTGATCGTCGACGGCGAATGGGGCTGGGTCGAAGAAATATTCGCCACATATGTGGTCGTTCGGATCTGGGACTGGCGGCGCATGGTGGTCCCGCTGAGCTATTTCATCGAACAACCCTTCCAGAACTGGACCCGCGAAAGCGCCTCGATCATCGGAGCCGTCTACTGGCATCTCGACTACACCGTCCCGGTGGAGGAGCTGCGCGCGAAACTCGAGCAGATCGCGCGGGACTCGCCGCATTGGGACGGCAACGTCATCAACCTTCAGGTGACCGACACGGATAAGGATACCATCGCGCTGCGTGGCCTCATGAGCGCCCGGACCTCGCCGCAGGCATGGGACCTGCGCTGCGAGGTGCGCGAGAAACTCATCACATGGATTCAAGCCGAGCACCCCGAGGCCCTGCCCCGCCTGCGCGGAGAGTTGCGGCCTGCCATGTCGGGGCAAACGCCCGGCTGACCAACAAGAGGAGAGACGATCATGAATACGCGCTCCCCATCACTTGCCCTGCTTGGCGGTGCCCACGTGCACCTGCCCGATCACCTCTACCGCATTGACGAAGGCGGGCGCAGGGTGAGCCATGTCTTCGACCGCGACCCCGCCCGGAAACAAGAGCTGTGCGACCGCCTGGGCGCCGAACCATTGGAAACGCTGGACTCGCTTGACGGTCTGGACGTGTCCGGGGTCGTGGTCTGCAGCGAGACCACCCACCACGAAGCAGATATAACCGCGGCGCTGAAAGCGGGTCTGCCAGTCTTTTCGGAGAAGCCGCTGGCCGGTAGCGCGCGTGCCGCACAGGCCGTGGCGAGCCTTGCAGAAGAGCACGACCTGCTTTTGCAGACCGGTTATTTCTTCCGGACGATCCCGGCGCTGCGCGCAGCGCGGGACTGGATCGACCATGGGCGCTTGGGCCGCGTATCGGCTGCGCGGATGCTGTTTTCGCATGACGGCGGGTATGCCGATTGGCTGGATCTCGGCGGTTGGATGACCGACCCGGAACGCGCCTGCTACGGCGGCTTCGTCGACGAGGCCGTCCATGCGATCGATGCGCTGCAATGGATGCTCGGCCCGATCGACTCCGGCCACGCCGTCACCGGCAATGCCCTCGGCTGGCCGGTGGACGATCATGGCGCGTCGGTGCTGCGCTTCGACTGCGGTGCGGCAGGCGTGGTCGAGGCCGGCTGGACCGATACCCGGATGCGGCTTGAACTCGATATCGTGGGCGACGAAGCCGCGATTTCACTGCGTGACAGCGAACTGGTCCTGACCCCTCGCGGTGCGACCACGCCGATCGAGCGGATCCGGCTGGAGACGCTCGATGCCGGCACCGGCATCCTGCCGTTCCTAGCCGCCCTCGACGGCGAGACGAAACCGGGGCTGGTGCCTCCGCGCGACGCAGCCCGTGTGAACACGGTACTGGACGCCCTGGACCTGCGGCTGACCTGACGAAAGGAACGGACAGATGGATTACGGATTGAACGGAAAGACCGCACTGATCACCGGCG
This sequence comes from Salipiger sp. D13, assembly GCF_003703915.1. Lineage (NCBI taxonomy): Bacteria > Pseudomonadati > Pseudomonadota > Alphaproteobacteria > Rhodobacterales > Roseobacteraceae > Salipiger > Salipiger sp. D13. The sequence continues at coordinate 122,471 of NZ_ML112592.1, forward strand.
GCGCCTCGGGCATCGGCAAGGCGACTGCCAAGGTGCTGCTCGCGGAAGGCGCGCAGGTCATTCTCGTCGACCTCAAGGGCGACGAGGTCGCCCGCGCCGCGCAGGACCTGGGCGACAACGCGAAGGCGCTCCAGGCCGATCTGCGCGATCCGGCCCAGATCAAGGGGCTGGCCGCCACCACCGAGGAACGCTTCACCATGCCGGATATCCTGGTCTGCGCGGCAGGCGTGACCGGGGCGAAAGGCCATCCGCTCGAGATGAGCGACGCGGACTGGCAAGAGGCCTGGGAAACCGACTTCATGTCGGTCGTGCGCACCGTCCGCGCCTTCGAGCCAGCGATGGAAAGCCGCGGCTGGGGCCGTGTCGTCATCCTGTGTTCTGAAAACGCGGCGCAGCCCTATTCGGACGAAGCCGTCTACAACGTCGCGAAGGCGGGATTGCTGAATTTCGCCAAGGCTCTCAGCGGCCCGGCGGCGCGACGCGGCGTGCTGGTCAACTGCGTCTCGCCCGCCTTCATAGAGACGCCGATGACCGACACCATGATGGACAAGAAGGCCCGGGAGGAAGGGACCGACCGCGAGGGCGCGATCCAGCAGTTCCTGAAGACCGAACGCCCGTGGCTGGCCCTGGAACGCCGTGGCAAGCCGCAGGAGGCCGCCTCCACGATCGCCTTCCTGTGCTCGGAACAGGCGAGTTTCGTCGTAGGCTCGAACTACCGCGTCGATGGCGGCTCGGTCGCGGCCATCGCGATCTGACATGCAGCGCGCGAACCTTCGATACGGCACGCCGTCCCCCGGCCGCGCTTCAACCCCCGGCCTTTCGGGTCCGGGGCGGCTGTCCAACGTCGGGCGCGGCAGGACCCGTTCCGTCACGCGTGCCGGGGCCGCTGCAGCGGCAAGCGCTCATGCGGCGCACCCCTTACGCCCGGGCGCTCTGCTGGGTGCCCTTCTTGCGGTGATGCTGCTCTGCCTGTCGCTGGCGCAGCCCGCGGGCGCACAGGACGGGTCGCAATACTGGTACGAGACCGACGCACCGAACCTTGATCTCGGCGACCCTTACGACCCGGATCGGTCCACGCCCCGCCAGACCCTGCGGGGTTTCACCACGGAGAGCGACGCAGGCGATCTCGACCGTGCCGCGAAGTATCTCAATCTGTCGCGGCTGGAGCCTGATCAGCGTTCCGAGCGCGGCCCCGAGCTTGCCCGGAAACTGGCCTCGGTCATCGAACGTCAGGTCTGGATCGACTGGACCAGCTTGCCCGCTCGAGCCGACGCCCGGATCGAGCAAAGCCGCAATTCCGAGGGGCGCGCCGGCCAGCCGCGCCGCGACCTGCATATCGAGACGCTGGAAGCGAACGGAACCGCCTACGACATCAGGCTGGCGCGCTACAAGACCTCGGGCAATCCGGCGATGTGGCTGTTCACGCCGCAGACGGTCGAGAACACCGTGCCGCTATATGAGGCGTTCGGACCTCCGGAATACGAAGAGGTCATCCCCGCAAGCCTGAAGCGTGAAATATGGGGCCTCTGGCTGTGGGAATGGATCGTCATGCCTCTGTCGGGACTAGGCGCCCTGCTGCTGGGCTGGGGCACCTATGCCCTCGTGACGGGTCTGTCCAACCGGGCACGGCGTAGCTGGCTGAGGGTCGGACTGGAGCGCAGCGCCCTGCCGCTGGCAATCCTCATCATGGCCACGACCGGACAGCTGTTGCTGGGCTGGGTGCTCTCCTTCTCCGGCCCTGTCCAGGCCTTGTTGCGCCCGACACTGACCATTCTGATGGTCTGGGGCATCGGCATGACCTTCCTGAGGATGCTCGACGCCATCTTGCATCGCATCACCATGCGTTACGTCGGAGAGATCGACGACAAGCGCGACCGGGACGAGCGCGAGTTCCACACCTCGATCTATGCGCTTCGCCGGCTCATCGTGCTGGTCATGGTGGCCGTCGCCGCCCTTATCGTGCTGGCAAGGCTGAACTTGTTCGACAGTGTCGGCATGACGCTCCTCGCCTCGGCGGGGGTGCTCACCGTCGTCTTCGGCATTGCCGGCCAGGCGGTCCTCGGCAATATCATAGCCTCCCTCCAGATCGCCTTTGCCAAGCCGGTGCGGATCGGCGACGCGATCCTTTTCGAAGGTGACTGGGCCTATGTCGAAGCGATCTTCTACACCTTCATGCGCCTCAGGACATGGGACAAGCGGCGCATCGTGGTCCCGGTCACCTATTTCATCAGCAAACCCTTCGAGAACTGGTCGGTAACGGAGGCTCGCATGATGCGCGTGGTCGAATTGTGGATCGATCCCCGCTGCGAGGTCGACGTGTTGCGCCGCAAGTTCGAGGCGCTGCTGCAGGAAGACCCTGACATCAGGGACCCCGAAAACACCTTCACCTACGCGACCGAACACCTGCCGGAGGGCCTCAAGATCAGCTTCTACGCGATGATGCCCGACCCCGCCACGGGCTGGACCGTCCAAAGCCGCCTGCGCGAGCAACTCCTGGCCTACGTGCGCGACGAACACGCCGATTGGCTGCCTCGCGAACGTGTCATGGAGGTCGGAGGCGCGAAGGACGAGCAGACCAGCGGGGTAACGCGGGGTGCCGGTGCGGGATGAACTGCGCGACACACTGGAATGACGCGAACGGCACGCCGGGCTGCGCCCCCGGCCGACCGACCTGGTCCTCGCGCGGGGAACCTGCTCGGCCCCCGCGACCGGCTTGTCCCCCTGCATGCTCGGCGCGCGGGCATCCCGCCTGTCTTCATCCCTGAACCTGGTGGTGCTGGTCGCGGCCTCATTGCCTCGGGAGCCCCGAATCCATCGCGCGGGCCCGCGCGGCTTGCTTTCCTCATCGTGACGCCGAATTCTCTGATCGCGGCCGACCGATCCGTGCCTGGGCCATGGCCACGCACGGCGCTCCGCCGGCCCTAAAGTTGAGTAAGTTGATAAGGTATTGAAACTTTCACGCACCTGTGGTCTTTCTGCGCGCAGAACACAGCCAGCCGGAGCCTCATCGCCCCGCCAGCGTCTTCCGCAAGTGTCCCCGTCCAAGGAGTTGCCGGTGCCCATAGCCCTCCCGCGATCTTTCCGTCTCGCCCTGTGCGGCCTCTGTGCCGCCATGCTGCCCGTCACGCTCGCCGCGCAGGAGACCGGGGACCCCGCCCTTTCGGTCGAGCTCAACGCGCAGGAGCAGGTCGAGGCCGGGTGCAAGCTGAGCTTCCTCATCCGCAACGGCGGCGAGAGCCCCATCGACAAGGCGGTCTATGAAACCGTGCTCTTCGACACCGGTGGACAGGTCGAGCGGCTGACGCTCTTCGACTTCGGCGCCCTGCCCCCGGGCAAGCCCCGGCTGCGGCAGTTCGTGGTGCCCGACCTCCAGTGCGAGGCCCTCGGTCAGATCCTGGTGAACGGCGCCAGCACCTGCGAGGCCGAGGCGCCCGGCGCCTGCATGGACGGGCTCACGGTGACCAGCCGCACCGGCGTGGAGATGCTGGGATGACCGAGACGCTGTTTGCACCGCTCTCCGACCTTGTCCTGCGGATCGCCGACCTTGGCGGCCCGGTCGTCCTGCTGCTCATCGCGCTGTCGATCGTGACGCTGGCGGTGATCCTCTACAAGCTCTGGCAGTTCCGCTCGGCCGGCGTCGGGCGGCACAAGGCGCTGCGCCTCGCGGTCGACGCGTGGGACGCGGGCGACCACGCCGCCGCGCGGCGCGAGCTGGAGCAGTCGAAAAGCTACCTCAAGCCGGTGATCGCCATGGCCTTTGCCGGGCGCTGCGACGCCCCGCGGCTCGACGCCGAGGCCGAGGCGCGCTTTGCCCGGCTCGAAGGCGGGTTCCGGTTCCTCGATTCGGTGGCGCAGCTGTCTCCGCTGCTGGGGCTGTTCGGCACCGTCCTCGGCATGATCTCGGCCTTCCAGGCGTTGCAGGACGCCGGTTCGCAGGTCGATCCGTCGATCCTCGCGGGGGGCATCTGGGTGGCGCTGCTCACCACCGCCGTAGGGCTTGCGGTCGCCATGCCGACCTCGGTGGTGCTGAGCTGGCTCGAGACCCGGATGGAGGCCGAGCGCGTGCTGGCCGAGAAGGCCCTGCGCAGCATCCAGTCGCCCGCGTCCGACGCGGCGACGGGCCCGGTTGCCACCGCGCCGGACGGCGCCCTGCGCCATGCGTAAGGTCCGCCGCAGACGCAGGCTGTCGATGACCTCACTCATCGACGTGATCTTCCTGCTGCTGCTCTTCTTCATGCTGACCTCGACCTTCACCCGCTTCACCGAAGTCGAGCTGACCGCCGCGGGCGCCGGTTCTGCCGCCGCCGCGTCCGGGACGCCCCCGCTTTTCCTGCGACTCGGTCCGGAGAGCGCGCAGCTCAACAACGCGGAGCTGTCGCTCGAGGCGCTCAGCGAGGCGCTCGGGACGGAAGCCGGCGACACGGAGAGCCCGCGCCGCCTGCTGGTCTCGCTCCAGCCGGGGGTGACCGCGCAACGGCTCACCGACCTGCTGGTGGTGCTGCGTGGCGTGTCCGGCGTGTCTCCGACGATTCTGGGAACCTCGTGATGCGTGCCCGCCGCCCCAAGACCGAGCGCGAGCCGACGATCGCGCTGATCAACATCGTCTTCCTGATGCTGATCTTCTTCCTCGTCGCGGGAACGCTGGCGCAGCCGCTCGACAGCGCGCTGAAGCTGGTGCGCTCGGCCGAGCTCGACGGCGTCTCGCCGCCCGCCGACGCGCTGGTGATCCACTCCGATGAACGGATGACCCTCGCCGGGCGCGAGATGGCGACGCCCGAAGCGTTTCTGGAGACGCTCGGCGATGAGGCGCGCGAGGCGGTGCGGATCGTGCCCGACCGCGACCTGTCCGCCGAGGCGCTCGTGCGGATCGGCCGTGCGCTGCGCGCCGGAGGCGCCGAGCGGGTGCTCATCGTGAGTGAAAGGGGGCTGGAATGATCGCCACATCACGCCGCGCCAAGCTCATGGCCCTGCTGCTGGCCTTCAGTGCGCACGGGGCGCTGGCCGTCGCGCTCTTCCATGGCGAGACCCCGGTCGAGATCGAAGGCTCCGGCGGGGCGCAGCAGGCGCGCCTCGGGTCCAGTTTCGCCGACATGGCGGCTGGCACGCTGAGCGCCGAAAGCCCGCAGGAGACGGTCGCCACCGCGCCGCCTGCGGCGACGCCCGCCGAAACCCCTGCCGAGACACCGCCGGAGACGCCCAGCGAGACACCGCCGGAGAGCGTTCCAGAGGCAGCGCGCCCCGCCGAGGCGGCTCCTGCCACCGTAGCTGCGCCGACCGAAACGCCCCCCGTGGAAGCGGAGATCGCGCAGCCCTCGGAGGCGCCCGACGCCATCGTTCCCGCCGAGCCGGACCAGGCCGCGCCGGTCGTGCCCGAGCAGGACGTCGAGCAGGCCACGTCGGAGCCGGTGGCACCCGAGGTGCCGGAACAGGCGATCGAGGCCGAGGAGACGCCGGAAGCCGAGGAAGACGCGCCCGAGAACGCCCTGGCGCGTTCGCTGCGCCCGGTCACCCGCCCGGACACGCTTCGCAAACCCGAGCCACGGCGCGAACGCCCGGCCCCGCGCGCCGAGGCCGAGCCTGAACCGCAACCAGCCGCACCGGCGCCGCGCGGCAATGCCGACCGCAACGCCCGGGCGGGACAGGCGCAGGGCAACCGCGAGGCGCAGGCGACGCGCAGTGGCGGCAGCGGGCGCGCCTCGCAGGCCGGCAATGCGGCGGCGAGCAACTATCCCGGCGAGGTCATGCGGCGCCTGTCGCGGGTGTCGCGCCCCCGGATGAACGTGCGGGGCGCCACGGTGGTGGCCTTCCGCGTTGCAGGAAGCGGTGGGCTGGCCGGGCTCTCGGTCGCGCGCAGCTCGGGGTCGGCGGCGCTCGACCGCGCGGCGCTGCGGGTGGTCCAGCGCGCAGCCCCCTTCCCCGCTCCACCGGCAGGCGCCCAGCGCAGCTTTTCGATCAAGATCGAGGCCCGCTGAGACCTGCACCTCCGAACCGGGAAGCGCCGCGCCGGCATGTCACCGGCGCGGCGCTTGCGTACCCGGGGTCGGCGCGACGATTACCCCAGAAGCGCCGCCACATGGGCAGGGCCGGTCGGCCGGATGCCCGTCGGGTTCAGCGCCTTGATCGAATAGTAGCCCCGCGTGATGTGATCCATGTTCACCGTGTCGCGCACGCCTGGAAGCGCCAGCACGCGCTCCATCAGCGCCGTCAGCTTCGGGTAGTCGGCGATCTGGCGGCGGTTGGTCTTGAAGAGCCCGTGATAGGCCGCGTCGAAGCGGATCAGGGTCACGAACAGACGGATGTCGGTCTCGGTCAGCCGGTCGCCGAAGAGATACGGCCCCTCGAGCGTGTCCTCGAGCTCGTCGAGCATGGCAAACACACCCTCGACCGCCTCGTCATGCGCCGCCTGCGTGGTGGCGAAGCCGGCCTTGTAGACGCCGTTGTTGAGCTGGTCGTAGATGCGCGGGTTCAGGGCGTCGATGCGGCCCGCAAGCTCCTCGGGGTAGAGCCGCAGGTCCGAGGGCGCGATACCCTCGAAGGCGGTGTCGAACATGCGCAGGATGTCGGCGCTTTCGTTGTTCACCATCACGTTGCGCTTCATGTCCCAGAGCACCGGCACCGTGGCGCGACCGGTGAAGTCCGGATCGGCGCGGGTGTAGAGCTCGTGCAGGTGATCGGCCCCGAAGAGCGGGTCGAAGTCGGCGCCCTCGTAGCCGCCGAACCGCCAGCCCTGGTCGCTGAGGGACGGGTTGACCACGGTCACCGGGATGATGTCCTCGAGCCCCTTCAGGGCGCGCGCCATTAGCGCGCGCGACGCCCAGGGGCAGATGTAGGCGACGTAGAGCCGGTAGCGCCCGGCCTCGGCGGGAAAGCCGCCCTCGCCGGTCGGCCCGGCGCTGCCGTCGGGGGTGATCCAGTTGCGGAAGGACGACACCTGCCGCACGAAGCGGCCCTTCTCGTCGGCCTTCTGCACCGGTTGCCAGTCGCTTGTCCATTTGCCGTTCACGAGCATGGGTCTGTCTCCGTCCTTCGTCGGTTCAGTAGTAGATGAAGCTGCGCATCGAGACCGAGGACAGGTCGATGGCATCGTTCATGAAGAGAAGCTGGTCGCGGTCGTCCGCGGCACCCGCGACGGTCAGCGCCGGCAGGTAGTGATCGAGCGAGGGATGCGCCATGCGCAGCAGCGTGCCGAGCTTGCCGCGATCCGCGAGCGTTGCCACGTCGCCGGCGCCGAGCCGGTCGGCGAAGAGCGTGTCGAATTCCTCGGCCCAGTCGTGCGGCGTGCCGCCGAAGCGCATGGCACGCAGGTTGTGGACCACGTTGCCCGACCCGAGGATCAGCACGCCGCGGTTTCGAAGCTCGGCGAGCGCCCGGCCGATCGCGACGTGTTCGGGCAGGTCGGCCTGCATGTCGATCGACAACTGGAAGACCGGCACGTCCGCCTCGGGGTAGAGGAACTTCAGCACCGACCAGGCGCCGTGATCGAGCCCCCAGGTCTCGTCGCCCTCCGCGTGGTGGCTGGCGAGGATCGAGACCACCTCGGCCGCCACGTCGGGCGCCCCGGGAGCCGGGTAACGTTCCTCGAACAGCTCCTGCGGGAAGCCGTAGAAATCGTGGATCGTCTCGGGCCGCCGGGTAACGTTCACCAGCGTCGAGCCGCGCGTCATCCAGTGGGCCGACACCACGAGGATCGCCTGCGGGCGCGGCAGGCTGCGGCCAAGCTCGGCCCAGCTGCGCGAATAGGCGTTGTCCTCGATGGCGTTCATCGGGCTGCCGTGACCGAGGAAGACCACGGGCAGCCGGTCGGAGGTCTTCAGGCTGTCCTTCAGGGACTGGAGCTGTCTTGAGATAGTCATGGCATTCACCTCGTGTTCCGGGGGAAGAGGCCGCCGTGCCGCTCGGGGGCACGGCGGTTCGATGCATCGGCGTCAGCGGCGCTTCAGGGGCAGCAGCGCGTGAGCGCCGTCACCGAGCAGCGCGAGAGCGGCCATCACGGCGGCCCACATCACCGGGTATTCCCAGCCGCCGCCTTCGTTCGACCAGCCGAAACCGTTCGGCCAGTGCGCGGTGATGGCGGCGCCCAGCAGCACGGGAACCGAGACCGCGGCGACGGCGCGGGTGGCGACGCCGAGGATCAGCGCGATACCACCCACGATCTCGAACGCCATCGTGGCGATGCCGAGCCAGCCCGGCAGCCCGAGGCTTTCAAAGAAGCCCGCCGTGCCGGCGGGGGTGAAGACGAGCAGCTTGGTGAGGCCGTGCGCGACGAAGAGCGCGCCGGTGGTGACACGCAGCAGAAGTGCTGCATAGGGGGCGGTGCGGGGATCGGTCATGGTCTTGTCCTTCGTTTGCGGGGCGCCGGGGCGTCTGGCCCCGCGGTCGCCGGTGTTCGTTGCGATGACCGGAAGATGGCCCTTGCGGCACCGGAATGATATGGCGATGATGTGGAATGACTTTCCACAAAGCGTTCCGGATATCACGATGGACCTGATCGACGGCCTGCGCGCCTTCGTCGCCACGGCAGAGAGCGGCTCGTTCACCGGTGCCGCCGAACGGCTGGACATGTCGAACCGGCTGACGTCGAAATACGTGGCCGAGCTCGAGGCGCGACTGGGCGTACGCCTTCTGCAACGAACCACGCGGCAGGTCGGGCTCACGCCCTCGGGCGAGACGCTTCTCGCCCGCGCCCCTGCCCTGCTCGACGATCTCGACGCGATGCTGGCCGAGGTGACCGACGACCGGCAGGGGCTGAGCGGCACGCTGCGGATCTCGGCGCCCGTGACCCTGGGCGAGAAATACGTGCAGGGCATGCTCAGCCGCTTTGCCGCCCCGCACCCCCGGCTGACCATCGACCTGCGACTGAGCGATGCCTTCGTCGACCTCGCCGCCGAGGGGATCGACCTTGCCTTCCGCGTGGGCGACGTGGCGATCTCGTCGATGACGCGGCGCAAGCTGGGGGCGATCCGCAGCCGCCTGGTGGCGAGCCCCGACTACCTTGCACGGCACCCCGCCCCGCAGGCGCCCGAGGATCTGCAAGACCATGCCTGCATCGTCGACACCAACCGCGCGGCCCCCGCGCACTGGCGGCTGACCCGTGACGGGGAGAGCGTGAGCGTGCAGGTGCCGACCCGTTTCATGGTGAACAGCGCGCAGGTGGCGCGCGATCTCGCGGTCGCCGGCGACGGCATCGCCTTCTGCCCGGATTTCGTGCTGGGAGACGACCTTGAGGCCCGACGGCTGGTGCATCTTCTCCCCGACCACGACGCCCCTGCGCATCCCCTCAGCGCGCTCTGGCTCGAAGGGCGGACGCTTCCGCGCAAGACACGGGCGCTCATTGATTTTGCGGTCGAAGACATCCGCAGCAGCGGCATGGGCTGAAAGCGGCCGCCCCGTAGCGCCACGCGGCACGATAGGCTAGACAGGAAAACACCCCTCCGGTTCAGGATCCATGCAGAAACCCGACCTTCTTCTTCACATCGGTCACGGCAAGACCGGCTCGACCTCGATCCAGCGGGTGCTCGACGCGAACCGCCCCGCCCTCGAAGCCGCCGGCATCGTCTTAGGCGAGGCCGACGGCCACGCCAATCACCAGCAGATCTTCTCGTTCCTGACCGACCTGCCCAAGGACAAGCTCCCGGCCTACCAGGACGCGGCCCGCGAGCTGAAAAAGGCCCGCCGCGACGGTGCCCGGCTGTGGCACCGCCTCGAGGAACAGGTGGCCAGGGTGCGCCCGCGTCTCGTCGTGCTGAGCTGCGAGAACCAGTTCCGCGCCTATCCGCCCGAGGCGTTCCGGCGGATGAACGACAGGCTGCGCCCGCTTTTCGGCGACATAAGGGTGATGGCCTACCTTCGGGCGCCGGCGTCCTACTTCCTTTCGGCGGCGCAACAGGACCTCAAGAAGCGCCCGGCGTTCGAGCTGCCCACGGCGAGCCGCTTCCGCGACACGCTGGAGCCGTGGATGACGCTCGGCCCCGGACAGCTGGTGGTGCGCGGCTTCGCCCGCGACACGCTCGAGGGCGGCGACGTGGTGACGGACTTCGTGACGCGCTACCTGCCGGGCATCGCGCCGGATACCCTTGTCCGGTCGCCCGACGACGAGAACGAGACGGTGAGCGCCGAGGCGATGGAGGTGCTCCAGCAGTATTTCCGCGGCGACATTCGCTCACCGCACCGCCACTACGACCGCCGGCCACAGCGCTACAAGTGGCTCGTCCGCCACGCCGATGCGGCGGTGCCCGGACAGACCAAGCCGAAGCTGCGCGCGGGGCTGCGCGAGGTGATCGAGGCGCGCTGCAGCGACCTCGACTGGCTCGACCGGACCTTCGGCCTGCGGTTCCCCGAGATCGGCCCGCCCACCATGCCCCGCGACGAGGCCGAACGCCGCCACGCAGCGCTGCGCGACGTCTCCGACATCTGCACCGTGGACGCGGATCGCAAGCAGGCGCTGCTGGACGAGATCGCGCGCCGCGCCCGCACCGAAACCTCGCCCGTGGCGCGTCTCCGCCGCGCCTTCGGAGGCAACTGATGTTATCCTATCAACACCTCTACCATGCCGGGAATCTCGCCGACGTGCAGAAGCACGCTCTGCTTGCCTGGATGCTCGACTACCTCACCCGCAAGAACAAGCCGCTGAGCTACATCGAGACCCACGCCGGACGCGGCCTCTACGACCTTGCGAGCGCGCCGGCGCTCAAGACCGGCGAGGCGGCAAAGGGCATCGGGCGGCTGGCCGAGGCGCTGCCCGCCGACCACCCCTATGCCCGCGCGCTGGCCGCCGTCCGCGCAAAACACGGCGAGAGCTTCTACCCCGGCTCGCCGCTCATCGCCGAGACCCTGCTGCGCCCGATGGACAAGCTGCACCTTGCCGAGCTGCACCCGCAGGAGCACGCCGCGCTCGAAGCCGCCATCGAGGCACCGAACGTGGCGATCCACCGGCAGGACGGGTTCGAACTGGCGCAGAGCCTCTGCCCGCCGGATCCGCGGCGCGGGCTGATGCTCGTGGACCCCTCCTACGAAGTGAAGCAGGACTACGACCGCATTCCGAAGATCCTCGGCCAGATCGCGAAGAAGTGGAACGTGGGCATTCTCGCGCTTTGGTATCCGATCCTGACCTCGGACCTGCATCTGCCGATGCTGAAGGCGCTTCAGTCCATCCATCCCGACGCGCTGCGACACGAGATGCGATTCCCGCCGATCCGCGAAGGGCACCGGATGGTCGGCACGGGCATGTTCGTCATCAACCCGCCCTGGGGTCTCGAGGAGGAAGCCGCCGGCCTCGACCGGCTGGTCCGACGCGCCACCCGGCGGCGCTGAGCAGCACGGCGCAAACGGCGTCCGCGCGGGATTGCACGACGTCCCTTCCTGCCGCACAGTGTTTGCGCGACAGGAGGAACAGACAGCGATGCGATCCCCGCTCTTCGAGCCCATCATGGCGCCCCGTCCGGAGCTCCGCGCGTGGGCCGCAACCTGAGGTTCTGGCTCGCGGCGCCCACCGCGGCGCCGTTCGATCCGGGCGACGCGCCGCTCGCGCTCGGGGCCCTGCTTCTGCGCGCATCCAGAACCGATTACGCCACGGTCTTCATGGATCCGTTGACGCTAGATGCGCTGCTCGCCCGGCGCTACGACCTGACGGTGCAGGAAGCCGCCGAGATGCTCGAGGCCTGCGCCCGGATCGAAGCCCATGCACCCGAGACCGAACGCTTCGCGGCGGTCCTTTGCACCGCCATCGACTACCGCGAGCGGCTGGCCATCGCACTGTGCCTGCGCGACATGCTCGCAACCACCTCGACCGGGCAGAGCGATCCGGCGCTGCTTGCCCTTTCCCAGACCCTGCTCGGCGTCCATCCCGACGATCTCGTTCCGCCCCGCCGCGTCGGATGACGGATCCGGTTGTATCCGCGGCGCCGGTGCTGGCAGATTGGCACCGAACACGCCCCCAGGCACGAGGAGCCCCCGCATGTTCGAGCGTCTGAAGTCCTTCTTCCACCGCGCAGCGCCGCCGCCGGCGCCCCTGCCCGAGCTCGATGCGGCGCACGCCCTCGGCGCGCTGCTGGTCAAGGTCGCACTGGTCGACGACGCCTACCTCTTCGAGGAAGTCGAGGAAATCGACCATATTCTCGCCGAGGCCTACGGACTCAAGCCGCTTGCGGCGGCACGGATGCGCGCCGAGTGCGAACGGCTCGCCTTCGAGACGCCGGGGATCGAGGAGATGGCCCGCCGCATCCGAGAGGGCGTGGACTACGAGCACCGCCGCGCTGCCGCCGAGGCGCTCTGGGCGGTGGCGCTTTCGGACGGGCTGAGCAGCACTCGCGAGACCGAGCTCGTCGAGCTGATCGAGCAGCAGCTGGGCCTCGAGAGCGACGACTCCGAGGCGGCCCGCGCCGCTGCCGTCATTCCCTGAGCGCGGTCCCCTCACGGCCGCGCGATGTGCGCTTTCCCTGTGGGCAGGCGGGCGCTATATCCAACTGCATGTTCGCAGATTTCCTCAAGCGGCTCGTTGAGCCCGGCCCCGCCCCCCTGCCCGACGCCGACGCCCGGCTGGCGCTGACCGCGCTGCTGGTGCGCGTGGCCCGGTCCGACGAAAGCTACGACGAGGCCGAGCGCGCGCGCATCGACCGGATCGTCGCGACACGCTACGGGCTCTCGCCCTTCGAGGCGACAAAGCTGCGCGGCGAGGCCGAGAACCTCGAGGCCGAGGCCCCCGACACCGTGCGCTTCACCCGCGCGATCAAGGATGCGGTCGACTACGAGCACCGCATCGGCGTGATCGAGGCGCTGTGGCAGGTGGTGCTGGCCGACGGTGTGCGCGAGGCCGAAGAGGACGCGCTGCTGCGGCTGGTGTCGAACCTGCTCGGCATCAACGACCGCGATTCGGCGCTGGCCCGGCAGCGGGTCGAAAAGGCCGGCTGAGCCAGCCGGGGCGATGGCGCAACCTTTGTCCTTGCCCCCGGCCTGACATCCCGGTGTTCTCGGTGAGACCTCCGCCGGCGGAACAGCTCGGACCGGTCGCCCGAGGGTTGCACAATATCGCGCCACCCGACCGCCATTACGTTGCGCAACCGCCGATTGACGCGGCGCAAACCCGGGCTATGGCTGCGTTTTGCGCATTGCAATACAAGCCGTTTTCCGCCCATCCTGCGCCGCATCATTCAACAGCCTCAGAGGTCAGGCTTGCCCAACCCAGTGCCCGTGATCGAGATCAGCAACCTCCACAAGGCCTATGGTCAGCTGGAGGTTCTCAAGGGCGTGCATGTCACCGCCCATCGTGGCGACGTGGTGTCGCTGATCGGGTCATCGGGCTCCGGCAAGTCGACGCTGCTGCGCTGCTGCAACCTGCTCGAGGACAGCCAGCAGGGCGAAATCCTGTTCAAGGGCGAACCGGTCGCATGGAAGGGCGAGGGCCACCACCGGCGCCCGGCCGATCCGCGCCAGGTGCTGCGCATCCGGACGAACCTGTCGATGGTCTTCCAGCAGTTCAACCTGTGGGCCCACATGACGATCCTGCAGAACGTCATGGAAGCGCCGGTGACCGTGCTCGCGCGCAACCGCGCAGAGGTCGAGACCGCCGCCCGGCGCTACCTCGACAAGGTCGGCATCGGCGACAAGTGCGACGCCTACCCCTCGCAGCTGTCGGGCGGCCAGCAACAGCGCGCCGCCATCGCGCGCGCGCTCTGCATGGAGCCCGAGGCGCTGCTCTTCGACGAACCGACCTCGGCGCTCGACCCCGAGCTCGAGCAGGAGGTGGTGAAGGTCATCAAGGACCTCGCCAACGAGGGCCGCACCATGATCATCGTCACCCACGACATGAAGATGGCCGCCGACGTGAGCGATCACGTCGTCTTTCTTCACCAGGGTCTGATCGAGGAAGAGGGCCCGCCGGACACGCTCTTCGGCGCGCCCAAGTCGGAACGCCTGCGGGGGTTCCTCAAATCAACGACCCACGCCTGAGCCGTGGGAAAAACCAAACAGGGGAGATACCAGATGAAAAAGATCCTTCTCGGCGCCGCCGTGATGGCGATGGGTGCCGGCGCCGCGCTGGCGCAGGACGTGGTGCGGCTGGGCACCGAGGGCGCCTACCCTCCGTACAACTACATCGACGACTCGGGCGAGGTCGCGGGCTTCGAGCGGGTGCTGGGCGACGAGCTCTGCAAGCGCGCCGAACTGACCTGCGAGTGGGTCACCAACGACTGGGATTCGATCATTCCGAACCTCGTGTCGGGCAACTACGACGCCATCATCGCCGGCATGTCGATCACGCCCGAGCGCGAGGAGGTCGTGGCCTTCACCCAGAACTACACCCCGCCGTCGCCCTCGGCCTTCGCCTCCATGATGGACGACATCGACCTCGAGACCGCCGTGATCGCGGCGCAGACCGGGACCATCCAGGCCGCGCATGTCGCCACCATGGAAGGCGCCACGCTCGTGGAATACCCGACCCCGGACGAGACCGTCGCGGCGATGCGCTCGGGCGAGGCGGACGCGGTGCTGTCGGACAAGGACTACCTGATCCCCGTGGTCGAGGAATCCAGCGACGTGAGCTTCGTGGGCGATGACGTGCCGCTCGGCGGTGGCATCGGCATGGCGTTCCGCCAGTCCGATCCCGAGCTGCGCGAGACCTTCGATGCCGCGATCCAGAGCATGAAGGACGACGGAACGCTCAACGAGCTGATCGTCGAATACCTCGGCGCCGACAGCCCGAAGTTCTGAGACCCGACGCGACCGGAGAGCCGTTCTCCGGTCGCGCCCACCACGGATTTTCCCATGACCGCCCCCCTGGCCTGCGACCGCCCTCCCGGCAGCACCTGCCGGATGCTCGACGAGCCCGCGCTCGCCGCAGGCCATTGGCGTGACTGGACGACGAGCGTCGAAACGCTGCTCGACCGGAGCCACGACCACCGCGAGCTGGTCACCTGCAATTCCTGCGGGCAGTTCTGGCTCTGGGACTGGCACGAGGTGACGAACTGGACCTCGGGCGACGATTCAAGCTGGGCGATCTTCGCCGCCGTCGGCAGCGTCGACGAGGCCCGCGCCCTCGCCCGCGACAGTGCGGCGATCGCGTCTCATCCCAGGGCGGTGTACTGCAACCGCCCGGGTGACGGCGTCGAGACGACCGGGCGCGTGAAGGGGGGCGAGAGCTGATGTTTTCCTGTGCCGATCCCGGCAGCCTGTCGGGGCTGAACTGGCTGGCCTGCTACCTGACCACCGGCAAGCACATGGCCTTCTACACCTCCTTCGGGACGGTGCTGCTGCTGCTCGCGATCACCGCGCCGGTGGCGCTGGGAATGGGCTTCCTGGGCGCCATGGGCGCGCGGTCGCGGATCGCGCCGCTGCGCTGGCTGGGCCAGGGCTACATCGCGGTGGTGCGCGGCGTGCCCGACATCGCCTTCTTCCTGTTCTTCGTGATCGCGCTCGACCAGGGCTTCGAGTGGCTGCGCCATCAGGTGAAATGCCCCGACTGGCCCGACGCGATCCGGCAGGGCAACGACTTCGTGGTCTGCCCGGCGGCGAAACTTCCGCTGTCGACCTCGCCGCAGATCTGGCACGAGGTCTACGGCTTCTCGCTCGCGGTGCTGACCTTTGCCATCGTCTTCGGCGCCTTTGCCGCCAACGTGCTCTACGGCGCGATGCGGGCGGTGCCGCACGCGCAGCTCGAGACCGCCGAGGCCTACGGCATGACCCATCGCCAGACCTTCTGGCGCATCCTGATCCCGCAGATGTGGGTCTATGCGCTGCCGGGCCTGTCGAACCTGTGGATGGTGCTGATCAAGGCCACGCCGCTGCTGTTCCTGCTCGGCGTCGAGGATATCGTCTACTGGGCCCGCGAGCTTGGCGGCTCGAAGACCGCGCGGTTCACCGACTATCCGCACGGCGACTGGCGGGTGTGGTATTTCGCGGCGCTGCTCGTCTTCTACCTGTGCTTCACGCGGGTGTCGGAGATCGTGCTGGACCGGCTGATGAAACGCCTCACCCACGGCCAGGCGACCATGGGCGGCGACGCGCAGAGAAAGGCGGCGTGATGCGGCACGGCAAGGATCATCGGGGGCTCTGCCCCCGTCGCCTGCGGCGACTCCCCCGCGGTATTTGGAAACCGGAGAAGCACGCGGCGTGGCGCCGGGAGGCCGGGGCATGAGCTGCTGGGACGTGGTCGCCGATTACGGGCTGCGCTCGCTGGGCATCGGCGAGCGGCTGCTGCCGCGTGACGACTTCACCCTCTGCCAGCAGGTCGTGCTGATCGGCTCGGGGATGATCTGGAACGTCTACTTCGGCGTGCTGGCACTGGCCTCGGGGTTCTTCCTCGCGACAGCGCTCGCGGTCGGCAAGGCGTCGCGGGTGCTGCCGGTGCGCAAGGCGGCGGAGTGGTTCATCTTCGTGTTCCGCGGCTCGCCGCTGTTCATCCAGTTCTTCTTTGCCTACTTCCTGTTCCTGTCGCTGAAATCGGTCTCGCCGCTGTTCGACCCGCTGTCCTCGGCCTGGCTGGGCGCGCTGATCGTGCTGTTCTTCAACACCGCCGCCTATTCGGGCGAGATCTTCTACGGCGCGCTGCTGTCGGTGCCCCGGGGCGACATCGAGGCCGCCGACGCCTACGGCTTCTCGGGCTGGCCACGGTTTCGCCGGATCGTCTGGCCGACCATGCTGCGGCTTGCCTGGCCCGCCTATACCAACGAGGCGATCTTCCTGTTCCACGCCACGACGCTGGTGTTCTTCTCGGGCTTCCCGGCGTGGCAGCAGCGGGGCGACGCGCTCTACTACGCGAGCTATTTCGCCGACAAGACCTTCAACCCCTTCGTGGCCTACCCGATCCTTGCCGGCTATTTCATCCTGCTGACGCTGGTGATCATCGCGCTCTTCGGGGCGATCAACCGGCGGCTCAACCGCCACCTGCCGCAGGCGCGGCGGTCGAAGCTGCGCTACCGGCCGAACCTGCTGCGCTGATACCTGTTTACCGGAGGCGTCGGGCGGCGCATCCTTCCCCGCAGGGGCCCGGAGGGTGCCCCTGCATGGAATGGAGGAGTTGCCATGTCGTATCGTCCTTTCACCGCGCTCGCGCTCGCCCTCGGGGTCAGCCTGACGGCGCTTCCGGCCCCTGCGCAGACCCAGTCGCGCGTACAGTTCGAGAGCGGCACCTCGGGTGCCACGATCAACGGAACCATCGTCGGCAACGAGTACATCGACTACCTGCTCGGCGCGCAGGCGGGGCAGACGCTCGACGCGCGGATCGAGGTCGACGGCACCAACGGCGACGGTTCGATCCATTTCAACATCATGCCGCCGGGCGCCACCTACGAGACGATCTTCCTCGGCCAGAACGAGGGGCGCGCGGCCAGCGTCACCCTCTGCCCGAGACCGGCGACTACACCATCCGGGTCTACCTGATGGGCAACGATGCCGACACCGGCAGGACCGTGGGCTTCCGGTTGCCCGTGTCCATTCGCTGACCACCGGCCCGCTCCCGGACCCCGGGCTGCCGCCGCGCCCGGGGTTTTCTCTTGCCAGCCCCCCGACCGGCACGTTACTCATAATTTGATCAAATTCCTGACCGGTGACTCATGAACGACCCCAAAAGCTGGCTGCGCAAGAACCCGCAGGTCCGCACCATCCGCGTGGCGGCCTCGGACCTCAACGGACAACCGCGCGGCAAGCGTGTGCCCGCGCGCTTCGCCGACAAGGTGGTGGACGACGGCACCCGCTTCCCCCTCTCCGTGCTCAACCTCGACATCTGGGGCGAGGACATCGACGACAGCCCGCTGGTCTTCGAGACCGGCGACCGTGACGGCGTGCTCTGGCCGACAGAGCGCGGCTTCGTGCCGATGCCCTGGCTCGAGGCGCCGACGGCGCTGCTGCCGATCTGGATGTACCGCGAGGACGGGCGCCCCTTCGACGGCGACCCGCGGCACGCGCTGTCGTCGGTGCTCAAGCGCTACCGCAAGAAGGGGCTGACCCCGGTGGTGGCGATCGAGCTCGAGTTCTTCCTGATCGACGACAGCGGCAAGTCGCTGCAGGTGCCGATCTCGCCGCGCTCGCAGAAGCGGCGCAAGGCGGCCGAGGTCATGTCGATCCGCGCGCTCGATACATTCGACATCTTCTTCACCGACCTCTACGACGCCTGCGAGGACATGGACATCCCCGCCGACACGGCGATCTCGGAGGCGGGGCTCGGCCAGTTCGAGCTGAACCTGATGCACCAGCCCGACGCGCTGCGCGCCGCCGACGACGCGTGGTTCTTCAAGATGCTGGTGCGCGGGCTCGCCCGGCGGCACGGCTTCGCCGCGTCGTTCATGGCCAAGCCCTACCACGACTACCCCGGCTCGGGGATGCACGTGCATTTCTCGGTGCTCGACGAGGAAGGCAACAACATCTTCGACGACGGCGGGCCGCGCGGCACCGACACCATGCGCCACGCCGTCAGCGGGCTGATGGACGCGATGCACGACAGCACGCTGATCTTCGCCCCGCATCTCAACAGCTACGACCGGCTGGTTCCCGAGAACCACGCGCCCTGCGGCATTTCCTGGGCCTACGAGAACCGTACCTCGGCGATCCGCATTCCCGGTGGCAGCCCCAAGGGCCGGCGCATCGAGCACCGGGTCGCGGGCGGCGACGTGAACCCCTACCTGCTGCTCGCCACGCTGCTCGGCGCCGCGCTGAACGGCATCGAGGACGGCCGCGAGCCGCCGGCGCCGGTCACCGGAAACGCCTACGCGCAGGACCTGCCGCTGATCCCCGGCACCTGGGGCGACGCGATGGACGCCTTCGAGCAGAGCGAGATCATGCCGCGCATCCTGCCCGAGGGGCTGATCCGCAACCTGCTGCTCACCAAGCGGCAGGAGCTGCTCTACATGTCGGAACTCACCCCCGAGGAACAGGTGGAAATCTATCTCGACACGGTCTGAGCGCCCCTTGCCGCCCCCTCGCGGCGGCACTAGGCTCTGGCCCAGCAAAGACATCGGTGTTTCATGAAAATCGGCATTCTGCAGCCCGGGCTGGTCCCGGACGAAATCCTCGAGGAAGTCGGGGATTACGACACGCAATTCCACAAGCTGCTCGACGGTCACGGCTTCGACTTCGAGACGTGGAAGGTGGTCAACGGCGAGTTTCCCGCCGGCCCCGAGGACGCCGACGGCTGGCTCATCACCGGCTCGCGCCACGGAGCCTACGAGGATCACCCGTGGATGGCGCCGCTCGAGGAGCTGATCCGCGCCATCGACGCCGCCGGCAAGCCGCTCATCGGCGTCTGCTTCGGGCACCAGGTCATCGCGCAGGCGCTTGGAGGCCGGGTCGAGAAATCCGACAAGGGCTGGGTCATCGGGCCGACCCTCTACCGCTATGCGGACGGCAGCGTGAAGCTGGTGAACGCCTGGCACCAGGACCAGGTGACGGCGCTGCCGCCGGGGGCCGAGGTCGTCGCCTCGTCGGAGAAATGCCCGAACGCGGCGATCCTCTACCCGGGGCGCGCCTACACGGTGCAGCCGCACCCGGAGTTCCGCCGCAACTACGTCGACAGCCTGATCCAGCACCGGGCGCCGGGCGTGGTGCCGCAACCGCTGATCGAGGATGCGGCCTCGAAGCTCGAGATGCCGCTCGACAGCGCAGACCTCGGCGCGCAGTTCGCGCGCTTCTTCAAGGAAGGGCGCATCGCATGAACGACTGGATCGCGAACCTGCCGCCCGCCGCCGCGGCCTATCTCGAGGGCCGCAGGCTCGACGAGGTCGAGTGCATCATCTCGGACCTGCCGGGCATCGCCCGCGGCAAGGCCGTGCCGGCGTCGAAATTCGCCCGGCAGCCCTATTTCCACCTGCCGGATTCGATCTTCTACCAGACCATCACCGGCGAATGGGGCGAGGCCGCCGGCGACGAGGGCTTCATCGAGCGCGACATGATCCTCAAGCCCGACATGAGCACCGCCTCGGCGGCGCCATGGACCGGCGACTGGACGCTGCAGGTCATCCACGACGCCTTCGACCGGCACGGCACGCCGGTGCCCTTCTCGCCGCGCAACGTGCTGAAGCGGGTGGTGAAGCTCTACGAGGAGCAGGGCTGGGAGCCGATCGTGGCGCCGGAGATGGAGTTCTTCATCGTCGCGCGCAACCTCGACCCGGCCAAGGACATCGAGCCGATGATGGGCCGCTCGGGCCGCCCCGCCGCCGCGCGGCAGGCCTACAGCATGACCGCCGTCGACGAGTTCGGCCCGGTGATCGACGACATCTACGACTTTGCCGAAGCACAGGGCTTCGAGATCGATGGCATCACCCAGGAAGGCGGCGCCGGCCAGCTCGAGATCAACCTGCGGCACGGCGACCCGGTGAAGCTTGCCGACGAGGTGTTCTTCTTCAAGCGGCTGATCCGAGAGGCCGCCCTGCGGCACGACTGCTTCGCCACCTTCATGGCCAAGCCGATCGCCGACGAGCCGGGCTCGGCCATGCACATCCACCACTCGGTGATGGACGCCGAGACCGGGCGCAACATCTTCTCGGGCCCGCAGGGCGGCGAGACCGATGCCTTCTACCACTTCATCGGCGGGCTGCAGACCCACCTGCCCTCGGCGGTGGCGATGCTGGCGCCCTACGTGAATTCCTACCGCCGCTACGTGCGCGACCATGCGGCGCCGATCAACCTCGAGTGGGGCCGCGACAACCGCACCACCGGCATCCGCATCCCGCTGTCGGGATCGGACTCGCGCCGGGTCGAGAACCGGCTCGCGGGGATGGACTGCAACCCCTACCTCGGGATCGCGGCGTCGCTGGCCTGCGGCTACCTCGGGATGATGCAGGAGCAGCGCCCGTCGAAGCAGTTCCGGGGCGATGCCTACGAGGGCGAGGGCGACATTCCCCGCGTGCTGGGCTCGGCGCTCGATCTCTGGGACGAGGCGAGCGAATTGCACGACGTGCTGGGGCCCGAGTTCGCCCGGGTCTACTCGATCGTGAAGCGCGCCGAGTACGAGGAGTTCCTGTCGGTGATCTCGCCGTGGGAGCGCGAGCACCTGCTGCTGAACGTCTGAGCCCGAAGGCCGGGGTCGCGGGGGCGCTGCCCCCTCGGCGCGTGCCGCGCCTCACCCCCGAGGGTATTTGGAAAGAGAAGAAGGGGCGGTCCGTGGATCTGCTGTTTTCCAACGACACGCGCGGGGCCTACCCGCAGAGCTGGTATGCCGCCACGGCGATGGAGCTGCCGGCGTTTCCGGCGCTCGAGGGCGCGCAGCGTGCCGACGTCTGCATCGTCGGCGCCGGCTACACCGGGCTGTCGGCGGCGCTGCACATGGCCGAGGCTGGGCTCGATGTGGTGCTGCTCGACGCGCACCGGGTGGGCTTCGGGGCCTCGGGGCGCAACGGCGGGCAGCTCGGGTCGGGCCAGCGTCAGGACCAGCTGACGCTCGAGGCGATGGTGGGCCGTGACGACGCGCGCAAGCTTTGGGAGCTCGGCGAGGAGGCCAAGGATCTCGTGCGCGGGCTGATCGCGCGGCACGGCATCGACTGCCACCTGCGCGACGGCGTGGCCTGGTGCGGCTCTCGCCCGGCCGAGGTGGCGCATCTGCACGAGTATGCCGCCCACATGCGCGACGCCTACGGCTACGACATCGAGACGCTGGACGCCGAGGCCTTCCGCACGCTCTGCCCCTCGCCTGACTACCGCGGCGGCGTGCTCGACATGGGGGCGGCGCATCTGCACCCGCTGCGTTTCGCGCAGGGCCTTGCAAAGGCCGCCGCCGGGGCCGGGGCGCGGATCTTCGAGAAGAGCTTCGTCACCGCTGTCGAGGAGGGCGAAAGCTGTGTCGTGACCTGCGAGCGTGGCTCGGTGCGGGCCGATCACGTGGTCTATGCCGGCAACGGCTACCTCGGGCGGCTGCAACCGAAGGTCGCGCGGCGGGTCATGCCGATCAACAACTTCATCGCTG
The DNA here is from genome assembly GCF_003703915.1 of Salipiger sp. D13. Classification (NCBI taxonomy): domain Bacteria; kingdom Pseudomonadati; phylum Pseudomonadota; class Alphaproteobacteria; order Rhodobacterales; family Roseobacteraceae; genus Salipiger; species Salipiger sp. D13. Next base: position 144,354 of record NZ_ML112592.1, read on the forward strand.
CGACGGAGCCCCTGGGCGCGCGCACCCGCGAGGTGCTGACCCGCGACGTGGCGGTGGCGGATTCGCGGCACGTGGTGAACTACTTCCGCCTCAGCCACGACGGACGACTGCTGTTCGGCGGTGGCGAGAGCTACGGCTACCGTTTCCCCTCGGACATCCCCGCCAAGGTGCGCAAGCCGATGCTGGAGATCTTCCCGCAGCTCGCGGACGTGCGCATCGACTACGCCTGGGGCGGCACGCTCGGCATCACCATGAAGCGGCTGCCGTTCCTCGCGCGGCTTGCGCCGAACGTGCTCTCGGCCTCGGGCTACTCGGGCCACGGGGTCGGCACCGCCGTCCACGCCGGCCGGCTGCTGGCCGAGGCGGTACGCGGCCAGTCCGAGGGCTTCGACGCCATGGCAGCGCTGCCGACGCCCACCTTCCCCGGCGGCCCCGCCTTTCGCACGCCGCTGCTGACGCTGGCGATGACCTGGTACGCCCTGCGCGACCGCATCGGGGTCTGAGCGCCTCCGCGACCCGCTGTCACATCTGAAAGAAACCGCCGCCCCTGCGCGGCGGTTTTCACTTGGCTGTCACAGACACGGTGTTTAAGCTTTCCCGAAATGACCTTTCGGGATTTTGAAATATGACTGCCCTGCCCAACATGCATGACGCCGAGCCCATTCCGGCCGAGGCGCGCGCCGAGATCGATCGCCTGCTGCAATCGGGCGACCTTTTCCGTTACACCGCGCCCGAGGATGCACCCGTCGCCCTGCTCGAGCGCGAGTTCGCGGCGATGATGGGCGTGAAATACGCGCTGGCGGTGTCGAGCTGCTCGGCCGCGCTGTTCCTGTCGCTGAAGGCGCTGGGGCTGCCGCGCGACGCCCGCGTGATGATCCCCGGCTTCACCTTCGCCGCGGTGCCCTCGGCAGTGATCCACGCGGATTGCATCCCGGTTCTCTGCGAGGTCGGCACGAACTACCGCGTGGACCTCGCCGATTTCGAGGCGAAGCTCGACGGCGTGCAGGCGGTGATCATCAGCCACATGCGCGGCCACACCTCGGACATGGACGCCATCATGGCGCTCTGCGACGCGCGCGGCATCCCGGTGGTCGAAGACGCGGCGCACTCGCTGGGCACCGTCTGGGACGGGCGCAAGATCGGCACAATCGGCCGGATCGGCTGTTTCTCGTTCCAGAGCTACAAGCTGGTGAACGCGGGCGAAGGCGGCATCCTCATCACCGATAACGCCGACGTTGTGGCGCAGGCGGTGATCCTTTCGGGCGCCTACGAGCACAACTGGAAGAAGCACATGGACCGGGGCGACAACAGCGACGCGCTCGCGACGGCCTTCGATCGCTGGCAGAACAAGCTGCCGCTCTACAACCTTCGCATGTCGAACCTCTCGGCAGCGGTGATCCGGCCGCAGCTGCCCCATGTCGAGCGCCGGGTGCGCGACGGTCGCCGCAACCACGATTTCGTCGCCGACCGCCTGTCGCAGAGCCCGTGGATCGAGGTTCCGGCCGCGCTCGGGCCGGAAGAGCGCGCCCCGGACTCGCTGCAGTTCAACCTGGTCGGCATGGATCGCGACGAGATGCGCAGCTTCGCCGAGACCGCCGCCGCCATGGGCGTGAAGGTGCAGGTCTTCGGCCTGTCGTCGGACAACGCCCGCGCCTTCTGGAACTGGCAGTTCCTGCCCGAGATGCCCGAGCTGCCCCGCACCCGTGCGATGCTCGAGGCGGCCTGCGACACGCGCCTTCCCGCACGGCTGACGCTCGAGAACTGCGCCGCAGTGGCCGATGTTCTGATCGACGCCGCCGAGGCGGTGATGGGCGAAACGCGCGCCTACGGCACCTGACATCCTGCAAAACAAGACCGCAGGCTGGGTCGCGAAACCCACCCTGCGGTCCGGGATGCAGCGGGCAAGACCGCCCTACTTGTTCATCTTCGAGAGTTTCGCCTGAAGCTCGGCAAGCTGCTTCTTGATGGCGTCGAGGTCTTCCTCCGTCTCGCCGCCCTCGGCTTCGGGGCCCGACCACTGGTTGCCCATCTTGCCGGTCATCGCCTTCATGAAGGCTTCCTGTTGCGCCTGCATCGCCTCGAACCCGGGGATCTTCGGCATCATCGGATTCGACGACATGCTCTCGGCCCATTTCGACTGGCTGTCGCGGAACATCTCGAAGCTCGCCGCGAGGAATTGCGGCACTGCCGAGGTCGCCTGCGTGGTGTAGCTCCGCACGAGATCGGTCAGCACGTTGATCGGCAGCACGCTCTCGCCGCGGCTTTCGTGCTCGGCCACGATCTGAAGCAGGTACTGGCGGGTCAGGTCGTCTCCGGACTTGAGGTCGACGATCTGAACGTCCCGACCGTCGCGAATGAAGCCCGCGATGTCCTCCAGCGTGACGTAGTCGCTCGTCTCCGTGTTGTAGAGACGACGGCTGGCGTAGCGCTTGATCAGCAGCGGTTTGTCCTTGTCAGCCACGTCTTGCCCTCCCTGGCGTGCAGCGTTGCAGAAAAGCCTATGCGAGCGCAGAAAAAAAGAAAAGCCTTTGATTTACCATGCACAACACCGGGCCCTCAGTCGTCGGCGGCGGCCCGGATGCGGTCAATGAAAGCCTGCGTCCCGCGCGACGCCTCGAGCGGCAGCGGCCAGTCGGCCCCTTCCAGCACGGCGCGGTTGAAGGCCTCGACCTGCAGCACATAGTGATCGTCGCGCGGCCAGCGCCAGGTCTCGACCGACAGATCGGCCCGGTGCAGCTCGACGCGCGGTTCGCCGAAGACGCGCGCATTGAAGGGCACCGGCAGCCGCATGACCGCCTTCTCGCCATGCACCACGATTTCCTGCCAGGGCGCGGCGCGCATCGAGATACGACCGGAGTAGAGGAACCCCGGAAACCGAGCGGTCAGATGCACGCTGGCGTCGACACCGTTCAGCCAGTCCGCTTCGACCGAAAGCAGCGCCTCCGGCTCCTGCCCTGTCAGCAGGCGAACCGCGCCAAAGGCATAGATGCCGATATCTCCCAATGCGCCGCCGCCGGTCTCAGGCCGATTGCGGATGTTGTCGAGATCGTCGTTGAAGAACGACAGGGTCGAGTCGATGCGAATGATCCTCCCAAGCGCACCTTCCTCGATCAGCGCGCGCGCCTTGGCATACTGCGGGTGATGCGCGACCATCCAGGCTTCCGCGATAAGCATGCCGGTGCGGTCGCGGGTCTCGATCAGCCCGTCGATCTCCTCGGCCTGCATCGCGATGGGCTTCTCGCAAAGCACGTGCTTGCCGGCCTCGGCTGCCTTCCGCGACCATGCGACATGCATGGCGTTCGGCAGCGGGATGTAGACCGCGTCGATGCCGGGATCGGCAAGCAGCGCGTCGTAGTCCTCGAAGATGCGCAGACCGGGCGCGAAAGCCTCGAAGGGCGCCGCCTTGTCCCGCGAAGATGTCGCGATCGCCGCCAACGCACCGCCCCGCGCCGCATGAATGGCCGGCGCCATGTACTCACGCGCGAATTTTGCGGCCCCCAGGATACCCCAGCGCAGATGGTCTGCCATGTTTCGCCTCCTCCGGTTCTGCTCCGGCACGACCCTAACGCACCCACCGCGGCCCGCAACCCGGGCACGGACCTCTACCATTGCAAAGCAAGCCCCGGCCCTTCTTCTCTTTCCAAATACCCTCGGGGGTGAATGCGGCGCAGCCGCAGAGGGGGCAGAGCCCCCTTCCCCGACAAAAAAAGACACCCGCCCGGACAAACGGGCGGGTGTCATCATTCACGGTATGGCGGACGCGCCGAGGTCAGGCGCCGGCAAGCATCCCCTGGTCCTGCGCAAGCTCACGCATACGCTTCTGCAGTTTCTCGAAGGCACGCACCTCGATCTGACGAATGCGCTCGCGGCTCACGTCATAGGTTCCCGACAGTTCCTCGAGCGTCACCGGCTGCTCGGCAAGACGGCGCTGCGTGAGAATGTCCTTCTCGCGATCATTGAGCACGTCCATGGCCTGTGCCAGCAGTTCACGGCGCGCCTCGAGCTCGTTGCGCTCGGCGTATTCGGTCGCCTGGTCGGCTTCCTCGTCCTCGAGCCAGTCCTGCCATTGCATCGAACTCTCGTCGTCGCTGCCGACGGTGGCGTTGAGCGACGCATCACCGCCCGACATGCGGCGGTTCATCGAGATCACCTCGTCCTCGGTCACGCCGAGGTCGGTGGCGATCCGCTGAACATGCTCGGGCCGCAAATCACCGTCCTCGAGCGCGCCGATGCGCGACTTGGCCTTGCGCAGGTTGAAGAACAGCTTCTTCTGCGCGCTCGTCGTGCCGAGCTTCACGAGGCTCCACGACCGCAGGATGTACTCCTGGATCGAGGCCCGGATCCACCACATGGCATAGGTGGCAAGGCGGAAGCCCTTCTCGGGATCGAACCGCTTCACCGCCTGCATGAGACCGACGTTGGCTTCCGAGATGACCTCGGCCTGCGGCAGGCCATAGCCACGATATCCCATCGCGATCTTCGCGGCGAGGCGCAGGTGACTGGTCACGAGGCGATGCGCGGACTCGGCGTCCTGATCCTCGACCCAGCGCTTGGCCAGCATGTATTCCTCTTCGGGCTCCAGAAGCGGAAACTTCCGGATCTCGGAGAGATAGCGGCTGAGGCCCGCCTCAGGGGACGGTGCCGGGAGATTGGCATAGTTGCTCACTGTCCCAGTATACTCCAATGTTACAGGGCTTAACATTCCATATGGGAACGCGCCTGGAGAATTGCAAGTTGCATGGCTCGGCGACACGGATCGTGCCCGCCATTGGCTGTCATCATCCTAACGCAAGCGTCCGTCGCATTGATCCGTCAAAACGACGCGCTCACGAGGTTGGGAAAACCTTTACAGATGTGCATTGATTCATGGAATTGGCCGAAATTGCACTCGCAATGTGCGCAAACGATCAGCCCCTGACGCTATCTTCCAAGGCAGCGAGAAGCGCGGCCATATCCTCGGGCAGCGGCGCCTCGAAGTGCATCCGCTCTCCCGTCACCGGATGGTCGAAGCCCAGCTCTGCGGCATGCAGCGCCTGTCGGCAGAAGCCGGCCACCGCTTCGCCCGCCACGGGGCCGATGGCCTTGAGCGGCGGCTTGCGCCGGCCACCGTAGACCGGGTCGCCGACGAGCCCGTGCCCGGCATGGGCCATGTGCACGCGGATCTGGTGCGTGCGCCCGGTCTCAAGCCGGCACTCGACCAGCGCCATCGAGGGAGGTGTGCCGAAGCTCTCCAGCACCCGCGCCCGCGTCACCGCGTGCTTGCCGTGCCCGTCGAAGTAGACCGCCTGCCGCTGCCGGTCGGTGCGGTGCCGCGCCAGCCCCGACTGGATGCGGATCACCCCGCCCAGCTCGAGCGAGACACCCCGCGTGCCCCGCAGCCGGGGGTCGGCCGGGTCGGGCACGCCGTAGACCACCGCAAGGTAGGCCCGGTCGGCGCTGTGCGCCTCGAACTGCGCGGCCAGCCCGTGGTGCGCCCGGTCGGATTTCGCCACCACCAGAAGCCCCGACGTATCCTTGTCGATGCGGTGCACGATCCCGGGCCGTGCCACGCCGCCCACACCGGACAGCCTGCCGCCGAAATGATGCAGCAGCGCGTTGACCAGCGTGCCCGTCGGCGTGCCCGGCGCCGGATGCACGACCATGCCGGCGGGCTTGTCGACGACGACGAGGTCCTCGTCCTCCCAGACGATCGCGAGCGGGATGTCCTCGGGGCCGATGTGGCTTTCCTCGGCCTGCGGCACGGCGATGACGATCTCGTCGCCCGCCGTCACCTTTTCCTTCACGTCCCGAAGTGCCACGCCGTCGCGGGTGACGGCCCCCTCGGCGATCAGACGGGCAAGGCGGGTCCGGGACAGCGCCGCCTCCTCTGGAACATCGCGCGCCAGCGCCTTATCAAGGCGCGGCGGCGGGGTGTCCCCGATGATGACGCGCAGAGGCTTGTCCATGTCCCAGACTCCAGAAACCGAAGAAGAAGCGCCCGAACCGGCCAACCTGCGCTTCCTGCGCGTGCTGGTCACGATCCTGACGGCGGTGATGATCGCGGGGCTTCTAGCGATTGTGGCGGTGATTGTCATCTCCTACCGCAACGCCCGCGCGCCGCTGCCCGAGGCGATCACCCTGCCCGACGGCTCCACCGCCACTGCCTACACGCAAGGCTCGGACTGGTACGCGGTGGTGACCGAGGCGGACGAGATCCTGATCTTCGACCGCGCCAGCGGCGAGCTGCGCCAGACGCTGCGAATCGAAACGGCCGAGTAGCCGCGGCCCCCGCGGGCTCGACTGTCGGAACGGCCGTCACGCGCCCGAAGGCGCGACCATCGCTCGCGCCCATTGGCGAATGCGATAGCGTTTCGATGCGAGAAAAAGGGTGGGAAAGTGGTGGGCGACCTAGGAATCGAACCTAGCGTGCGTCTCCGCGAGGGAGTTACAGTCCCCTGCCACACCTTGCGGCCTGTCGCCCACTTTCACCCCGGCGCTGCCGGTGTGGGCGGGGCATACAAAAGGCGATTTGCGGCGTCAACAGGAAAATCCCTTGCAGCGTGCCTGACCGCGATGCAAGGGATCGGCGGCGCAGCGACAAGGGGAACCGTCATGGTCAAGAAACCGAAATGGGTGGTCGAGAAGGAACAGGCGAAGAAGGCCCGTGCCGCCGAGACCGTCTGGCTTTTCGGCCTGCACGCGGTGCGTGACGCGCTGATGAACCCCCGGCGCGAAAAGCTGCGGCTGCTGGTCACCCCCAACGCCCAGGTCAAGCTCGCCGACGCCATCGAGGCCGCCGGCATCACCCCCGAGGTCGAGGACCCGCGCAAGTTCCGTGCGCCGCTCGACCCGCAATCGGTGCACCAGGGCGCCGCGATGGAGGTGAAGCCGCTCGACTGGGGCCGCCTCGCCGATGTCGCCATCCGCGACGATGCCCGCGCCCCCCGTCTGGTGCTGCTCGACCGGGTGACCGACCCGCACAACGTCGGCGCCATCCTGCGCTCGGCCGAGGTCTTCGGCGCGCAGGCGGTCATCGGCACGCTGCACCACTCCGCTCCCGAGACCGGCGCGCTGGCCAAGACCGCCTCGGGCGCGCTCGAGCGTCAGCCCTACCTGCGCGAACGCAACCTCGCCGACACGATCCGCGCGCTGCAGGAAATGGGCTACGTCGTGCTCGGCCTCGACGGCGAGGCGGAGCAGACCATCGAGGAGGCCATCGACGGCCGTCGCGACCGCCCCGTCGCGCTGGTGCTCGGCGCCGAGGGCCCCGGCCTGCGGGAAAAGACCCGCCAGACCGTGGACCAGCTGGTGCGCATCGATTTCGCCGGGGGCTTCGGCTCGCTGAACGTGTCGAACGCCGCCGCCGTCGCGCTCTACGCCGCGCGCCCCTGACCCTGCCGCTTGCGCGGCCGCCCCGCCGCGCCCATATCGCCACCATGCCGAACACCAAGATCGCCACCTGCAGCTACTGTGGCACCCGCGCAGCGCTGGTGCTGGACCGCGGCCGGCACGAGCTGGCCTGCGCCTCCTGCGGCGCGCCGCTGCACGAGCTGAAGAAACTTCGCTCGGATGCGGTCGACCGCGGCTCGCTGCGCCACAGGCCCGACCCGCTGCGCGACGGGCCGCGCAAGCCCGGCAAGAAGAGCCGCAAGAAGAAGAAACCCAAGACCCTCGGGCGCAAGGCCGCGAAGGGGCTCTTCGACCTGCTCGAGGACATCTTCGACTGACCCCCGGCCTTCTTCTGGCCGAAAATATCCTGGGGGAGTCGCGGCAGCGACGGGGGCCGCGCCCCCGGGCGCCCGCAGGGCGCCACCACCGCCCCGCGACCCAAAACCACCCTAGCCATTTCGGCCTGCATCTCTTATCTGGCAGGAACGGTATCAGGAGTGGCGAGATGGCGGATTACGAGAACCCGGGCCAGACCGAGACGGACTGGAAGGCAGCGATTTCCCCGATCGAGGAAATCATCGAGGACGCGCGCAACGGCCGCATGTTCATCCTCGTCGACCACGAGGATCGCGAGAACGAGGGCGACCTCGTCATTCCCGCGCAGTGGGCCACCCCCGACGCGATCAATTTCATGGCCACCTACGGGCGCGGCCTGATCTGCCTGTCGATGACCGCCGAGCGGATCGAGCAGCTCGGGCTCGAGCTCATGTCGACCAACAACTCCTCGCGGCACGAAACCGCCTTCACCACCTCGATCGAGGCGCGCGAGGGTGTCACCACCGGCATCTCCGCCGCCGACCGGGCGCGCACGATTGCCGTGGCCATCGACGCCTCGAAGGGCGCGCAGGACATCGCGACGCCGGGCCACATCTTCCCGCTGCGCGCCAAGGCGGGCGGCGTGCTGGTCCGCGCCGGTCACACCGAGGCCGCGGTCGATGTCTCCCGGCTGGCCGGTCTCAACAGCGCCGGCGTGATCTGCGAGATCATGAACGACGACGGTTCGATGGCCCGCCTGCCCGAGCTCGTGTCCTTCGCCCAGAAACACGGCCTCAAGATCGGCACGATCTCCGAGCTGATCGCCTATCGCCGACGCCACGACAATCTCGTGCGGGTCGAGCGCGAGGAAACCGTGACCTCGGAATTCGGCGGCGAGTGGCAGATGCGGATCTACTCCGACACCACCCACGGCGACGAGCACATCGCCTTTACCAAGGGCGACCTCGAAACCGCCGAGCCGGTTCTGGTGCGGATGCATGTGCTCGACCCGATGCTCGACGTGGCGGGCACCGGCCACCCCGGCCGCGCCGACGAGTTCCGGCTGGCGATGCAGGCGGTCGCCGACGAGGGGCGCGGCGTGGTCGTGCTGCTGCGCGACACGGCGATGAAGCTCGACCCCTCCGAGGGCAGCTCGCCCGGCACGCTTCGGCAGTATGGCCTCGGCGCGCAGATCCTGTCGTCGCTCGGCCTGTCGCAGCTCGAACTTCTGACCAATTCGCCCACGCCGCGCATCGTGGGCCTCGATGCCTACGGTCTCGAGATCGTCGGCACGCGCAAGATCGGAGGTGCCTGATGGCCTCGAACGAAGAGCATTACACCCTGCCCCGGCCGAGCTTCGACAAGCCGGTCAAGATCCTGATCGTGGTCGCGCCCTACTACAAGCAGATCGCCGAGCAGCTGGTGAAGGGCGCCACGGAGGAGATCGAGGCGGCCGGCGGCTTCCACGAGGTGATCGAGGTGCCCGGCGCGCTCGAGGTGCCCTCGGCCATCGGCATCGCCGAACGGCTGTCGAACTTCGACGGCTACGTCGCGCTCGGCTGCGTGATCCGCGGCGAGACGACCCATTACGACACGGTCTGCAACGACAGCTCGCGCGGCCTGACGCTTCTGGGGCTGCAGGGGCTCTGCATCGGCAACGGCATCCTCACCGTGGAAAACTACGAGCAGGCCCGCGTCCGGGCCGAGGCGGACGGCCAGAACAAGGGCGGCGGCGCGGCCGCGGCGGCCTTGCATCTGGTCGCGCTGGCCCGTAGGTGGGGCGGCGCCCGCAAGGGGGTGGGATTCGTTCCTGCCCGCGACGAGTATCAGCTTGCGGGGTCTTCACGAGGAAACGACACCGCATGACCACCCCGGACACTCCCCCGGCCCCCTCGGGCAATCAGAAGCGTCGGATGAAATCCGCCTCGCGGCTCTACGCGGTGCAGGCGCTCTACCAGATGGAGGTGGGTAACCTCACGGTGGAGAAGGTTCAGCACGAGTTCGTCGACCACCGCTTCGGCGCCGAGATCGACGAGGGCATCGAGATGATCGAGGGCGATGTCGACCTCTTCAGCCGCATCACCTCTTCGGCGGTGAACTGGCAGGCGAAGATCGACCAGATGACCGACCGCGCGCTCGTGGCGAAATGGCCCATCGCGCGGCTCGACCCGACGCTGCGCGCGCTCTTCCGCGCCGCCGGCGCCGAGTTGGTCGACAGCGACACGCCGCCGCGCGTGATCATCTCGGAATACGTGGAAGTGACCCGCGCCTTCTTCCCCGAGGGCCGTGAAGCGAAGTTCGTCAACGCCGTGCTCGACCACATTGCCCGCGAGGCCAAGCCCGAAGCGTTCTGAGCTCGGCACGACGCGCCCCGACGGCGGGGGCGTCCCTGATCGACATGATGGCGTGGATGGCCCCGCGGCCCTTCGGAACATCCGCCACACGCGCAGGCCCGCCAAGGCCGCTGCCGAAGCCTCTCGCCTCTCGGAGCCGCCGAAGCCTCGCGCCACGCGTGGGGCCGGTTTTCCAAATCCACCGCCCGGCACGCCTGTCGCACGGGCGCCACCGGCGTCTCATCTTGCCGCAATATTCGAAATACCTGGCCCCGGCGGCACCGGTAGTGTCGGGTTTCAAACCCACAGTCCAGCGCAGGTCACGGCCGGGGCGCGACTGCCGCGCCCCGGCCGCACCGATCAGCTGCCCTCGGCTTCGGTCGTGACCGCGACCGGCATCGCCCAGCCCTTGCCTGCAGCGACCTGGAGGGTCGCCCAGCTTGCCGCGAGATTCCGCACGCTCGACGCCAGCGTCAGCCGCGAGTTCGCCAGCGAGCGCTGAACGTCCAGCAGATCGAGCAGCGTCGTGGTGCCGCCGTTGTAGGTCTCACGCGACAGCGACACGACCCGCTCGTAGGAGTTCACGCTGCGGCGATAGGCCGAGACCGCGCGGCGATTGCGCAGGTAGTCGGTCTGCGCCGACTGGACCTCTTCGACCGCGCTCAGCACTTCCGATCGCCATGCGAGTTCCGCCTGCTTCGCCTGCGCGACGGCCTGGTCGCGGCTGGCGCGCAGCAGCGGCTGGCTCAGCACCGGCACCGAAAGCTGCGGTCCGAAGGACCAGCTGCTCACGCCTTCGGTGGCGCTCACCGTGCCGCCGAGGCTGAGCGACGGGTAGAGCTGCGCCTCGTTCACCCCGATCCGCGCCACGGAGGCGGCAAGGTCGCGCTCGGCGCCGCGCACGTCCGGACGATTGCGCAGCAGGTCCGCCGGAACGCCGACCCCGGCGCTGCCGGAGGGGCTGGGCTGTGCCGCGCCGCGCTGAAGCCGGCTCTCGATGCTCTGCACCGGCTGGGCCAGCAGGGTGGCGATGGAATAGGCCGACGCGTAGAAGCCGCTTTCCAGCGAGGGCAGCGACGCACGGCTGTCGTCCAGCGCCGCCTGCGCCTGCGCCTCGTCGAGCGCGGTTGCGGCCCCGGCCTCGCGCTGGCTCTGCACCAGCGACAGCGTCTCGCGGCGGGTGTCGAGCGTCTGCCGCGTGATCGCCAGCGCGTTCTGGTAGTAACGCAGGTCGATGTAGTTCGAGACCAGCGCCGACAGGAAGGCCAGCCGCGCCTCGCCGACGCTCAGCTCGGCCGATTGCAGCGATGCCAGCGCGGCCTCGCGCGAGCGGCGCTCGCCCCCGAAGAGATCGAACACGTAGGACGGGCTGAACCCTCCGGTGGTCGTCGTGGTGGTGCCATCGACGGTCTCGCCTCCGGCGCGCGTGATCTGTCCCGACGCCCCGCCCGAGATCTGCGCCGGCAGCCCCGTCGCGCGGGCGGCGGCCTGTGCTTCGGCGACGCGGGCAATGGCGGTCCGGATATTGAGGTTCTGGTCCAGCCCGGTCTGCACGAGGCTGTTGAGCGTTGCATCGTTGAAGGCACGCCACCAGTATTGCTCGGAGGCCTTGCCGATCGGTGCGGCCGCGCCCTCGGCGAAGCTGACCGCAAGCGTCTGTTTCGGCGCCTCGTAATCCGGACCGACGGTGCAGGCGGCGAGGGCCGTCGTCGCGGTCAGGAGTGCCAGTTTTATCTTTTTCATCTGCTCGTTACTCTCTCTTCGGCCCAGCGGACCAGTCGCATGATGAGCGCGTAGAGCGCTGGCACCATGAAGATGCCTGTGAATGTCGACGCCACCATGCCTCCGATCACGCCCGTGCCGGTGGCATTCTGTGCCGCAGCGCCGGCCCCGCTCGCGGTGGCCAGCGGAAGGACGCCAAGGATGAATGTCGACGCGGTCATCAGGATGGGGCGCAGGCGAAGCCGTGCTGCCTCGATCGCCGCCTCTGCGATGCTGCGCCCCTGAGCGCGCAAATCCTCGGCAATTTCGACGATAAGGATCGCATTCCGGGCTGCAAGTCCGATCGTGGTGAGCATCCCAACCTTGAAGTAAACGTCGTTAGATTGGCCACACACCCAGGCCGTCAGGAGCGCTCTGAGCACCCTCACGGGAACCGCGAGCATCACCGAGAACGGGATTGACCAGCTTTCGTAGAGCGCCGCAAGGGCGAGGAAGATCACGAATGCGGAAATCGCGTAGAGCCAGGGCGCCTGATCGCCCGACTGCCGCTCCTGGTAGCTGATGCCGGTCCAGGCGGCGCCCTGCGACGAGCGCGCGGTCATGTAGATCATGCCCTCGAGCCCGGTCATGGCGTCCTCGATGACCCGCGTCACCGAGTTCTCGACGGCCTCGGCGGTGGCGCCGGAATAGGTCGCCGAGACCCGCACCGCGGTCGGCGCGATGTCGGGATATTGCGCGACGGGCAGCGACACGAAGGACCATGCCCCGGCAAGCATGGTCATCAGGGCGAGCACCCAGGCGAAGACGGGGCGGCGGATGAAGAACAGGCCCATCGGGTTTACTCTGCGTCCTGCGCCGCGCCGTCGTCGGGGGCGGCCCCGGCTCTGCCGCCGCCTGTTTCCTCCCCGTCGTCCTGCCGCACCTCCGTCACGACGCGGTCGTCCGAGATGGAGACCGGCACCGTCGTGACCTGCGCCCCGTCGGCAAGGTTGCTGAGCCCGTCCATGACGAGCGCCTCGCCGTCCTCGACACCGTCGGTGACGATCCACGCGTTCCGGTAGCTGCCCTGGCTCGTCAGCCTGCGCTGCTGCGCCGTGCCGTCGACGGCGACAAGGGCCGTGAGCGTGCCGTCCGCCGCGCGCGAGGTCGCCCCCTGCGGCACCAGCACCGCCGTGGTCGTGCCAAGCGTCATGTCCACCCGCGGGAACTGCCCCGGCAGCACCCGCCGCTCGGGGTTGTCGAACTGCAGGCGCAGCTCGGTGGTGCCGGTTGTGGTCGAGACGTTGACGCTGGGCGAGACCATGCGGCCCTCGCCCGAGTAGGTCTCGCCGGTCTCGAGCTGCAGCGTGATCCCCAGCCGGTCGCCGCGCTGCAACGTCCCGGTGTCGATCTTCTCGCGGATCTGGCCGATGCGGCGGCTCGTTTCCTCGACATCGACGTAGATCGGATCAAGCCGCGTGACGGTGGTCAGCGCGTCGGTCTGGTTCTCCGTCACCAGCGCGCCGACCGAGACGGTGGGCACCGAAGGGAAGCTCGCGATCGGGCTGGTGATCTCGGTGCGGTCCAGATCGAGCTGCGCCACCTACAGCGCGGCGCGTGCCCCGCTCAGATCCGCCTGCGCCTGCTTCAGCGACACCCGGGCCGAGGCGAGTTCTTCCTGGGTCACGCCAGTGCCCAGCAGGCGTTGGTAGCGGTCGACGGTCTCCTGCGCGGTATCGACCGAGGCCTGCGCCAGGTCGACCTCGGCCGAGGCGGAGGTGACCTCGGCGCGGTAGGTCTGATCCTCGATGCGGAAGAGCACGTCACCGGCCTAGAGCGAACGCCCGGCGTCATAGACGATCTCGGCGATCATGCCGCCGACGCGCGGGCAGATGTCGACCTGCTGATAAGCCACCGCGCGGCCCAGGACCGTCTTGGTGAAGGGCACCTGCGCGGTCTCGAGCGTGACCACGCCGACCTCGATCGCCCGCCCCGCCGGCCCCATGCCGCCCGGCGCCTGCGCCCGGCCGGCATGGGGCTGCGTCACCAGAAAAAGGGTCGCCATGATGGCAGACAGGAACGGGAACGGGCGAGTGGCGGAAAATCTGCGTATGAAACCTCACGAAGGGCGCGCGGCGAACGGTCTGGAGGGCATTGAACGGCGCCGCGCCGGATTTCCGTCGAAGCCATGGAGAAAAAATGTAAGAAAGATGCGACATTTCACGACCGGCGGCACCGCACACCTGACCGTGCGACGCCACGTCGCTTGATTTCGCCGCACAGACCTTCCATCTTTTACAGAGACGAAGGATCGGTTGCGGTCGATCCTTGTCAAACCGCGTTGCTGCAATACCATTTGTTGCACAGCAAGGAGACAGGAAGACATGAACATGCCCCGCCTCGTGCGCCTCTACATCCTGCAAACCCTCATGGGCTTCGGCCTTTCCACGGTCTTCGTGGGACTGCTGCTCTGGCAGAACGTGGCGAACCTCTACCACCTGGTGACCAGCACCGATGCCGGTTTGCTGGCAGTGTTCCTGCTCTGGCTGTTCAATGGCCTTGTGTTCGCCGGCGCACAGTTCGCCATCTCGATCATGCGGATGCAGGACACGGACACCCCGCCGTCGGGCGGCAAACGCGCGCCCACTGTCACGATGCAGCCGGTGCCCGTGCGCGTCGCCGCCGAGCGTCCGAAGGACCGCGCACATCTGCTTCACCGCCGCCGCTGACCGGACGGCGCCCGACCAGACACGACAAAGCGCCCCGCGGGGCGCTTTTTTCATGCCGGGCGGACCGGCTGTCGTCTGTCTTGGAAAAGCGGCGGGAACCGCGGCGACCGTGTGGTTATCTCATTCCCGAGGACCTGTATATACAGGTGGGCGCCAGGTAACCGGACCAGGGCCCGGACAGAGCCAGCTCCCTCGGAATTGCTTAAGGCCACCGGAATGCAACCGTGTCACGGGAAGCGCAGAAACCCGCCTGACCCGCGAGATAAGATGCGTGCAGGCCCACGGCAAGGGGCCTTGCACGATTCAGCCCGCCTCATCCGTCACGAAATTGTAACGCTCGAGCTCTTCCGGCAGCAGCAGGTATATCTCGTCCGCCGGGGTGGTCAGCGCGTGGCTCATTACCAGCGGGTCGATCCCCATGTCCTCGAGGTAAATCATCACCTCGCCCTGCCCCCGCTGGATGTCCTCGACGGCAACAAAGGCCGGCAGGATCGTGCTTTCTCCGAAGTAATGCTGGTGCACCCCGACCGAGGCCCCCTCTTCCACCTCCCGGGTCTCGCCCCCGGCAAAGAGATAGGGACAGGCCGAGTAGCAGATCTCGCCGCGCAGCAGCCGCGTGCCGATCCCGCCGGCGCGCAGGTGACGGCCCAGCTCCAGCGCGTCGCGCACCGAGCCGCCGGGGCTTTGCAGGATCACGGTCTCCACCGCCGGTTCCGCCGAGTCGATCCGGTCGGCGATGCGCGCGCCGTCGCCTGCCGCGATGGTCCCCTCGAGCCTCCAGACCCCCGCCTCGCCGCTCTCGGTCAGGGTCAGACGCTCGGGCATGTCGCCGGGATCGCGTGCGGGGTTCAGCGGCGGGCGCTCGTAGTCCGGGCTGTAGAGACGGCGCTGGTCGCCCGGCCGAACGGGCTCGGAGGTACGCGGCGCAGAGGGGCCGAAACTCGGCAGGCGGATGCCCTCGCGCATGTCGCCGATGATGAGGAAACCCGCGATGAAGAGCTGGAAGACAAGCACCCCGCCCAGTACCCGGCCGATGGAGCTGCGCCCGATCATGCCGGGTCGCCCTTGTCGCGCGGCGCCTCCGGCTGCGGCGGCGTGGGCGCCTCGGAGGGCGCCGGGTCCACCGGCCGCGCGCCGCTCGGCGCAGGCTCGGCCCGGCTGTGCACCTCGGGCATCCGCTCCATGTCGGTCTCGACGTCGCGCAGCGCCGAGATCGCCGAGCGCAGTTCCGACAGGGTCATCGTGTCTTCGACCGCCGCGCCGTCGCGGTTCTCGCGGATCGCCGCGTGGGTGATGGCGGTGATGAACACCAGCACGGCCGGCAGCAGGTCGATGGCGATGGCCCCCGCCCAGGACGGCACGAAATTGCGCGCATAGAGGATCACGGCGTCCGCCGAGGACACCGGCGTATAGGTCACCTCGTCCGCCGGGGTCATGGCCATGACCTCGCGCGCCGCCTCCTCGAGCGTGGCCGCCCGGCTCGCCAGCGTGTCGAGCACCGAGTCGATGGTGGCGGTCTGGCTGCCGCGGATCTCCTCGGTGCTGCCATCGAGCTCGGGCAGCACGACCGAAGCCGAGAGGTCCTGCGCCGCCCGCGCCACCAGCGGCGCGACCGAAAGCTGCCGCAACTGGGCGATCAGCCCCTGCAGTTCGACTGCCGCCTCGGAAAACTCGACCGAGCGCGCCTCGACCGGGCCGGGTTCGACCGTCAACGCCCGCATCCGCGACAGGATCGCGTTGCCCTGGTCAAAGGCCCGCTCCACCGGTTGCGTCTGGGTGGCGATCTGTTCCTCGAGCCCCTCGAGCTCGGCTGCCTTCTGCCGCAGCACACGGAACACCGCGCCGCGTCCGGCAAGCCCCGAGAGCGTGCCGGCGGCCTCCTGCTCGGAGAGATCCTCGAAGCTCTGCCGCACGCGGGCTACGTCCCGCTCCAGCGACTGCGCCGAAAGCGCCACCTCGTGGCTGCGCTCGAGCGACGCCTGGTAATCCTGCACGGTTTTCGCGAGGTGCTGCTCGACCGCCGCCGAGCCCGCCAGCGCCGCCGCGTTCAGCCATGACGACATCGCCACGATGGCCAGGCTGCCCACCGCCATCGCCCCCATCAGCCCGATCCGCGCCGAGGCAGTGCGCACCGCCGGAAAGAGGCGCATCAGGTAGGACCAGAAGACGAAGATGCCGACCGAGACCGCCACCGAATAGGCGATGGCGGCGAAGACCGACATCGAGCCGTTGTCATCGAGCAGCGAGGACACCCCGAGGTAGGTGTAGATGCCCGAGGCCACCGCCAGCACCCCCAGCGCCGTGCCGGAAAACGTGTCGAGCCAGTTCAGGTGATCCTGCAGTTCGCGCGCGTTGCGCACGCCCCGCGCCTGGTGCCGCGGCAGTCCGGATTCGTCGCTCATGCGTGGGGCTCCCTTGATCGCAGTGCCTCTTGAAGTAGGCACCCCGCCCGCTCAAGGAAGAGTGACAGGCGAAATGCTTGCATCTGTTCACGTATTGTTCATACGATTGCAGCATGGTTCTGGCTCCCGATCCCTCTCTCATGCCCGGTCAGCTTCTGGCGCGCGGCGTCTGCCGCCACCTTGCCGGCGGGCATGGCTTCTCCGTGATCGAGGAATTCGTCCCCGAGCGCGGCAAGCGCGTCGACGTCATGGCGCTTGGCCCCAAGGGCGAGATCTGGATCGTGGAATGCAAGAGCAGCCGCGCGGACTTCATGTCCGACGGCAAGTGGCAGGGGTATCTCGAGTGGTGCGACCGCTACTTCTGGGCAGTAGACGAGGCCTTTCCGACCGACCTGCTGCCCGAGGGCACCGGACTCATCATCGCCGACGCCTATGATGCGGAAATCCTGCGGATGGGCCCCGAGAGCAAGCTCGCCGGCGCCCGGCGCAACGCGCTGATCCGGCGCTTTGCCGCCCATGCGGCGCGGCGCCTGCACGGGCTGCGCGATCCTGGCGCCATGCTGGATGGCCCGGGCTGATCACGACGGCTGGTCGCTCAGCGGCGGCCCTTGGCCCGAAGCTTGCTCGCAGCCGCAGCGGCGGCGCGGATCTCGTCGGCAATCTCCTCGGCTTCGTCCGGCTCGAAGTCCATCGGCACTTCGAGGTCGCCCGCGGCGATGAAGATCCGCACCATGCCCTGATCGGTCGGCCCGATCTGGAGATTTGCCTCGATGTCGCGTTCGGTATTGATACCCATGACGTTGCCCTCTTGTCGCCGCGCGGCCTCATGCGCCGCGGCATCTTGGCGAGGTAGCCCCGGCACGCTTGATTTGCAAGACGCCCGGTGAAAGCCTTCGCGCATGTGCGCCGCCGCCCTTACCCCCTACTCGGCCCCTGACCAAGACTGGCTGGTCGCGGCCCACGGCGCGCTCTACGCCGAGGCCGAGGGCTTCGATGCCACCTTCCCGGCGCTGGTCGACGACATCCTGCGCGCCTTCGAGCGCGACCACGATCCGCGCTGCGAAGCCGGCTGGATCGCGCGCGACGGGCGCCGGCGGCTCGGCTCGATCTTCTGCGTCAGATCGGACGACACCACCGCGAAACTCCGGCTGTTCCTGCTGCTCCCCGAGGCGCGCGGCATGGGGCTCGGGCAGCACATGCTCGACCACGCGCTTGGCTTCGCACGCGACGCGGGCTACCGGCGCATGACGCTCTGGACCCACGAGAGCCACCGCGCCGCCTGCGCGCTCTACGCCCGCAACGGCTTTGCCTGCCGCTCGGCCACGCCCGTGCACAGCTTTGGCGTCGACCTCGTCGAACAGCACTGGGATCGTGCACTTTAAGGCCGAATTTCGGGTTGCAATCCTTCCGAGGCAGCGCTATCTCCCCCGCAACGTGCCGCCTTAGCTCAGTAGGTTAGAGCGCTTGATTGTGGATCAAGAGGTCTCCCGTTCGAACCGGGAAGGCGGTACCACCACCCCCCTTTCCAGCACATCCAAGCTACCGGAAACGCTGCGATTCACATGCGGTCCGCGGTGTGCTGCGCTCAGCCCAGAAGCCGGCGCAGGCCCGTGGTGATCCCGAAGAGAATCGCCGCCGCGCAGACCATCGACGGCCCCGCCGGAGTGTCGAAGACGAACGCCCCCCAGAGCCCGCCAAGCGCCGAGAGCGCGCCGAGCGCCGCCGCGATAAGCACCATGGCTTCGGGGCTGCGAGCGAAGGGTCGCGCCGCGGCAGCGGGAATCAGCAACATGGCGCTGACCAGAAGCGCCCCCACCACCTTGATCGCCAGCGCGACCACCAGCGCCAGGGCCAGCGTCAGGATGCGCTGCTCGCGTCTCGGGTCGATGCCGCTCGACCAGGCCAGGTCGGGCGAGACGGTCGCGGTCAGCAGGGCCTGCCAGCGCCAGCCGATGAGCGCCAGCACCGCGACTGCCCCGCCCCAGATCACCCCGAGATCGGACCGTGTCACCGCAAGGATGTCACCGAAGAGATAGGCACTCAGGTCCAGTCTCGCACCGGGCACGAAGGTCACCGCCACGAGACCGAAGGCCAGCGCGCTGTGGGCCATCACCCCCAGCACCGTGTCGAGCGCGAGCCCGCGCTCGGACAGCGAACTTACCAGCAGCGCCATGATGAGCGCGACAAGCAGCGTGCCGAAGACGATCGGCAGCGCGGTCGCCAGCGACAGGGCCACGCCCAGGATCGCCGCATGCGCAGTGGCATCTCCGAAGTAGGCCATCCGCCGCCACGCCACGAAGCAGCCCAGCGGCGCCGCCGCCAGCGCCAGCCCCAGTCCGGCCAGCGCCGCGCGCACAAGGAAATCGTCGAGCATTCAGTGCGGTCCCGTTTGGTTGACGGGTGCCCCCGTCGCGTGGTCATGAGCGCAGGCGCCGTCGTGTCGGTGGCCGCCGTGATCGTGCCGGTAGAGCGCCAGCGCCCCTTCCGTGCCGGTGCCGAAGAGCGCCCGGTATTCCGCCGCCTGCGCCACCACCTCGGGATGCCCCTGGCAGCAGACGTGGCCATTGAGGCAGACCACCCGGTCCGAGGCGCTCATCACCACGTGCAGCTCGTGGCTGACCATCACGACGGCGCAGCCGAGATGCGCCCGGATATGTTCGATCTGCCGGTAGAAGGCCGCCGAGCCCGGCTGGTCGAGCCCCTGCGTCGGCTCGTCGAGCAGCAGCACGTCGGGCCGGTCCAGCAGCGCTCGCGCCAGCATGACCCGCTGGAACTGGCCACCCGACAGCCCGGCCATGGGGCGATCCCCGAGGTCACCGATTCCCGCCTCTTCGAGCGCGGTCTTGCGCACGGCGGGCGCGACGCGCCTCGGCAGCGAGAGGAAGCGCATCACCGTCATCGGCAAGGTCGGGTCCATCTGCAGCTTCTGGGGCACGTAGCCGATCCGCAGGCCCGGCTTCCGCGTCACGCTGCCCGCGTCGGGCTTCAGCGCACCGACGAGCACCCGCAGCAACGTCGATTTCCCCGAGCCGTTCGGCCCGACGATGGTCACGATCTCGCCCGGCCCGACGTGGAAATCCACCCCGCTCAGCACCCGGTGACTGCCGAGCGTGACCTCGAGCCCGGTCGCCTCGATCAGGCTCATGCCCGCGCCTCGCGGCAGGCCGGGCAGAGGCCCTCGGCCTCGATCACCATGCGCGACACCTCGAAGTCGATCTCGGCGGCCGCCCCGCGCACCGCTCGCGCGATCCCCTGCGACGGCATCTCGGCGACCGCGCCGCAGCCGGTGCAGATGAGAAACGCCGGCGCGTGGCGCTCGCCGGGGGCGGCGCAGGCGACGAAGGCGTTCAGCCGCTCGATCTTGTGCGCGAACCCGTGCCCCACGAGGAAATCCAGCGCCCGGTAGACGGTCGGCGGCTGCGCTGCCAGACCCTCGGCACGCAGCACGTCCAGCAGCTCGTAGGCGCCCATGGCGCGATGCTCCTGCAGGAGAATCTCCAGCACCCGCCGTCGCTGCGGCGTGAACTGCAACGCCTGCGCGGCGCAGGTTTCCTCGACCGCCTCCAGCGCCTGGGCGATGCAGTGGCGATGATCGTGTCGGGTGAAGCCGAGCGCGTCCATGGCAATCTCCGTAAACTCGAGGGGTTGATATGTTATACTATCGCCGCTATCAACCCCGCACGTTATATCATAACACCCATTGAAGAAGGACCCGTCATGCTCAGATATCTCCTCCCCGCCGCTCTGGTCGCGAGCCCGCTGGCTGCCGAACCGCCGCGTGCGGTGACCGACATCGCGCCGGTGCAGGGGCTCGTCGCCTCCGTCATGGGAGAGCTCGGCAGCCCCGAGGCGCTCGTGCCGAGCAGCGCCTCGCCGCATGACCACGCACTCTCGCCCTCCGAAGCCCGCGCCCTCCAGCAGGCCGAAGTGCTGTTCTGGATCGGCCCGGACCTGAGCCCCGGCCTCGGCCGCAAGATCGAGGCCATCGCGGGCGACACCCGGGTCGTGGCGCTCGGCGAGCTGCCGCAGACACGGCACCTCGCGGCCCGCGACGACGTCCTGTTCTCCGGCGCCGATGAAGACACCGAAGATCATGGACACGCGCACGCCGAAGACGACCACGCAGACGAAGAGGGCCATCACCACGGCAGCGACGACCCGCACGTCTGGCTCTCGCCCGACAACGCCCGCGCCTGGCTCGAGACCATCGCCGAAACGCTCGCCGAGGCCGACCCCGAGAACGCCGACACCTACCGCGCCAACGCCAGGACCGCGCAGGCCGCCATCGACGATGCCGTGGCCCGCGCGACCGAGAGCCTTGCGCCGGCCCGCGAGGCACGCTTCGTCGTCTTCCACGACGCCTACCAGTATTTCGAACGGGCGTTTGACCTCGATGTCGTCGGTGCGCTCAGCCTCTCCGACGCCAGCGCACCGAGCCCCGCCAGCCTTTCCGCGGTGCGCGACGCGATCCGCGACAGCGGCGCCCGCTGCGTCTTCGCCGAGCCACAGTTCGATCCGCGCCTGATCGACGCGGTCACCGAAGGCAGCGAAATTGCGGTCGCGGAACTCGACCCGCTCGGCAGCGACATCGCGCCCGGCGCCGGGTTCTACCCGTCGCTCGTCGACGATCTGGCGACACGCATCGCCGACTGCGCCAGCCAGTAGCCTCTGGTGGCACCGCTTCGCCCTTCTTCTCTTTCCAAATACCCTCGGGGGTGAATGCGGCGCAGCCGCAGAGGGGGCAGCGCCCCCTCCCCCCTCACCAAATGCACGGTCCGCGCACCGCCGCCACAGGACAGCACCCGCACAGACCCTGCGCCCGAGCGAACCGCCGCGCCTCTTGTCGCGTGCCGCTCCCGCCCCCTATTTCCAGTCCCGACAGGCGCCAACACCGCGCCACCTGAAAGGACCGGCCCCATGAAACGCATCGGATTTCTCTCCTTCGGCCACTGGTCGCCCACCCGGGGCAGCGAGGTCAAAACCGCCGCCGACGTGCTGACGCAGTCCATCGACCTCGCGGTCGCCGCCGAAGAGCTCGGCCTCGACGGCGCCTACTTCCGCGTGCATCACTTCGCGCAGCAGCTCGCATCGCCCTTCCCCCTGCTCGCGGCCGTCGGTGCCCGCACCTCGCGCATCGAGATCGGCACCGGCGTCATCGACATGCGCTACGAGAACCCCTTCTACATGGTCGAGGACGCGGGCGCCGCCGACCTGATCTCGGGCGGCCGCCTGCAACTCGGCATCTCGCGTGGCTCGCCGGAGCAGGTGATCGACGGCTGGAAACACTTCGGCTACCGCCCGGACGCCGGCGAAAGCCCTGCCGACATGGCGCGGCGGCACACGCAGGTCTTCCTCGACCTGCTGCAGGGCGAGGGCTTCGCCGAGCCGAACCCGCGGCCGATGTTCCCCAACCCGCCCGGTCTCCTGCGGCTCGAGCCCCATTCCGAAGGCCTGCGCGAGCGGATCTGGTGGGGGGCCGGCTCCAACGCCACCGCCGAGTGGGCGGCCCGGCTCGGCATGAACCTGCAAAGCTCCACGCTCAAGGACGACGAGACCGGCGAGCCCTTCCACGTCCAGCAGGCGCAGCAGATCCGCGCCTACCGCGCCGCCTGGGAAGCCGCCGGCCACGCCCGCAGCCCTCGTGTCTCGGTCAGCCGCTCGATCTTCCCGCTGGTCAGCGACATGGACCGTCGCTACTTCGGCCATGGCGGCAAGGAAAGCGACCAGGTCGGTATCATCGACCAGACCCGCTCGATCTTCGGGCGCGGCTATGCCGACGAGCCCGACCGGCTGGTCGCGCAGCTTGCCGGCGACGAGGCCATCGCCGAGGCCGACACCCTGCTTCTGACGGTCCCGAACATGCTCGGCGTCGACTACAACGCCCATGTGATCGAGACCGTCCTGCGCGAGGTCGCCCCGGCGCTCGGCTGGCGCTGATCCCGCGCGGCCGGGGGTCTCAGAGCCGGCCGGTGCGCCCCTCGAAGGCCTCCAGCGTCACGCCCGCGCCGGTCAGCGCATCGCGCACCGCGCGGGCGATCAGCAGCGCCGTGCGGCCGTCCCCATGCAGGCAGATCGTGTCGGTCGCCGCCGGGATGTGCTTGCCGCTTTCGGTGATGATCGCCCCCGCCTGCACCATCTCGACCATGCGCCGCGCCGCCACCTCGGGCTCGTGGATCACCGCGCCGGGCTGCGACCGGTCGACCAGCGTCGCGTCGTCGTTGTAGGCCCGGTCGGCGAAGATCTCGCCTGCCCAGCGGCACCCCAGCGCCTCGACCGCCCGCTGCTGCGCGGTCTCGGCCAGCACCATGACGATGATGTCGGGATCGACCGACAGCGCCCCCTCGTAGGCCGCCTGCGCCAGTGCCGCGTCCTCGGCGCAGGTGTTGGCGAGCGCGCCGTGCAGCTTCAGGTGCCGCACCTTGCCCCCCGCCGCCTGCGCCATCGCGCGCGCCGCGCCCAGCTGGTAGGCCACGAGGTTGCGCAGGCTGTCCGCCGGAAGCTGCATCCGCCGCCGCCCGAAGCCCTGCAGGTCGGGGTAGCCCGGATGCGCGCCGATGCCAGTGCCGGTCTCGACCGCCAGCTTCATGGTGCCCGCCATGACGTCCCAGTCGCCAGCGTGGAAGCCGCAGGCGATATTCGCCGAGGTGATGACATCGAGCAGGTCCTCGTCCTGCCCCATGACCCAGGGCCCGAAACTTTCGCCCATGTCCGCGTTGAGATCGACCGATGTCATGCGTGTCTCCTAGTGATCGTGATGGTCGCCGCTGGAAAATCCGCTGACCAGCTTGTGGGTAAGAAGGTCCGGCACGTCCGCCGGGTGGCGCACCACCGGCTGCACCCGGCGCGGCAGTTCGCCGAGATGACGCCGAAAGACCGCCTCGACCGCAAGAGCCGCGTCGAGCGCCAGCCACTCGAAGCGCAACCGCGCCCCGGCCGGCGCCTGCGCGATGCGCGGCAGGTCGGCGGGGATGACGGTGGCGAGCCGCGGGTAGCCGCCGGTGGTCTGGCACTCGGCCATCAGCACGAAGGGCGCGCCGTCGCCGGTCATCTGGATGTCACCGGGCGAGATCACCTCGGAGACGACGGAAAGTCCGCACTCGACCCCGTAGCCCGCGCCGTCGGGGGTGAGCTTCACGCCCATGCGGTTGGCCCGGGCATCGCGGACGAATACCTCGCTGCCGAAACGCTCGCGCTGCGCGGCCGGAAAGAGCCCGGTCTGCAGGCTTTCGACCACCCGTAGCGTGCCGCCCGAGAACCGGTCCTCGACCGGCAGCTTCAGCCCGGTCTCGCCGCCTGTGTCCGCGGCTACCGCCAGCCGGTCGCCGGCCTCGACCGCGCGGCCCAGCCCGGCCGTGAGATGCGCCGACCCGGCGCCGAGGATTTCCGGTGGCGCGAAGCCGCCGCCCACGTGCAGGTACCCATAGGCCCCCGAGGTCGCGGGCCCGATCTCGAGCCGCGCGCCCGCCGGCAGCAGGTGCGAGGCGTGCCAGGTCAGCGGCGCGCCTTCGAGCGTCGCGCGCATCGGCGCCCCGGTGAGCGCGATGCGCATGTCGCAGGTCGCCTCGAAAAGCCCGCCGACACCACCCATCTCGAGCGCCACCGCCGGCCCCTGGCCCAGCAGCGCCGCACCCTCAGCGAGCGCCAGCCGATCCATCGCTCCCCCGCGCGACAACCCCTGAGTGATCCAGCCCGGACGGCCCGCGTCCTGCAGCGTCAGCGCCGGTCCGGCACGGTGCACGACCAGCTCCCGGCTCATGCCAGCGCCTCCCACCGCGCGCCACCGTCGAGCGTGTCGACCATCCGTTCGAATTCTTCTTCCGAAACCGCCGGGAACTCCACCTCGTCCCCCGGCGCCAGCAGGAACGGTCGCTCATGGCCCATGCGGAACAGGGGCGCCGCGGTCTGCCCGACATGGCGCCAGCCCGTCGGCGCGGTCACCGAAAAGATCACCAGCTGCCGGATCGCGAGCACCAGCGCCCCCTTCGGCACCTTCGGCGTCAGCGCCTGCTGGCGGGGGATATCCCAGGCCTCTGGCAGCTCCCCGAGATAAGGCTGACCGGGCGCGAACCCCAGCGCCGTCACCCGCACCCGGGCCTCCGACAACGAGCGCCGCGCCGCCGCCTCCGACATCCCGGCCGCCTCCGCGGCCTCGCCCAGTTGCGGCGCAAGACGGCCGCCGTAGACCGTTGGAATCCGATGCAGCCGCCGCCCGCCCGGCAGCTCCGCCGCCAGCCAGTCGCGCCCGTCCAGCATCTGCCGCAGCCGCGCCTCGAGATCCGCATGCGACAGGTGCAACGGATCGAAGCGCAGGTAGCAGGACACCAGCGACGACGACGTCTCCTCGACACCGTCGAGCCCCGCGCGCGCGACCTCGGCGCGAAAGGCGATGGCGGCACGGTTGGCAGGCTCGCTCAGCCGGTCGCCGAAGCTCACCAGCATCCCGTCGATGCCCGCGGTGCGAATGATCGGAAAGCCCGGCATGTCCAGTGGCATCAAACCGTCCCCAGCATCAGGAATTGCATGAACGACAAGGAACCGCAGACCGCCCGCAACCGCAAGCACCCCTGGCTTCTTCGGTTGGAAAATACCTCGGGGTGAATGCCGCCAACGGCGGCAGAGGGGCAGCGCCCCTCCCCCCGGCGCCGCCAAAGGCGGCGCAAATCCCCTACCACGGCGCCGCCACAGGCGGCGCAAATCCTCTGCCCCCAGCGTCGCCAGGGGCGACGGCCCATGCCCTAGCCGAGGATCCGCTGCATGGCCGAGAGAAACGCCGCGACCTCGGCTTCCGTGTTGTAGTGACACAGCGACACCCGCACGCAGTCCGACTTGCCGAGCGGCGTCAGCACGTTGCCCGAGTAATGGTCGGCCTTGCGCGTGTGCACCCGGATGCCCTGGTCGGCCAGCGCCCGCACCAGCTCCGCCGAGGCGTGGCCGTCGGCCCAGAAGCTCACCAGACCCTCACGCGCCGGGTTGTCGATGCCGCCGACGACGCCGACTCCCGGCATCTCCGCCAGTCCCGGCAGGTTGCCGGTGCCGTGCAGCATGGCCTGCGTCAGCCGCGCCTCGTGTTCGTGGATCGCGCGGCCCGCTGCCTCGATCCGTGCACGCGGCTCGGTCGCGTCCGAGACCTCGCCGCCGAGCCATTCGAAATACTCCACGACATCCGAGAAGGTCGCGTAGGCGCCGGTGTCGCGGGTGCCGAGCTCCCAGCTGCCTTCGGGGGCGCCGATCAGCGCGTCGTGGCGCAGCGCGGTCAGCCGGTCCGAGGCCCAGGCCAGCCCGTAGCCGTGCCGCGAGAACACCTTGTAGGGAGAGATCACGTAGCCGTCGATGTCGCAGGCGGCGATATCGATGCCGCCGTGGCAGGCGTGCTGGATACCGTCGACGATGATCAGCGCCTCGGGCGCCTTCGCCCGGATCGCCGCCGCGATGGCGGGCACGTCCATGCCCATGCCGGTGACCGGCGAGGTGTGCAGGATGGTGGCCACCGCCACGTCCTCGGTGACCTCGGCGGCATAGGACTCGGCACTGACGGTGCCGGTGGCGTCGTCATGGGCGATCAGCACGTGCCGCTTTCCGGAGACGTCCGCCCAGCGGGCGCAGGCACTGCGCGAGGCCGGGTGCTCTACGGTCGAGCCCAGCACCGTGCCGCCGGCGCTGCCGAGACAGGCGTCGGCGATCAGCCGGAACAGCAGCTCGGTGCCGCTCTCGCCGACGAAGACCTTGCCGCCGGGCGCATTCAGGAACAGCGCCGCGTCTTCCCGCGCCTTGGCGATGATCTCGCCGAGCGCCGCCGAGGCGGCATTGTCACGCCCCTGGTTGTCGGGAATCGCCGCGAAGCGGGCCGAGGTCTCGACCACCGACTTCAGCGTCAGCGCCCCGCCCGCGTTCTCGAAAAAGACGCGCGGGCCGGTAAAGGGGCAATCCTCGACATGGGCAAAGCGCGAACGGATGTCCTCGAGCAGATCGGGCGTGATGGCGGTCAATGTCTGGTTTCCTCTTGCCTTGCGCGTTCCGCCGCCTCGATCGCTTCCTCGATGTCCTCGGGGTCGGTCGACGGCACGGCGTAGCTGCCCGACACCCACTTCGCGAGATCGATGTCGGCGCAGCGTTTCGAGCAGAACGGGCGGTATTTCTTGTCCGTGGGTTTGGCGCAGATCGGACAGCTCATGTCAGCACCTCCCGCAGCGGCACGCGCTCGCGCTTGCGCTGCAATTCGATGAGGCCAAGCTGGGTCCAGCCGGCCAGCACCGTTTCGGTCGCATCCTGCTTGAGCGCGGCGCGCAGCACCTGCTCCATCTGGCGGCGGTCCTTCTTCGGCGCCGGCGCCGGATCGACGAGGATCTGCCCGCCGAGCCCGCGCAGCCGAAGCTGACGCGGCAGCTCGCGCAGCGCCGACATGTTCGCCTTGAGCCCTGCCGCGGGCGAGGTGTCGTTGCCGGTGTTGACGTCGACGGCGACCAGCGCCCGCGTGGGCTCGATGCACATCGACCCGCCGCCCGAAAGCGGCACGACCGGCGTGCGGAGCGCCTCGATCATGTCGTGCACGTCGTGGCGCTCGAAGCTGCCGGGCTCGGCATCGAGCTCGCCCTTGCCCCACTCGCGCCAGGCCAGCTCTTGCGGGCCGTCGCCCTCGACCAGCAGCTCGGCCTCGCCGGCGGTGTCGGCCGTGACCTTGGCCGCGAGATCGGCCATCGCGGCGATGTCCTCGGCGATGTCATCGGCATCGGCCTCGGCGCAGGAAGACCGCAGGATGAGCCCGTTGTCGCCCTCCATCACCTCGTGCGCGATGCCCAGAAGCTCGTCGCGCAGGTCGTCGTCCTTGATCTGGCGCGACACGTTGATGCCCGGCGCGCCGGGGGTGACGATGGCGTAGCGCGACTTGAAGAGAAGCCGCGTGGTGACCGGGATCGCCTTGCCCGGCTCGGCGAAGCCGGTGACCTGCACCAGCAGACGGTCGCCCGGCGCGAGCCCCTTGACCTGCCGCAGGAAGGCGTTGCCGTCGGGCGTGGTCAGGAACATGCCGCCCTGCCCCTTCACCGGGCGCAGCGCCACGGCGCGGTAGATGGTGCCCGGGCGCGGATGGTCGCTGTCGACGAGCAGATCCTGCAGCTGACCGTCGACGATCAGCGCGGCGGCCTCGGCCTCGCCCAGCGTGTCGAGTGCGATGGTGCGGCCCTTCATGGCGCGTCTCCGTAAAGCGGGTAGCCGGCAGCCTGCAACAGCCCGGCGGTTTCGGCCAGCGGCAGGCCCACGACGGCCGAGAAGCTGCCGTTGATCCATGGAATGAAGGCGCCGGCGGCGCCCTGGATGCCGTAGCCACCGGCCTTGCCGTGCCAGTCGCCGCTCTGCAGATAGGCGTTCAGCTCCTCGTTCGAGAGCGACTTCATCTTCACCTGCGTGACGACGTCGCGCTCCCAGATCCGGTCACCGCGTTTCACGGCGACGGCGGTCACCACCCGGTGGCGACGGCCCGAGAGCTTGGTGAGGAAGACCGCGGCCTCTTTCTCGTCGGCGGGCTTGCCGAGAATCCGGCGCCCCAGCGCGACGGTGGTGTCGGCGCAGAGCACGACCTCGTCGTCGGCGCAGGGAATCGCCTGCGCCTTCTCGCGCGCGATGCGCACGCAATAAGGGCGCGGCAGTTCGCCGTCGCGAGGGTCTTCGTCGATGTCGGGGGGCCGCACGTCCGACGGCACGAGCCCGAGCTGCGCGAGAAGCTCACGCCGGCGCGGGCTGCCGGAGCCGAGGACGAGTTTCATGCGAGGGCCCATGCGGGAGCCGTCCGCGAAGCGGTCGCTGCCATGCTGGTCAGGCCCATGCGGTGCTTACTTGAAGCGATAGTTGATCCGACCCTTGGTCAGGTCGTAGGGGGTCATTTCCACCTGGACGCGGTCGCCTGCGAGAACCCGGATACGGTTCTTGCGCATCTTGCCTGCCGTGTGCGCGATGATTTCATGGCCGTTCTCGAGTTCGACCCGGAAAGTCGCGTTCGGCAGGAGTTCCTTAACGACGCCGGGGAATTCGAGAATGTCTTCCTTGGCCATGGTCACTCCTGTGTTCGCCGTTCCGCAAGAGTCCGCGGAACGGGCACACATATGCGCCCAATCCGCGCGCTTTTCAAGGGCGCATATCCCGAAATCACGAAAGGGGCCGCAAGACGGCGGGGCTGTCACGCCCGGCCTGCTCCGCCCAGTGGCTGCGGTTGAGCACGACACCATCCTTGCGAACCCGCGCCACCGCGTCAAGGTCCAGCTCGGCGATGGTCCAGCCGGGCTGGTTCATGCGGCCCTGCGCCAGAACGCCGTCGGCGGGAAAGCCGGTGTCCGGCGGGCCGAAGATCCCGCCCATGCCGCAGTTGGTGTCCACCGCCTCGGACCAGTCGCAGTCGCCCACGGTCGAGGCCATGACGGTCACGCACTGCTGTTCGAGCGCCCGCGCCATCGCGCCGATGCGCACGCGGTTGTAGCCGTGCGCCGCCTCGGTGCAGGAGGGTACGAGGATGAGGTCCGCCTCCGTCATCGCACGCGCGAGAAGCGGGTATTCGCTGTCGTAGCAGATGAGGATGCCGATCCTGCCGAGCGCGGTGTCGAAGAGCGCGAGCGGCCCGCCGCCCACGACGCCCCAGTCCTCGCGCTCGAAGCGGGTCATGATCTGCTTGTCCTGCACGCCCATCGCACCGGAGGGGGCGAAGAGCCTTGCGCGGTTGACCGGGCGCGCCCCGAGGTCCGGATCGAAGACCGGCGCCGAGGCCGCGAGGATGTGCACCCCGTGCCGCTTCGCAAGCTCGGCGTGCAGCGCGTCGACCTGCGGGATCCGCTCGGAGACCGCGTGCAGCGAGGCCTCGAGATCCCCGGCGGCGGCGCGGCCGGCAAGCGTTGCCAGCTCCATCGCGCCGTACTCGGGAAAGACCAGCAGGTCGGCGCCCTGCCCGGCCGCGTCCTCGACCCAGGCGGTGAGCTTTGCGACATAGGCGTCCCAGCTGTCGAGGAAGTCCATGCGGTAAGCGGCGGCGGCAAGTTTCATGGCGGCGGTCCTTTGGTTGCAGCAGGACCGGGGCGCTGCCCCGGACCCCGGGATATTTCGGGCCAGAAGAAGTCTCTGGCAAGGGAGTGGCCGTGACCGGCGCGCGCCTAGCGCGGCGCGCGATCCCGGTCGAGCGGACGGATCCAGAATTGCAGGGCATGGTCGGTCTCGGCCGGCTGGTCGATGTCCTTCCAGCGGAAATGCGCGATGGCGCCGTCGAGCGGCGCGTAGCCGCGCTTGCGCCAGAAGGCGTCGAGCGGACGATAGCCCTGCGGGCGAAGGGGGTGATCCCCGGGGCGCTGCACTCCGCAGAAGGCCGAGTGGCGACGCCCGAGTGCGCGGGCATGGGCTTCGCGCAGGTCGAAGAAGCGGTGCCCGATGCCCTGTCCGCGATAGCCCGGCAGCAGCACGGATTCGGCGCAGTAGAAGACCTGGTCGAGCGCGAGGCCGGTGCCTTCGAAGGCGGCGGCGAAATCCTCGGCGTGATCCTCCATCGGGGTTCCCGTGGCGGCGCCGACCAGCGTGTCGCCGTCGAAGGCGCCGACCAGCACTGCGCCGGGGCTGTCGCGGTAGGTCTGCAGGTAGTCGCGCTCGTAGCCGAGGTCGCCGTCGTAGAGGTAGGGCCAGTCGCGGAAGACCGCGATGCGCAGCCGCGCCACGTCGTCGAGCGCGGCGTCGAGCGCCGCGCCGGTCAGCACCTCGACCCGCATCACGAGACCTGCCGGATCCAGTCCGCGAGGTTGTAGTAGGTCACGATCCGGGTGATCCGGCCATCCTTCAGCGAGAAGAACGAGCCTGCCGGCAGCCGGTATCCCTGCCCGCGCGCCTCGGGGAGGCCCGCGTCGCTGTTGAGGTAGACGCCGTTGACGAGGTATTCCGCCGCCGCGCGTGTGCCGCCCTCGGCCTCGAAGAGTACCATCTCGGTCAGGGTCTCGTCGTAGCAGTGGGACATGTGGGCGCAGAACTCGGCGAACCTGACCTTGCCGATCCGCACCTGCCCCTCGTTGACATGATGCGCCACGTCGGCGTCGAGACAGGCCAGCATGGCCTCGGTATCATTGGCATTGAAGGCGTCGAAATAGCGTTTGATGACGTCGGTGGCGCTCATGTGTCTCCCCATCGGCTCTTGAGTTTTTCCATGATCTGGTCGCGGGTCTGGCGGTAGGCGTTGAGCTTCGTCTCGCGCGTTTCGCCCAGGCCCGTCGGGTCCATGATCGGCCAGTATTCCACCTTGAGGTGGTAGAAGCGCGTGAGCTCCAGCGCCGCGCGCTGCGAGGCGGGCGACATCGCGACGATCAGGTCGAAGCCCGACAGCGCCTCGCCCATCTCCTCGAGTTCCTCGAAGCTGCGCGAGCGGTGCTTGTCGAGCTCGACGCCGATCTCGCGGCAGACCGCGATGGCGAAGCCGTCGATGTCGAGATCGTTCACCACGCCCACCGACTGCACGTAGCTGTCGAAGCCGTAGAGCTTCTTCATGATGCCCTCGGCCATGGGCGAGCGCACCGCGTTGTGATCGCAGCAGAACAGCACCGACTGCGGCAGGTCCGCCACGCCTCAGCCCCCGTAATGCAGGACGCAGATGAGCGTGAAGAGCCGGCGGGCGGTGTCCTCGTCGACCATGGCCTTGCCCTCGAGCCGCTCCTGCAGGAT
This sequence comes from Salipiger sp. D13, assembly GCF_003703915.1. Classification (NCBI taxonomy): domain Bacteria; kingdom Pseudomonadati; phylum Pseudomonadota; class Alphaproteobacteria; order Rhodobacterales; family Roseobacteraceae; genus Salipiger; species Salipiger sp. D13. The sequence continues at coordinate 175,875 of NZ_ML112592.1, forward strand.
GCGCGCGCCCTCGTTATGGATGCCGCGGCGTGCCATGTCGATGGTCTCGATCTGGCTGGGCGCGGCGGTCTTGACCGCGTCGAAGTAGCTCTTGCAGATCTGGAAGTAGTCCTTGACCACCTGCCGGAAGGGCGACAGCGACAGGTGGAACTCGGCGGCCTTCTCGCCGGCCTCGGTCGAGATGTCGAAGACGAGCCGCTTCTCGCGGATCGCGAGCGCGAGGTTGTAGGGTCCCTCGGGCACGTCGCGGGCATCGCGGGCGGGCAGCGTGAAGCTGTTTTCCTCCATCAGGTCGAACATCGCGACGCGACGCTCCTGTTCGATCTCGGGGGTCGGCGGCGGCAGGTTTGCGTCGTCCAGATCGATATGGCTGATGTGGCTCATGAGCGAGGTCCTTCACCGGGTCCGCACAGGCTTAGCGCGCGCGAGGGCGCGCCGCAATCCTGCCGGGGCCCGTGCGTTGCACCGGGGCCGGAGGCGCGACCTTTATGTCCCGGGGGCGCGTCGGGCGCGTTCCGCGCAGCGACTAGCCGTTGAGCTTGCGCAGGCGCGCGGTGACGCTCAGGCCATGCGCCTGCAGGCTTTCCGAGGCGGCGAGCGTCTCGGCGGCGGGGCCGATGGCACGCAGCGCCTGAGGCGACATCTGCGCCAGCGTCGTGCGCTTGAGGAAGTCGAGCGTCGAGAGCCCCGAGGAGAAGCGCGCCGAGCGGGCCGTGGGCAGCACGTGGTTCGGGCCGCCGACGTAGTCGCCGATGGCCTCGGGGGTCCACTGGCCGAGGAAGATCGCGCCGGCGTGGCGGATCGACTTCGACAGCGCCAGAGGATCGGCGACGCAGAGCTCGAGGTGCTCGGGCGCGACGCGGTCGGACAGGGCCGCCGCCTCGTCGAGGTCGCGCGCCACGATGATCGCACCGAAGTCGCGCCAGCTCGCGCCCGCGATGGCGCCGCGTTCCAGCACCGAGAGCTGGTGCTCGATCTCGGCCGCGACCGCCTGCCCGAAGCCGGCGTCGGTGGTGATCAGGATCGACTGGGCGCTTTCGTCGTGCTCGGCCTGGCTCAGCAGGTCGAGCGCCACGAACTCGGGGTCGTTGTCGGCATCTGCGATGACGAGGATCTCGGAAGGGCCCGCGATCATGTCGATCCCGACCCGGCCGAACACCCGCCGCTTGGCCGCCGCCACGAAGGCGTTGCCCGGGCCGGTGATCTTGTCGACCGGCGAAACGGTCTCGGTGCCGTAGGCCAGCGCGGCGATGGCCTGAGCCCCGCCCAGCCGGTAGATCTCGTCGACTCCGGCGATGCGGGCGGCGAGCAGTACCAGCGGGTTCACCACCCCGTCGGGCGTGGGCACGGTGATGCAGAGCCGCTCGACGCCCGCGACCTTGGCGGGAATGGCATTCATCAGCACCGACGATGGGTAGCTCGCAAGCCCGCCCGGCACGTAGAGGCCCGCGGCGGCGACCGGCGTCCAGCGCCAGCCGAGGGTGGCGCCGTCGGGGTCGGTCCAGAGCGCGTTCTCGGGCATCTGGCGCACGTGGTAGGCTCGGATGCGCTCGGCGGCCTTCTCGAGCGCCACGCGCTCCTCGGCGGGCACGCGGGCGCATTCGGCGTCGATTTCCTCGGGGGTAAAGGCCAGCCGGTCGGCGGTCAGCGACAGCCGGTCGAACCGCTCGGTCAGGTCGAGCAGCGCGGCATCGCCTCGCTTGCGGACATCGGCGATGATCTCCGCGACGGTATCGTCCACGTCCGGGCTGTCCTCGCGCTTGGCCGACAGCAGGCGGGCAAAGGCGATCTCGAAATCCGGCTCGGTCGTGTCGAGAAAGACGGGCATGACGCGCTCCTCACAATCTTTCCGGCGCTCTTACCCCCTGCCCGCCTCCGTCTCAAGCGCCACATGCCGCGCCGATGACCGGCGCCAATGAGCCGAACGGGGCATGGCGACACACTGGCACGTGAGGATGATGGCAAAGGAGGGAGCCATGAAACCGATTTCAGCGCTCTGCGCCGCGCTGGCCGTCGCGATCCCCGCGACGCTTTCGGCGGAAACGGTCGGCGAGGCCGAATACATGAACCACCGCGCGACCGGCCACGGGGCCTCGGGCAGCGGAGACGGGCTGTTCGCGGAGTTGATGACCGTGCCGGTGCCAGATCTCACGCATATCTGACGGCAGCTTCCCGATGCTGAAGAGGATCCAGTTGTTCGACGGGCGCACCGGCATCCGCGGGCACGGCGACCCGATGCCGGTCCGGGGCCAGCGCTTCAAGGACGATCGGTAGGGCGACATCGGCAACTACGCCAGCGAGATCGAGGTTCGCGGCCGCGTACTGTCGCCGGCCTACGACCGTGACCCGATCCAGGTGAAACGAGGCAGCGCCCGGGCCGCCGCAATTCGGCGACCCGCAACCCGTTGCGAGGGGGCCTTGGGGCCCTCTGCAGGGTTTCGGGACTGGAGCCGGCGGCTCAGAGGCCGTGGTCGGGCGCCTTGCCCGAAGGCGCCACGTAAGGCCGGGTCACGTCACGAAGCCGCAGCTCCAGCGCCTCGACACTCGCGCGCAGCACGCCGTCGCCGGCGAGCGTGAAGACGACATGCCCGGCACCGTCCTCGCCCGGCTCGAAGCTCACCGACAGCAGCGAGAGCACCATGTCGGGATCATCACGCGGCACCCCCTGGCTTGCCACGCCGAGCACGTTCTCGACCACCAGCATCGCCCGGACGCGTTCCGGCGGTTCGGCGTGCACGCCATCCTCGCGCCGGATGCGGTTGAGCAGCAGCGCCAGCCGGCGGTGCCGCTTCTGCCAGGAAATGTCGCGGACCGTGAAGACCGAATCCTGCAGAAGCGCCGAAAGCACCTGCAGGTCATCCGGGTCCATCGCGCCGAGGTTCAGCGGCGCACCGCTCGCGTCTTCGAATCTTGCGTCCGTCACTCGCCCTTCACCCGTTCGATCTTGGCGCCAACACCCGAGAGCTTGCGTACCACGTGCTCGTAGCCGCGGTCGAGGTGATAGACGCGGTTCACCACCGTCTCGCCCTCGGCGGCAAGGCCGGCGAGAATCAGCGACACGCTGGCGCGCAGGTCGGTGGCCATCACCGGAGCGCCCTTGAGCCGGTCGACGCCGGTCACCTTGGCGGTGCCGCCGTGCACGTCGATCTTCGCGCCCATTCGCATCAGCTCCGGAGCGTGCATGAAGCGATTCTCGAAGATCTTCTCCTCGAGCACCGAGGTGCCCTCGGCGACGCAGAGCAGCGCCATCATCTGCGCCTGCAGATCGGTCGGAAAGCCGGGGAACGGCTCGGTGGTCACGTCGACGGCCTGAACCCGGCCATTCTTGCGCGCGACCTTGAGGCCGGTCTCGGTCTCTTCGACCGAGATCCCCGCCGCGTCGAGCTTCTCGCAGAAGCTCTGGACCAGCTCGATCCTGCCGCCGAGGCATTCGACCTCGCCGCCGCAGATGGCGGGGGCCAGCATGTAGGTGCCCAGCTCGATGCGGTCCGTGACGACCCGGTGCGTCGCCCCGCCAAGACGGTCAACGCCCTGGATCTCGATGGTGTCGGTGCCCTCGCCCGAGATCTGCGCGCCCATCTTGCGCAGGCACTGCGCGAGATCGACGATCTCGGGCTCGCGCGCCGCGTTCTTGAGCACCGTGGTGCCGCGCGCCAGCGTCGCCGCCATCAGCGCGTTCTCGGTCGCGCCGACCGAGACCACGGGGAAGGTGAAGGTGCCGCCGGTAAGCCCGCCCTTGGGCGCGCGGGCATGGACGTAGCCCTCTTTCAGCTCCAGCTGGGCGCCCATCGCCTCGAGCGCGCGCAGGTGCAGGTCGACGGGCCGCGCCCCGATGGCGCAACCGCCCGGCAGCGAGACCTCGGCATAGCCCTCACGGGCCAGCATCGGGCCGAGCACCAGGATCGACGCGCGCATCTTGCGGACGATGTCGTAATCGGCCCGCAGGCTGGTCAGCTCGTGGCTCGACATGGCGAGCACCTGGCTGTCCTGCAGGCTCTGCACCTCGGCGCCCAGCGACTGCAGCAGCACGCTCATGGTGCGGATGTCCGACAGCCGCGGCGCGTTGGTCAGCGTCAGCGGCTCGTCCGAGAGCAGCGTCGCGGGCATCAGGGTGAGGCAGGCGTTCTTCGCGCCGGCAATGGGAATCTGGCCCGAAAGCGGGCCATTTCCGGTGACGATGATGGAATCCATTCCCTATCGGTCCTTTTCGCTGCTCGTGTCGGCCTCGTCGTCCTGCGAGGTCCGCGCCTTCGCCTGCGCCTTGCGCCGGGCGAGATTCGCCTTCAACGCCGCTTTCAGCCGCGCATCCCGGTCATTCTTGGTGGTTTTCTGCTGGCCTGACTTGCGCTCCATGGGCCTTCTTTAAAGCAGGGTGAAAAAAGCGTCCAGATTGCGCTTGCACCCGTTCGAATTTGCCCTTAGAGAGCCGCTCACGCCAACAAGGCGCCCCGGCGCTGCTGTAGCTCAGAGGTAGAGCACTCCCTTGGTAAGGGAGAGGTCGAGAGTTCAATTCTCTCCAGCAGCACCACTTCCCCTCCTTCGATCACGCGGCATCTTGCATATAATGCCCGGCTGCCCAGACGGGTTCCACGGGGTTCGCAGGCTTTATGCGACGCTTGACAGGGGCGGCTTCCGGTTGAACGATCATTGACGTAGCGGCACCTTGAGGCCGCGCGGTTTTGTTACAGTGTTTTTTCAACGGAGATTTTTTCTCATGCGAAAGCTCTTTCTGATTCTCGCCCTTTGCCTCATGCCCCTCGCCGCCACGGCACAACAGCTCGGCGGACAGGAGGTCTTCGAGATTCTCACCGCCAAGACCCGCCATTTCTCCGGCGGATCGGTCAGTGACTTCAAACCCGACGGCACGTTCGTAATGACCCATTCCAACGGGGTGCGTGAAAAAGGCACCTACAGGATCACCAAGGACGGTCTCGTCAAGGTGGACGACCGGGCCACGGGCACGAAATACACCTTCACTGTGCGGCAGGGCGACGGCGCCTACCTGTTCACCTACCGCAGCGGCCCGGGTCGCGGGAAGACTTACAGCTTCAAGTGACCCGATGGCGAGCGATCAGCCGAACCGATGCCGAGCCAGGGTTCGTTAGCATTTCTTAACCAGGAATTAACAAATCCCTCCGATCCTCGAAGGGTAACCTGTTTTTGCGGAGGTTTCGGATGGGTCTCTATGCCTTTCTGGACCGGCTCTTTCCAAGAAGCTTTTCGAGCAAGGTCTTCTTTACCGCGTTTCTCGGCACGCATGTCCCGCTGATCGCCGTGACCGTCTACGCCCTGTCCCGAAGCACCGGGATCGAAGACCACTTGGACGAGCTCCTGCTCCTGATCGGCGCCACGCTCATCGGCTGCACGGGCACGCTGCTCAGCCTCTGGGTGCTTCTCGCTCCGCTCCGGCGGATGCGCGGTGCGATCCTGGCGTTCGAGCAAAGCGGCTACGTTGTGCGCCTGCCCGAAGCACATCTGGACGAGATCGGCCAGCTGATGCGCTGCACCAACACTGTGATCCGCAGCATCGAGCAGCGGCATGCACGCGCCTACAGCGCGGCTCTGACGGATTCGCTGACCGGCCTGCCGAACCGGCGCGGCTTCGAGGCGCTCGCGCCGGCCCTCGGGACCGGCGCGGTGCTGTTCCTGGATCTCGACCACTTCAAGCAGGTCAACGACACCCAGGGCCACGCGGCCGGAGATGCGGTGCTGAAGGGCGTCGCCGGGGTGATCTCGGCGACGATGCGCCGGCAGGACGTGGTCGCGCGGTGGGGTGGCGAGGAATTCGTGATCTGGCTGCCCGGCGCCACCGAGGACGTGGCCCGCGGTATCGGTGAACGCCTGCGCCTGGCGATCTCGGACCGGGTCCCCCTGCCGCGAGGCCTGCTCACCGCCTCCATCGGCATCGCGGTTGCCCGCGAAGGCGACAGTCGCGACAGGCTCATCGCCCGGGCCGACGCGGCGCTCTACGCCGCCAAGGCAGGCGGTCGGAACAGGGTGGTCGCGCAATCGTCCGAGCGCGAGACACCGGTCGTGCTCGGCCCGGAAAGCCGCCTCTGCGCAGGCTGATGACACTGCTGCGCCCGGTGGCGTCCGGTCAGCGCCCCTCGCGGATCTGGGTCAGCGTGCGGTAGGGCGTCAGCGCCTCCTTGGTGACCGTCAGTTCGAGCAGAGCCCCGTGCGGCGCGGCAAGCGCCCGTTCGAAGGCGTCGGCGAAGGCCGCCGTCTCTTCCACCCGCTCACCGTGCAGCCCATAGCCCTGCGCCAGCGTCGCGAAGTCCGGGTTGACCAGGTCGGTGCCGCTGACCCGCGTCGGGAACTCGCGCTCCTGGTGGGCGCGGATGGTCCCGTAGGTGCCGTTGTTCACCACGATCACGATGACCGCCGCGCCCGCCTGCCGAGCCGTCGCCAGCTCCTGCATGGTCATCTGGATGTCGCCGTCACCGGCGAAGCAGATCACCGTCGCGCCGGGCCGTTCGAGCTTGGCGGCCACCGCCGCCGGCAACCCGTAGCCCATCGAGCCCGACTGCGGTGCAAGCAGCCGCATCCCGGGACGGAAGCGGAAGAAACGCGAAGGCCAGACCGTGAAGTTGCCCGCGCCGTTGGTCAGCACCAGCTCTTCGCCCTCGAGCCGATCCCGCAGGTGCGCGCAGACCGCCACCATATCGACCGGACCCGGTTGCGCAGGCGCCTTGTCGATGAACCCGAGATACGCGTCACGTGCGGCCGCGCGCCAGTCCCCCCAACTGCCCTGCACCGTCTCGCCCAGCGCGAGGGCGAAGCGCTCCGGCGCGGCATGGATGCCCAGCGCCGGGCGGTAGACCTTGCCGAGCTCGCGGTCCGAGGCGTGCACGTGAATGATCTTCTGCACCGGGTCCGGCACGTCGAGCAGCGCGTAGCCGTCGGTCATGTTCTCGCCGAAGCGGATGCCCAGCGCGAGAATGACATCGGCGTCGCGCAGCAGCGCCTTCGTCGCGGCGGTCATGCCAACGCCCGCGTCGCCACAGAAACATGGCGAAGCGCTGTCGAACTGGTCCTGGTAACGGAAGGAGCTCGCGACCGGAATGTCCGAAGCCTCGGCGAACCGCTGAAGCGCCGCGCTCGCCGCCCGGTCCCAGGGCGCGCCGCCGAACAGGATCAACGGCCGCTCGGCACGACCGATCATCTCGAGCGCCTCGGCCACCGCCGCCGGCGCCGGCTCGGGCGGGAAGATCGGCACCGGCCCCTCGACCGGTGTGGCGTCTGTCGCGGCCATCAAGATGTCCTCGGGGAGCGCCACCACCACCGGTCCCGGCCGACCGGTGGTCGCCACGGTCCAGGCGCGGGAGAGCAGTTCGGGCACACGGTCGACATCATCGATCTCGGTGACCCACTTGGCCATGGTGCCGAAGACAGCGCGGTAGTCGACCTCCTGGAAGGCTTCGCGCTCACGCATCCAGGTGGCGATCTGGCCCACGAGCAGGATCATCGGCGCGCTGTCCTGCATGGCCGTGTGGACACCGATCGAAGCGTTCGTGGCCCCAGGCCCGCGCGTGACGAGACAGATGCCGGGTGAGCCTGTCAGCTTGCCATGCGCCGCTGCCATGAAGGCCGCCCCGCCCTCCTGCCGGCAGTTCACGAAGCCGATCTCGCTGTCGTGCAGCGCATCGAGCACCGCGAGATAGCTCTCTCCCGGCACGCCGAAGGCGCGGCGCGCCCCCAGCGCCTGCAGGCATTCCACGACGAGTCGTCCACCATTGCGCGCCATCTGTGATCTCCCGAAACTCTCGGATTGTTTGTGCAGAATGCACCGCGCCATCGCAAGAGGCGTGCCCAGGGGGGCGATTTCCGGTATTCCAGAACGCTTTGTTAAGACACCGCACGTATGTCTCTTGGCGATCCGGGCGACGCTCCGGCCCGCCGATCGACCGCTTTCGCCGTCTCCAGAGGTGCCGATCCAAGATGACCGACGTTCACTACCATGTTCTAGAACCCGCGCGGAACCGGAATGGCGAGGATGCGCTCGTTCCCTTCCTTCTGGGCGCGCGCCACGCTCCGGTCACGATCTCGGTCCGCGACGTCGCGCGGCTCGATTCCCATCGCCTGCAGATCCTGCTGGTCGCCCGGCGACAGTGGGCCGGCGAAGCGCTTCCATTCCTCGTGACAGACACCACAGAGACCTTCCGCGCCGGCCTCGAACGGCTCGGCCTCGCTCCCGATCACTTCGACAAGGATCCGATGCAATGACCACCAAAGTCCTCGCGATCGACGATTCCCGCACAATCCGGAACCTGTTGCGCGTCTCGCTCGAGGGAGCGGGCTTCGAATATCACTCGGCCTGTGACGGGGTCGAAGGTGTCGAACAGTTCTCTGAAGTGGAACCCGACGTGGTGATCACCGACATCAACATGCCCAACATGGACGGCTTCGGCGTGATCGAAACGCTGCGCGGCGGACCGAACCGAACCACGGTGCCGATCATCGTGCTTACCACCGAAAGCGGGCCCGATCTCAAGGCCCGTGCCCGACAGGCCGGGGCCACCGGCTGGATCGTGAAACCGTTCGACGATTCCTCGCTGGTCTCGGTCCTGCGCCGCCTCACCGGACACGTGGTGTGACCATGTCGAGAAACGCCATACGCGATACGTTCTTCGAGGAATGCGAGGAGCTTCTCGAAGCCCTTGTCGAGGGTCTCTCCTCCATGGAGGCCGACGCCGGGAACATGGAGGTCGTGAATGCCGTCTTCCGGGCGGTCCACTCGATCAAGGGTGGTGCCGGGGCCTTCGCGCTTGATCGGCTGGTGAATTTTGCCCACACCTTCGAGACGGTGATGGACAAGGTCCGGTCACAGGAACTCACGGTCGACGAAGAGCTCATGCTGCTCTTTCACCGGTCCGGCGACCAGCTGGCAGATCTCGTCGAGGCCGCGAGGGATGAGCGCGAGCCGAACGCCGAATCCGAAGCTGCCATCCTCAAGGAACTAGAAGCGCACCTGGGCGAGGCCGACAAGGAAGAGGACTTCGCCTTCGACGCCGTCACCCTCGACTTCGATGCCACCCCGGCGCCGCTCGAGCTTGCCGAAGACACGCCTGAGCTTCGCCGGTTCGACATCCGGTTCAAGCCGAAACCGGCCCTCTATGCCAACGGCCACGAGCCGCTTCTGCTGTTCGACGCACTCGCCGAACTGGGTACGCTCTCGGTGACGGCGAACATCGCCGACCTTCCCGACTTCGATGCCTTCGATCCCAACGACGCGGTGATCGACTGGCACCTCACGCTGGACACCGCGGAAGACGAAACCGTCCTGCATGAGATTTTCGAATTCGTCGACGCACTCTGCGAGCTCGATATCTCCGTGAACGAGGACCCGCAGCCCGCGCTGGAGGTCTCTGCCTTGGCCGAGGCACCTGCGCCCCCCACCGTGACGTCGCTCGAAAACGAGCCGATCGAAGCGCCCGCGCCGCTGCGGCAATCCGAAGATCGTCCGCCTGCGCCTGAGCCGAAACCATCCGTTGCCCGGGACGAACCGCGAGGCCCGAAGCCCACCCTTCGCGTCGATCTCGATCGCGTGGACCGCCTGATCAACACGGTGGGCGAGCTGATCATCAACCAGGCCATGATCTCGCAGCGGATCGAAGAGCTCGAGCTGCCTGCGGTGGCCCACCTCACCAATGAGCTTGAAGCCTACAAGCTGCTGGCCCGCGACATTCAGGAGGGCGTCATGGCCATCCGCGCCCAGCCGGTGAAGCCGCTCTTCCAGCGCATGTCGCGCATCGTCCGCGAGGCGTCGGAGGCGACCGGCAAGAAGGCCAAGCTCGTGACCGTCGGCGACTCGACCGAGGTCGACAAGACTGTCATCGAGCGCCTCGCCGATCCGCTCACCCACATGGTCCGCAACGCGGTCGATCATGGGCTCGAACTTCCCGAACGGCGCGAAGAGGCCGGGAAGGACCCGGTGGGCTCGATCCGTCTCTCCGCATCGCACCGCTCCGGAAGTGTCTTCATCGAGATTGCCGATGATGGCGCGGGGCTCAACCGCGCCCGGGTCCTGGAGAAGGCCATCGAAAAGGGGCTGATCGCCCCGGACGCAGAACTCTCTGAGCAAGAGACCGACAACCTCCTCTTCCTCCCCGGCTTCTCGACGGCCTCGGAGATTTCAAACCTCTCCGGTCGCGGCGTGGGTATGGACGTGGTGAAGAACGCGGTCTCGGGCCTCGGCGGACGCGTGTCGATCACTTCCACAGCCGGCGCGGGAACGACCTTCACCATCGTTCTGCCGCTGACGCTGGCCGTGATGGACGGCTTCGTGATCTCGATCGCCGATCAGACCATGGTGATCCCCATCGCCTCGATCATCGAGACCATCCGACCGAACCGCAAGGATCTGCATCACATCGGGACCGGCGGAGAGGTCATCTCGGTCCGTGGCGCCTACGTCCCGATCGTCGATGTCGCCCGGAATTTGGGCCTTTCTCATGGTGCAGATGACATCGGTAGCGGCGTGCTGCTGCTTGTCAGCACCGAAAGCCACGGGCTGACCGCGCTGCGCGTCGGCGCAATCCATGACCAGCGACAAGTCGTGATCAAGAGCCTCGAAAGCAACTATGGCGCCATTCCCGGTGTCTCGGCCGCAACCATTCTCGGCGACGGCAAGATCGCGTTGATCCTCGACCCCGACGAACTCGTGAAGCTCAACCCCGCCGCCCCCTTCCTGCCTCCCGCGTCCACCCCCAGAATGGAGCTGCGCCATGCTTGACGCCGCCGAAGCCCCGAAAGAGACACAGTTCGAGTTCATCACCTTCTCATCTGGAGAACAGAGCTTCTGCCTCGAGATCACGCAAATTCGCGAGATCCGACGCTGGACCCCGGTCACCAAATTACCGCACACGCCCGATGACGTTCTGGGCGTGATGAACCTGCGCGGCGCAGTGATCCCGATATTCGACCTCGCGGCCCGCTTCGGGCTCGGCAAGACATCAGACAACGAGCGCAACGTCGTCATCGTCGCGGCGGCGGGAGGGACGACCATCGGACTTCTCGTCGAATCCGTGTCCGAGATCCTCTCGGTCGATAAATCCGCGATCCAGGAGACTCCGGACATCAAGTCGGACGCCGCGCGGCAGGCGATTCTCGGGGTCATCTCCGTCGGCGAAAGCATGGTTCGTGTCGTGAACCTCGATGCTGTTCTGGATAACGAGATCGGAGGCGCGACATGACCACGGCGCCCGCGGTGACGACGCACCAGGAGTTCAGCTTCACCGACGAAGACTTTCGTGCACTTGCACAACTTGCACGGGCACAATTCGGCCTGAGCCTTGCCGAAAGCAAGAAACCCCTCGTCTATTCAAGGCTCGCTCGAAGGCTGAGGGCCAGAAACATCTGTCGCTTCGATGACTACATGTCACTTCTCGACATTCCCGACGAGCAAGACGAACGACTGCAGCTCATTTCGGCTCTGACGACGAATGTGACAAGTTTTTTTCGAGAGAAGCATCATTTCCAAACGCTGCGCGAAATTGTCCTGCCAAGGCTGGCGTCCCGGCGTCGCCTTCGGATCTGGTCCGCAGGTTGCTCCACGGGCCAGGAGGCCTACTCCATCGCAATGACCCTGCTTGAGGCGTTGCCCGATGCGGGCAGCCGGGACATTCGCATCTTGGCAACAGATATCGACCCCGCCGTCGTGGAGCGTGCCAAGGTCGGATCCTATGCCGTCGAAGACATCGAAAACCTGCCGGCCGAAATGCGCCGTGCATGGACCCGCGCAAGCCCTGAGACCGCAGGAAAAAGCGAAATCGCCGCAGAGGTGAAACGCATGATTTCCTTCGGCGAACTGAATCTTGTCGACCCATGGCCCTTCCACGGACCCTTCGACGCGATTTTCTGCCGCAACGTTGCGATCTACTTCGACCAAGAGACGCAACAACGCCTCTGGCAGCGGTTCGCCGGAATGCTCGACGATGGCGGGTACCTGTTCATCGGACATTCCGAACGTGTCTCTGGCCCGGCCCTGCAAGCACTCGAGACAGCAGGCGTCACGACCTACCGCAAGAAGCAGGACACACTCGGTGTCACGAGGACCTAGGAGACGTAAATGAGTCTGAAAGATTCCCTGCGCATCATGGTGGTGGACGACATGGCCACCAGCCGCGGCCTAATCACGCAAGCGCTCGATGAAATCGGTATCAGCAACTACCTGACCGAAAACGACGGCCAGAAAGCTCTGGCCCGCCTGTCTGCCAGTCCCGTTCATCTAGTTCTGTCGGATTTCAACATGCCGAACATGGACGGGCTCGGCCTCCTGCAGGCGATACGGCAGAACAGCGCCACTCAGCGCATGGGCTTTATCCTCGTGACCGGGAAACCGACCCCGGAGATGGTCGCTGCCGCCAAGAAGTGGGGGCTGAACAACATGATAAAGAAACCCTTCACCTCGCTCGCAATGAAGCAATGTATCGAAAGCGTCGTGGGAAAGCTCTGACATGGCGCGCGCGGAAATACTTCTCACTCCAAGCGAGGCAACGCGTCTGGTGTCGCTCGAAGTCCGTCAGTTGCAGCACCGCCTGGAGTTGCTCGAACGCGGGGTAGAGCATGTTTACGAAGAGCGCGGCGGCCGTCTAGGCCGCGTCGCGATGACCGCACTGCAGGAACTCGACATGCTCGCGCAATGCACCGATGCGATCGCCGCCTACATCGAAAAGCTCGCAATTCGTCTCGACAACGACGCGCCGCTCGACCTTGCCGCGGAACTCTCTGCCATTCCGCTTCGCGCCTTGGAGCAGCGCCTCAGCGGCAGCGTTCAAGATGAACTGTGTGCCAATGCGCCAGAGCTCTTCTGAGACCCGACCCGCAAACCGGAACCGCCTTTGGCCGCTTTCGGCTGGGCGATACGTCAAGTCAACCGGACGACCCCGCTCGTCTACTGACCGGACATCAGCACGAGGAGGCCCCGAATGACTTCGATCACCCTGGTCGTTGCCATACCGGATCCTCGCCTGCGGCGTCGTTTGGCCCAAGAGCTCATTACGTCGGCGCAGGTGGAGGTGGTCGGAGAAACACATGACCTCATGTCGACCTATGCGGAGGTCGAGGAGCGGGAACCCATGGCCGTGCTCATCGCCGGTCGCCTTGCCCGGCAGCCGGAATTCGAGGTGATGCGCGCCCTCTTTGCGGCATTGGATGTGCGCTGGATCGTAATCTCGGAAGATCCGGATACCGGCGCGCGCGATGCTGGCTCCCCATGGGGCCGGACTTCGGATCTTTTTGCGGTGCCTTCGGATATCTCATCCCATTTGCTGATCGACTCCCTATGTAGCCTGACACGCAATGCGCGGCGCAGCAGCCGACCCGTCCCCGGTCCACCCCCTACAGAGGCTCCGATCGGCCAGACAGCTGGCAATAACGGCAACCGGTTCATCCTGATCGGCGCCTCGACTGGCGGGGTCGACGCTCTTCTGAAGGTTCTCGCGGCCTTTCCCGTCGACTGTCCACCGACCTTCGTCGTGCAGCATACCGGTGCCGGCTTCGGTGAAAGCCTGACCAGGCTGCTCGACAGACAATGTGCGGCAGCGGTCCGAAGCGCACGCGACGGCGACACTGTGGGCCATGGCAAGATCGTGGTTGCCGCTGGCTGTGGGGCGCATCTGCGGCTTGGTGGCGGATCGCCCATGCGGATCAGGCTTGCACGCGACGCGCCGGTTTCCGGTCACATGCCCTCGGTGGACGTGCTGTTCCAGTCGGCGATTCCCGGTGCAAAGCGCGCGGTCGCGGCTCTTCTGACCGGCATGGGCCGCGATGGCGCCGAGGGGCTGAAGGCCCTCAGGGACAGCGGTGCGATCACGATCGCCCAGGACCAGGCGACAAGCACTGTCTACGGCATGCCTCGCGCGGCAACGGAGCTCGGTGCCGTTCAGTCCTCCCTCCCACTGCAGGAGATCGGGCCAGCGATCCTCCGCGCCTGCGCCACGCCGCACACAGTCCCCAGACAGAGGATGCCTCACAGATGATCGAACGCGGCGAGACGTTGGTGAACGTCATCCAGGGAGAGTACCGTATCTCGGATGATCCCAATTGCATTCTGTCGACGGTGCTTGGCTCCTGCGCGGCGGTCTGCCTGACGGATCCAACCGCCCAGGTCGGCGGAATGAACCATTTCCTTCTTCCCCACCGGGCCGGGCGCGAGGGAGAGGACGTGCGCTATGGAGCGTATTCCATGGAGTTGCTGATCAACGGGCTACTGAAACGGGGTGCAAGAAAGAACCGCATGGTCGCCAAGCTCTTCGGCGGGGCGAAGATGCTGGCACAACTCCGCGACATCGGCGTCTCCAACGCCGCCTTCGCACGGGAATTCCTGCAAAGTGAGGGCATTCCGATCGCGTCGGAAAGCACCGGCGGCACAGCCGCGCGAAGGATCCGTTTCTGGCCTACGGATGGACGCGTCAAGCAGTTCATCGTGCCGGGCGAGGTCGAACGGATCGCCCCACCTGCACCGGCGGCGCCCCCACCTGCGCATGGCGAAATCACGCTGTTCTGAGCTTCACCATGCGATCAGGAACAGAGCATTTCGTGTGCAGTTCAGAGGTCAGGGCCTCAGGTCGGATCGATTTCGGCAAAGGCGTTGCGCAAGGCTTCCGACCACGCGGCGCTCATGCGGGCAAAGCCCTCGTCGTCCGCCTCGATCCGTCTGCGACGGGTGATCTCGAGGGCATCCCGCTCGATGATCGCGAAGTCGAGCGGCATTCCAACGCTGAGATTCGACCGAAGGGTCGAATCCATCGACAGCAGCACCGCCTTCTCTGCATCGGCAAGAGAGGTGCCGGGCTCGATCACCCGGTCAAGGATCGGCTTGCCGTACTTGTGCTCGCCGATCTGCAGGAAAGGCGTGTCGGCGGTCGCCTCGATGAAATTGCCCTCGGGGTAGATGAGGAACATCCGCATCGGCCCCCCCTTGCGCTGCCCGGCGACGATCATCGACGCCGTGGCCTTCTGGCTCATCCGCTCCATCTTCGACGCCACTTCGGAGGTCACGTCGGACAGCATCGAACCGACGATCTCCGCGACCTGCAGCATCGTGGGCGCGCGCAGGATCGACTTCTCGCCGTCGGGATCGTCGATGGCGTCCGAGAGACGCGCCATGGTGGTCTGGGTGATCGAGAGCGAACCGGCGGTCATGATCCCGATGGCGCGCTCGCCCGGTGTCTCGAACAGGAACATCTTTCGATAGGTCGCGATGTTGTCGAGCCCGGCGTTGGTGCGCGTGTCGGACAGCAGAACGATGCCCGCGTCCAGCAGCAGTCCCACGCAATAGGTCATAGTCGAATCCTCGGGAGCGTCATGCCCGGCAACGGCTATAGTGCCGGGCGGGCGCTGCGGCAATGGCCGCGCACCCTTGTCGTCACTGTTGCTGCTGATCCGGCGTCACGACAACCTCGACCTCGAGATGCTCGTCGGGCGTGCTGCCCTGAACGACCCCCCGGATCGGGGCCGCGTCCTGCGCATCGTAGCCAGAGCCGAGCCGGATGTAGCGATCGTCCGGACAGCAGCGGTTCGCGGCGTCGAATCCGACCCATCCCAGGTTCGGCACGAAAAGCTCGGCCCAGGCGTGGCTGGCCTCGTGCGGCGCTCCATCCCCATCGGTCTGCAGGTAGCCCATTACGTAACGGGCCGGAATGCCTGCCACATGCGCCACAGCGATCAGTGCATGGGCATGATCCTGGCAAACGCCCCGACCACCCGCCAGCGCCTCGGCCGCCGTGGTATGCGGCTGCGTCTCGCCCGGCGCGTATTCGATGGCCTCGTTCACCGCCTTTGCAAGCGCATGCGCCCGGTCCAGATCGCTCGCGCCTCTCATGCCGTCGAGCGCGGATACGGACAGTTCCTTGAGGTCATGGTCCGGCCGGATATGCTTGGTGGACCGCAGGTAGAGCGACGCCGGACCCTTCTCGCGGTGCTCTCGAAGAACCCCGAAGAGATCGGCCGTTTCGACCTCGCCCGAAACCTCGACGGTGAGCTCATCAAGCGGGCCGCGCCAGGTGGCCAGCATGGTCCGGTCGCCCGCTCCGTCGGTGAATTCGGCCCCGCGCAGCGCGCCTTCGGTGCGGACTTGCCACGAGACGACCTTTTGCGACGCGCAGTCGGCGGGCCAGAGCCGCAGCGACTGGGCCACCCCGCGCACGGGGTGATCGAAGCGGTAGCGCGTCGTGTGTCGAACGCTGAGTCTCATGCCGGCATCCCCTGTAGGTAGACGTCCTGCACCGTCGTGGCGACGCCCGCGTTGCGCGCCATGAACCGCGCGAGGAATTCGTGCAGTCCCTCGTCGAAGATGTCGTCGATGGTGGCGTTGTTGAGGTCCTCGAGCAACTTGTGTGCCTCGTCCTGCGCACGGGTGCCCGCCGCGTAGTTCTGGGCGATGTCGTCGAGGTGATCGCAGGTCCATTGCACGCAGGACAGAAGCGAGCGCGGGAACTTGCGGTTGAGGATCAGCAGGTGCGCGATCTTCTGCGCGGTGATCTCGCCGGAGTAGGTCCAGTTGAACGCCCGCTGCGCGGTCATCGACTGCAGCAGCAGCGCCCACTGGCTCTGGTCGAGACCGGAGCCCACGTAGGACAGCGACGGCAGCAGCACGTAGTATTTCACGTCGATCAGCCGCGCGGTGTTGTCGGCGCGCTCGACCGAGGTGCCGATGCCCATGAAGGCGTAGCCGTCGTTGCGCAGCTGGGTCGCCGACAGGCAGCCTCGCACGAGATGGCAGTTGCGCAGCGTCCACTCGGTCAGCTCGTTGGTCATCAGCTTGCTGCGCTCGGTGCGCTGCAGCTGCTTGAGCTCCTGGAAGGCCGAGTTGATGGCGTCCCACACCGGCGAGGTCAGCGCGGTGCGCACGACCCGGGCGTTCTCGCGCGCGGCATTGATGCACGACAGCACCGAGGCCGGGTTCTCGGCGTCGAAGAACAGCCAGGTCTCGATGTTGCGCTCGTTGGTCTCGCCGTACTTGTCGAGGAACTGTTCCAGCGTGCCCTTCGATTGCAGCACGGCCTCCCAGTCGTTGCGATAGCCGCCCGAGGGATCGGGCAGCAGGGCGTTGCGGGCGCCCACCTCGAGCAGGCGCGCGGTGGTTTCGGCGCGCTCGAGATAGCGGGCCATCCAGTAGAGATGTTCTGCGGTGCGGCTCAGCATGTTGTTCTTCTCACTCCGCCTTATTCCGCCAGGACCCAGGTGTCCTTGACGCCCCCGCCCTGCGAGGAGTTCACCACCAGCGAGCCTTCGGTCAGCGCCACACGGGTCAGGCCGCCGGGCACCAGCTCGATCTGCTCGCCCACGAGGCAGTAGGGCCGCAGGTCGACGTGGCGCGGCGCGATCCCCTCCTCCACGAAGGTCGGGCAGGCCGACAGCGACAGCGTCGGCTGGGCGATGTAGTTCTCGGGCCGCTCGCGGATCTTGGCCGCGAACGCCTCGATGGTCGACTTGTCGGCCTTCGGCCCGACAAGCATGCCGTAGCCCCCCGAGCCGTGCACTTCCTTGACCACCAGCTCGGGCAGGTGTTCGAGAACGTACTTGCAGTCGTCGCGCTTGGCGCACTGCCAGGTCGGCACGTTTTCCAGCACCGGCTCCTCGCCGAGGTAGAAGCGGATCATCTCGGGCACGTAGGTATATATGGCCTTGTCGTCGGCAACGCCCGCGCCGGGCGCGGAACAGATCGACACCCCGCCCGAACGGTAGACGTTCATCAGCCCCGGCACGCCCAGCATCGAATCCGGGCGGAAGCACAGCGGGTCGAGGAAGTTGTCGTCGATCCTGCGGTAGATCACGTCGACCTTCTTGGGGCCCTCGGTGGTCTTCATCCAGACGAAATCGCCCTCGACGAACAGGTCCTGTCCCTCAACCAGCTCGACGCCCATGAGGTCGGCCAGGAAGGAATGCTCGTAGTAGGCCGAGTTGAACTGGCCGGGCGTCAGGATCACGATCTTCGGCTCGCCCTGGCACTTCTTCGGCGCGACCGAGCCCAGCGTCTTCTTGAGCGCGTTGGCGTAGCCGTCGACCGGTGCGATGCGGTTTTCCATGAAGAGCTGCGGGAACATGCGCATCATGATCTCGCGGTTCTGCAGCATGTAGCTGACGCCCGACGGCGTGCGGCAGTTGTCCTCGAGCACGTAGAACTGGTCGGGCCCGGTGCGCACGAGATCGACGCCGACGATGTGGCTGAACACGCCCTTGGGCGGCATGAAGCCGATGGCGGCCTTCTCGTAGGCCTCGTTGTTGGTCACCAGGTGTTCGGGGATGCGGCCCGCCCGGATGATCTCGCGCCGACCGTAGACATCGCAGAGGAAGGCGTTGAGCGCGGCGGCCCGTTGCCGGATGCCGCGGTCGAGCTTGCGCCACTCCGATGCGGTGAGCACGCGCGGAAACATGTCGAACGGGATAAGCCGCTCCGGATCCCCGCCCTCGCCGTAGACCGCGAAGGTGATCCCCACCCTGCGGAACAGCGCCTCGGCCTCTGATTGCTTGAGGTTCCGCAGCTCGGGCGGCATCGACCGATACCATTTCTCGAGGTTCTGATATGCGGCGCGAACCTCTTCGCCGTTCATCATCTCGTTGAAGATCGGGGGGTGCTTTGCGCTCATTGTTTTCCCTTCGCTCTGCCCTTCACGTTCCACGACAACGCGCCGAAGGAAAAGAGGGCAATGCAGAAATATTTCGAACCCATCGGTGCGTGATCAAAAAGACGGCACGCTCAGATCTACGCCCCAAACGACCAGAAAACGACCAGACCGGCGCGACAAGCGACACCTCCGACACATACAAATGATCACAAAACGGGCAATTGCACAAAATTACGCACAATATTTGACCTCACATCTACAGCCGAGCCGGCAAGCCGGACTTTGAAGTGCCCCCGGGCGACCCCCTCGTCTATTGAGGTGCAGCGTCTCGAAACCGGGGCGCTCAACGGGGACGCCAGGGCCGAAAATGCGGCGAGAATCCGCGCCGGTCCCGGCACAAACAGAACGAAGCGGCACGCAGTCATTTTCTGCCCCGCCCGACCGATCCGGCGGGCGGCAACGGGAGGATCTTGCCGCGCTAGGGAGCCATTTTGATGATCAAGAGTCTTAAACTGTCCGGCGTCGCCACCGCCGCCATTCTCGCTGCGGGCGCCGTCTCGGCGCAGGAGGCCGACTGTCCGATCAAGGTGGGTGTGCTGCACTCGCTGTCCGGCACGATGGCGATCTCGGAGACCACCCTCAAAGACACCATGCTGATGCTGATCGAGAAGCAGAACGAGGCCGGCGGGCTTCTGGGCTGCGAGCTCGAGGCAGTGGTCAAGGACCCGGCCTCCGACTGGCCGCTGTTCGCCGAGAAGGCCCGCGAGCTGATCTCGAACGACGAGGTCGACGTGACCTTCGGCAGCTGGACCTCGGCCTCGCGCAAGGCGGTCCTGCCGGTGCTCGAAGAGCTGAACGCGCTCTACTTCTACCCGGTGCAATACGAAGGTGAAGAGTCGTCCAAGAACGTCTTCTACACCGGCGCGGCGCCGAACCAGCAGGCGATCCCGGCCACCGACTACTTCCTCGAAGAGCTCGGCGTCGAGAAGTTCGCCCTGCTCGGCACCGACTACGTCTACCCGCGCACCACGAACAACATCCTCGAGAGCTACCTCGAGTCCAAGGGCATCGCCGAGGAAGACATCTTCGTGAACTACACGCCCTTCGGGCACTCCGACTGGTCAACCATCGTGTCCGACGTCGTGGCGCTGGGTGAGGACGGCAAGCAGGTCGGCGTGATCTCGACGATCAACGGCGACGCCAACATCGGCTTCTACAAGGAACTGGCGGCACAGGGCGTGAGCGCAGACGACATCCCCGTCGTGGCCTTCTCTGTCGGCGAAGAGGAACTGTCGGGCCTCGACACCTCGAACCTCGTCGGTCACCTCGCCGCGTGGAACTACTTCATGACCGCGGACACGCCCGAGAACGAGGAATTCATTGCCCAGTGGCACGAGTTCATCGGCGACGACAGCCGCGTGACCAACGACCCGATGGAAGCGCACTACATCGGCTTCAACATGTGGGTGAACGCGGTTGAAGCCGCCGGCACCACCGATGTCGACGCCGTCCGCGAGGCGATGTGGGGTCAGGAATTCCCGAACCTCACCGGCGGCACCGCGGTGATGGGCACCAACCACCACCTCTCGAAGCCGGTGCTGATCGGCGAGATCCGCGAAGACGGCATGTTCGACATCATCTCGGAAACCGATCCGGTCCCCGGCGACGCCTGGACCGACTTCCTGCCGGAATCCGCTCCGCTCAAGTCCGACTGGCAAGAGCTCGAGTGCGGCATGTACAACACCGAGACCGAGACCTGCGTGCAGATCAAGTCGAACTACTGACCTGATCCGACCGAGCTGACCGGCGGCGGGCGCCCCTTCCGCGCCCGCTGCCCCATACGCAAACGACCATTCCCGATAGGCTGACCATGCTGCGCGCGCTCCTTCCCGCCCTCGCGCTGATCCTGTGCATCTGCACCGTCCCCGCGACGGCCCGCGCACAGGACCAGGATCTCCAGGCGCTTCTCCAGGACCGGGCCGAGGAGGTCGCCAGCCCCGGCCGCCGCACCGTCGGCCCGCTGATCGAGGCGCTCGTCGCCTCCGGCCTGCCCGGCGTGCCCACCTTCCTCGAACGCTGGGCCGAGCGCGAGGTCTACCAGCGCGAAAGCGACGGCCTGTTCTTCTACGCCGATGAAGAGGGCGACACCTACGCGCTGCGCGACATCTCGACCGACGCGCCCGCCGGCACCGCGCCCGACGACGCGATGGACCAGATCCGCCCCAACGGCGGCGTGCGCCGGGTGATCGCCACGGCGCTGGTGCAATTCCAACTCTCCGACCCCGACCGGGCCCGCCGCGTCGACGCGCTCGACGCGATCTCGCGCAGCCCCGAGCCCGACCAGATCGAACCGCTGCGGGCCTCCATCGAGGGCGAACCCGACCCGCTGCTGCGCGCCCGCAAGGAACAGCTCGCCGGGATGCTTGCCGCGCGCTTCGGCGAAAGCACCGAGGACCGGATCGCCGCCATCGAGGCGCTCTCCGGCGCGCTCTCGGTCGAGGTCCGCGCGGTGCTCAACCAGATACTCGCGACCGAAGGCGGCGTTGCCGCCGAGCTACCCGAAGACGCCAACATCGCCCGCACGCTCACCCCCGGCGACGACCTGACCGAGGCCGAGGCCTACGCGCAGCTCGTCGATGCCGACCTCGCCCCGCCGGTGCAGGACCGGGCCGAGATCAAGGCCGCGCTCACCGACAACGTCGAGAACGGCAGCGTCGGCGGCGTCCCCCTCGGCCAGCTCGTGACCAAGGCCGGCCGCGCCCGCGCCTACGCCGCGCTCGCCGAGGCCGGCACCGTGCCACCGCTGGTCACCGACGAGGACATCGACGCCGCGCTCGCCTCGCATGTCTTCTACGAAGCCTACGACGAGCCCGATCCCGCCGTCACCGACGCGGCCCGCGCCGCCCTCGACGAGGTCGAGACCCGCGTCGCCATGAACCAGGCGCTCGACCTCGGGCTCGACGCGCTGTCGCTGGCCTCGATCTACTTCCTCGCGGCCATCGGCCTCGCCATCACGTTCGGCGTGATGGGCGTCATCAACATGGCGCATGGCGAGTTCATCATGATGGGCGCCTACACCGGCTACGTGGTGCAGCAGATCATCCCCGACTACACCGTCAGCATCATCGTCGCCCTGCCGCTGGCCTTTGCAGTGACCTTCGGCGCCGGCGTCGCGATGGAACGGCTGGTGATCCGCTGGCTCTACCACCGTCCGCTTGAAACGCTTCTGGCCACCTTCGGCATCTCCATCGCGCTGCAGCAGCTCGCCAAGAACATCTTCGGCACGCAGGCCCGGCCGCTGACCTCGCCCTCCTGGCTCGACGGCGCCTGGGTGCTCAACGACGTGGTCTCCATCGCCAACATCCGCATCGCGATCTTCGTGCTGGCGATGATCTTCCTCGGCCTGATCCTCTTCGTGCTCAACAAGACCCGCCTCGGCCTCGAGGTCCGCGCCGTGACCCAGAACCCCGGCATGGCCGCCTCGATGGGCATCAACCCCGACAAGATCAACATGCTGACCTTCGGCCTCGGCTCCGGCATCGCCGGCATCGCCGGAGTCGCCATCGGCCTCTACGCCAAGGTGACCTCCGAGATGGGTGCCGACTACATCGTGCAGAGCTTCATGACCGTGGTCGTCGGCGGCGTCGGCAACGTCTGGGGCACCCTCGCGGGCGCCGGCCTGATCGGCATCCTCCAGAAGGGGATCGAGTTCTTCAACCCGTCCAACACGCTGGCCGCGCAAACCTACATGATCCTCTTCATCATCCTCTTCATCCAGTTCCGTCCCAAGGGCATCGTCGCCCTCAAGGGCCGCGCGGCGGGAGACTGATCATGCAGCACCCCACACCCGAAGCCCTCCCCGGCCGCGATGGCCGGCCTGCCTCCGGCGGGGATATTTTGGGCCAGAAGAAACATCGGCGCGACACCAGGCCTTCTTCTGGCAGGAAATATCCCGGGGGTGAATTGGCCGCAGGCCAAGAGGGGGCAGCGCCCCCTCCCCCACGGCGGCGCGCGCCAGCGCGGCGCAAACCCTGCCGATGCTGCGCGTCAGCGCAGCGCGACATTCCTGCCGGAGGCGCCGCATGAGCCGCCAGACCTTCCTCACCCAGAACCGCTCGATCCTCTGGTTCCTGCTCGCCCTCGCCGTTTTCGCGCTCGTGGTGACGGTGATGTCCGAGGCGATGGGCAACGGCATGATCTCGACGAGCTTCGTGAAGACGCTCGGCAAGACCCTCTGCCTGATGCTCGTCGCCGTGGCGATGGACGTGGTGTGGGGCTACACCGGCATCCTCAGCCTCGGGCACATGGCCTTCTTCGGGCTCGGTGGCTACATGATCGGCATGTGGCTGATGTATGCCCGGACCGAGATCATCGTGACCGAAAGCTTGCGCGCAGCAACCATCCCGCCCACCCCGGAAGAGATCCACGACGCCATCGGCACGCAGATCTTCGGCGTGGTGGGCTCGTCGGAGTTCCCGCCGATCTGGGCCGTCGCCCACAGCCTGCCGCTGCAGCTGCTCATGGTGGTTCTGGTGCCCGGCGTGCTGGCGCTGGTCTTCGGCTGGCTGGCCTTCCGCAGCCGGGTGACCGGCGTCTACCTGTCGATCCTCACGCAGGCGATGACGCTGGCGCTGTCGCTCTACCTCTTCCAGAACGAGAGCGGACTGCGCGGCAACAACGGCCTGTCGGGCCTGCAGAACCTGCCCGGCCTCGACGACATGCCGCAATCGACGCTGTCGCTCGCCTTCTTCTGGGCCTCGGCGGTGGCGCTGGCGCTGGGCTACGTGCTCTTCGCCTGGGTGGTCTCGGGCAAGTTCGGCTCGGTGATCCGCGGCATCCGCGACAACGAGAGCCGGGTGCGCTTCCTCGGCTATCACGTCGAGAGCTACAAGCTCTTCGTCTTCACCCTGACCGGCATCGTCGCCGGCATCGCCGGGGCGCTCTACTACCCGCAGGCCGGCATCATCAACCCGAACGAGGTCGCCCCGATCGCCTCGATCTACCTCGCGGTCTGGGTCGCCATCGGCGGTCGCGGCCGGCTCTACGGGGCGGCGATCGGCGCTGGTGTCGTGTCGCTGCTGTCGAGCTGGTTCACCGGTGGCGGCGCCCCCGACATCCCGCTCGGGGTCTACACCATCCAGTGGACCGACTGGTGGCTGGTGCTGCTCGGCGTCTCCTTCGTCGCGGTCACGCTGCTGGCGCCGAAAGGCATCGGCGGGCTCTTCGACCTCGTCGGCCGCAGCCACCCGATCCCCGACCGCGTCGGCGATTTCGGGCCCGACAAGGGCGCGCGCCGCATCAGCGAAGGCGAGGAAGAGAAATGAAGACCCTTCTCGAGATGTCCGGCGTCTCCGTCAGCTTCGACGGGTTCAAGGCGATCAACAACCTGAGCTTCCGCATCGGCGAGCCCGAACTGCGCGCCATCATCGGCCCCAACGGCGCCGGCAAGACCACCTTCATGGACATCATCACCGGCAAGACCCGCCCCGACAGCGGCACCGTGGTCTACGGCGAGAAATCCATCTCGCTGCTGAAGATGTCCGAGAGCCAGATCGCCATGGCCGGGGTCGGGCGCAAGTTCCAGAAACCCACCGTCTTCGAGGCGCAGACCGTGCGCGAGAACCTTGCCATGGCGCTGAAGAACAAGCGCGGGCCCTTCGACGTGGCCTTCTACCGCAAGACCAGCCGTGGCGCCGCCCGGATCGAGGAGCTGGCGCAGACCATCGGCCTCACCGAACAACTGCCGCGCATCGCCGGCGAGCTGAGCCACGGCCAGAAGCAATGGCTCGAGATCGGCATGCTGCTGGCGCAGGACCCGCGCCTGCTGCTGGTCGACGAGCCCGCCGCCGGCATGACCCCCGCCGAGCGCGAGCATACCACCGACCTGCTCAAGCGCGCCGCCGAGAAGCACGCCGTGGTGGTCGTCGAGCACGACATGGAGTTCATCCGCCGTCTCGACTGCCGCGTCACGGTGCTTTGCGAGGGCTCGGTGCTGGCCGAGGGCTCGCTCGATCACGTGACCTCGAACCCCGAGGTCATCGAAGTCTACCTCGGTCGCTGAGAGGACCCCAACATGCTGAGCGTCGAGAACCTCACCCTCAAATACGGTCAGAGCCAGATCCTGCACGGGGTCTCGCTCACCGCCGAACCCGGCAAGGTCACCGCCGTGACCGGCACCAACGGCGTGGGCAAGACCTCCCTGCTCAAGGCCATCGCGGGGCGGCACCCATATGCGGGGGGCACCATCACGCTCGACGGGCAACCGCTGCACCATCTCAACGCCTACCAGGCGGCGCGCGCCGGCATCGCCTACGTCCCGCAGGGGCGCGAGGTCTTTCCGCTGCTCACGGTGCAGGAGAACCTCGAGACCGGTTTCGCCTGCCTGCCGCGCTCCGAGCACGGGGTGCCCGAGCACATCTTCGAGCTGTTCCCGATCCTCAAGGACTTCCTGCAGCGCCGGGGCGGCGACCTCTCGGGCGGTCAGCAGCAGCAGCTTGCCATCGCCCGCGCGCTGATCTCGCGCCCGCGCGTGCTGCTGCTCGACGAACCGACCGAGGGCATCCAGCCCAACATCATCCAGCAGATCGGCCGGGTCAGCGCGCAGTTGCGCGACCAGGGCGACATGGCGATCATCCTCGTGGAACAGTATTTCGACTTCATGTGGGATCTCGCCGACAGCTTCACCGCCATGAGCCGTGGCGAGGTGACGCTTTCGGGCCGCGCCGGCGAGGTCGACCGCGAGGCGCTTCTGGCAAGGGTCTCGATCTGAGGCCCGCCACCCCGGTTTATCGCTAACTTGCCGCGACGCGGCGAAATTTCCTCTTGCCCAAATCGCTTTGAGCGCCAATCCTCCCGCTTGGGAGATGTGTTCACATGCTGCCAGCGGCAGAGAGTTCGAGACACGGCGCAAAGCCCCTGCCGACCGGCACGGGTCCTGTTCCGGCAGCGGTGCGCCGCGCCGCGTCCGATATCGTCTCGCCTCGTGATTTTCCGCCCCGACCGTCTCACGCCCGCCCGCTGCCCAGCGCATCGGTCGCACGCGGCGCCGGGGTGTTTCATGCCTTACGAGTGAAGACCCACAGGAGGACACCATGAAGACGACCAGACCGCCGCTGCTGTGCAGTGCGGCGATGGCACTCGCGCTTACCGCGAGCGCCGTCCACGCCGAGACCATCCGCTTCTGGACGACGGAGGAGCAACCCGAACGGCT
This sequence comes from Salipiger sp. D13, assembly GCF_003703915.1. Taxonomy (NCBI): domain Bacteria; kingdom Pseudomonadati; phylum Pseudomonadota; class Alphaproteobacteria; order Rhodobacterales; family Roseobacteraceae; genus Salipiger; species Salipiger sp. D13. Next base: position 201,657 of record NZ_ML112592.1, read on the forward strand.
GGCGCGGCAGGAAACCATGGCGGAAGCCTTCGCCAAGGCCACAGGCACCGACGTCGAGGTGATCCCGGTCACCGAGTCCGAGCTCGGCACCCGGGCGACCGCGGCCTATGCCGCCGGTGACCTGCCCGACGTGATCTACCACCCGCTGTCGCTCGCCCTGCCCTGGGCAGAGGCCGGCATCCTCGACCCGGACGCCGCGACCGACGTGATCGAGGATCTCGGCGCCGACAGCTTCGCGTCGGGCGCGCTCGAGATGGCAAGCTTCGACGGCGGCTATGCCTCGGTGCCCGCCGACGGCTGGACCCAGATGATCGTCTACCGCAAGGACCTGTTCGACGAGAACGGCCTCGAGCCGCCGACCACCTACGCCGCGGTCGAGGCGGCGATCGACGCGCTGCACAACCCGCCCGAGATGTATGGCTTCGTCGCCGCCACCAAGGTCGACGAGGCCTTCATGAGCCAGGTACTCGAGCATGTCTTCCTTGCCAACGACGTGTCGCCGGTGGGCCCGGACGGGGTGATGGCGCTCGACGAGGCGAAGACCACCGAGGTGCTGGAGTTCTACAAGACGCTCGCCGACGCCTCGCCTCCGGGCGATCTCTACTGGGACCAGTCGCGCACGCTCTACTTCGCGGGCGACGCGGCGATGATCATCTGGTCGCCCTTCATCCTCGACGAGCTCGCCGGCCTGCGCGACAGCGCGCCGCCGACGATCACCGACGATCCGACCTCGACCGAGCTGGCCTCGAAGACCGGAATCGTCACCAACTTCGCCGGCCCCTCGAACCCCGACGGCGCAGCCTGGGCCTCGATCAACATGTTCGGGATCACCGGCGACGCCTCGACCGACGCTGCGATCGACTTCGTGAAATACTCGATGGACGAGGGCTACGTGGACACGCTGGCCATCGCGCCCGAGGGCAAGTTCCCGATCCGCCGGGGCAACGGCGACGATCCGGAGTTCTTCGTCAAGAAGTGGGCCGAGCTTCCGGTCGGCGTTGACCGCAAGGCCCCGCTGGGCGAGCTCTACCCGCAGGAGATGATCGACGAGATCGTCGGCGGGCTCGACGTGGCGCAACGCTGGGGCGTCGCCGACGGGCAGCTCGCGCTTGCCTCGAAGATGGTGAACAGCCAGGTCATCAACCGCGTCGTGCGCGAATACATCGACGGCCAGGTCGACGCCGCCGCCGCGGTGGCCGAGATGAACGAAGAACTGGCCGCCATCCAGTAGGACGGCCCCGCCCCTCTCCCGCCCTGGCGGAGAGGGGCACCGCTTGCGGAGACAGCGCTGATGAGCGACGCGACCCCACCTACCGGCACCGGACCGCTCGCCCGCCGCGAGGCGCGGCTGGCGTGGGGGCTGCTCTTTCCGACGCTGGCGGCGGTGTCCCTTGTGGTGATCCTGCCGCTGCTCGCGGTGTTCTGGATCAGCTTCAAGCCCGTGGGGCTCGCCGACCTGCGACCGCCTACCCCCATCGTGCGCGAGGACATCCGCGGCGACCTAGAGGCGCCCGGAGACGAGGCCACGCTGCGCTACCGGCTGCGCAACTCCTCGCAGGACCAGCCGATCCTCGGGGTGACGCTCAGCGACGACTGGCCCGCCGGGCTCCGGCCCGGTGAGCTCGATCCGCGCTGCGAGATCGCCGAGACCCGCCTTTACTGCGATTTCGGCGACTGGGAGGGCGGCATGCGCGAGCAGATCCGCATCCCGGTGACCGCCGATGCCGGTTACTTCGAGGCAGCGCCCGCCACCGACAGCGCGCCGGTGATGACCGGGCAGGCCCGCAACATCCTCACGAATTTCGACTTCACGCTGGAGAACTTCGCGCGGGTCTTCGATGGCCGCGAGTTCTGGGCGGTGCTCGGGGTCACGGTGTTCTACACCGTCTTCGGCACGCTCGGCGCGCTGGTCATGGGGCTGTTCGCCGCGATGCTGCTGAACAAGTCGTTCCGTGGCCAGGGCATCCTGCGCGGGCTCTACCTGTTTCCCTACGTGGCGCCGGTGATCGCCGTGGCCTTCGCCTGGATCCTGCTCTTCGATCCGTTCTCGGGCTCGGCCAATGCGCTGCTGATCCAGATGGGCGTGAGCGAACAGGCCATCAACTTCTTCGGCGAGCGGCCACTGGCGCTGATCATGGTCACGCTGTTCGAGATCTGGCGCTACTTCCCGCTGTCGTTCCTGTTCATCCTCGCCCGGATGCAGTCGATCGACCACGACATGTACGAGGCCGCCGACATGGACGGGGCCTCGCCGTTCCAGAAGTTCTGGTACCTGTCGCTGCCGCAGCTCGTGGGCATCCTGTCGGTGCTGTTCCTGCTGCGCTTCATCTGGACGTTCAACAAGTTCGACGACATCTTCCTGCTGACGGGCGGCAATGCCGGCACGCGGGTGCTGACGGTGAACGTCTACGAGCAGGCCTTCGCGCTGTCGAACATCGGTGCCGGTGCCGCCGTGGCGGTGGTGATCTTCTGCTGCCTGCTGCTGTTCTCGGTGCTGTTCTTCCGCCTGATGAGCCGGGAGGAAGGGCTGTGATGGTGTCGCTTCTGGCCGGTGGAGATTTCGGGGGCGCTGCCCCCGCGCGCGCCGGGGCGCGCTTCCCCCGAGGTATTTTCGAACCAGAGAAGTCCTGGAGGGCGCGATGAGGGCGGTGCGTTTCGGATATGTCACCGGGCCGGTGCTGGGGGCGCTGTGGTGCCTTGTCGTGGCGACGACCGTCGCCGTGGCGATGAGCCTGGCCACCGGCGAGGCGTTCCGCCCGACGCTATGGGGCGCGCTTGTCGCCGGTGCGGCGCTGGGGCTGGCGTGCCTGCGCCCCGGCGGGCGGCGCGCGCCGATATGGCCGGTGGCGGTGGCGGCGGTGATCCTCGCGGGCTCGGCCGCGGGCTTCGGCCCGCTGGCGGTGGGCGGCGACACCGGCGTGCTGGCGGCCTGGATCGGTTGGCTGGGCGCGGTGGGCTTCACCGCGCTGGGACTTTGGAAGATGCTCGACGAATGCCGCCCGGGCCGGCTTACGCGGCACGAGTTCGAGGAGGCGGTGATCCGTTTCCTGACCGGGTTCGGCTACATCTTCTTCACCGCCATCGTGCTGATCCCCTTTTACGTCATGGTGATGACCAGCCTGAAGAACCAGTCCGAGCTGATGGCCAACCCGCTGGATTTCACCATCGACCTGAGCCAGGGCTGGGGACTTCTGCGCAGCTACGCGGAGCTGATGACCGACTACGATTTCGGGCGTTATCTCTGGACCAGCTTCTACGTCTCGGTGCTGACGGTGCTCATCACCCTCGCCTTCGCGATCCCCGGCGCCTATTCCGTGGCCCGGCTGCGGTTCCGGGGGCAGGCGCTTTTCGCCCGCTCGATCCTGCTCATCTACATGGTGCCGATGATCGTTCTGGCGCTGCCGATCTACATCGGCTTTTCCATGACGGGGCTGCGCAACACCATCTTCGGCATCGTGATGATCTACCCGGTGACCACGATCCCGGTGGCACTCTACATGCTGCAGGGCTACTTCCGCGGCCTGCCCGCCGAGGTCGAGGAGGCCGGGCTCATGGACGGACTCAGCCGGCTCAAGGTGATCTGGAAGATCACCCTGCCGCTGTCTCTGCCGGCGCTGGCGAGCGTGTCGCTCTACGTCTTCATGATCGCCTGGAACGAGTTCCTGCTGGCGTTCATGCTGCTCGACGACCCTTCGAAATTCACGCTCACGCGGGGGATCGCCTCGCTCAACTCTTCCGAGGTGCCACGGCAGCACCTGATGGCAGGCTCGGTGATCGCCACCGTGCCGATCATGGTGCTGTTCCTGGGCCTCGAACGCTTCATGACCAAGGGGCTGACCGCCGGCTCCGTGAAAGGATGACGATGCACGACGACACCGCCCGCGCCATCCTGCGCGGCAACGACCGCACGACCGACGGGGGCGCCTACACGGTGCCAACCGACATGCTATACCCGTTCCAGTGGAACTGGGACAGCGCCTTTGCCGCGTGGGGGTTCTCGACCTTCGACACCGACCGGGCGTGGCGCGAGCTCGAGACGCTCTTTGCCGCGCAATGGGCCGACGGCATGGTGCCGCACATGGTGTTCCACGACGCAGCGCCAGGCTACTTTCCCGGCCCCGACGTCTGGGGCGCGGGGGGCGAGGTGCCGACCTCGGGGATCAGCCAGCCGCCGGTGGCCGCGACCATGGCGCGGCTGGTCTGGGAGGCCGACCCGGAGGCCGGGCGCACCCGCATGGCGGCGCTCTACCCGAAGCTGCTGGCGTGGCACCGCTGGTGGATGGAGACCCGCTGCGGCTCGGGCGCGGTGGCGGTCTGCCACCCCTGGGAATCCGGCCGAGACAACTGCCCGGACTGGGACGTGGGCCTGGCCGGCGTCGACGGCTCTGGCGCGGGCGACTACGCCCGGCGCGACGAGGCGCAGGTGGACGGCGCGCAGCGACCCACCAAACAGGAATACGACCGCTACCTCGCGCTGGTGCGCTTCGGCCGCGACTGCGGCTGGGACCAGGCGACGATCGTGGCCGACTGCCCCTTCTACATGGCCGACCCGGGCATGACCTTCATCCTGATCCGCGCCCATGACGACCTTGCCGCCATGGGCCGGTCGCTGGGGCAGGACGTGACCGAGCTCGAGGGCTGGGCCGCCGCCCTGCGCGACGGCGTGGACAGCCTGTGGAACCCCGAGCTCGGCGCCTGGGACGCGAAGGACCTGCGCAGCGGGGCATGGGCCGGCATCGTGGGATCCGGGGCGCTGCTCTGCTGGCTCGCCGGCTGCGAGCGTCCCGAGATGGAGGCGCACCTCGCGCGCATGTGGGACGCGGTGACCTACGGGCTGCCGTCTTCGGACCCCGAGGCGCCGAGCTTCGAGCGCAAGCGCTACTGGCGCGGGCCGGTCTGGCCGCAGATGAACGCGCTGATCGCGCTCGGCTTCCTGCGGGCGGGGCGCGACTGGGACGAGGCACGGCTGCGCGAGGAGACCGCCACGCTGATCGAGACATCCGGCTTCCGCGAGTATTTCGATCCGATCGACGCCGCGCCCTGCGGCGGTGACAGTTTCACCTGGACGGCGGCGGTCTGGCTGGCCTGGGCGGGGAGGTAGAGGACCATGGCAAGCATCGAACTCAGGGCCGTCGAGAAGTGGTATGGCGAGGTGCAGGTCATCAAGGGCGTCGACCTCGCCATCGAGGAAGGCGAGTTCATCATCTTCGTCGGCCCCTCGGGCTGCGGGAAATCCACGCTGCTGCGGATGATCGCCGGGCTGGAAGAGACCTCGCGCGGGCAGATCGTGATCGGTGAGCGTGACGCCACCGCCGAGCCGCCCGCCCGGCGCGGGCTCGCCATGGTGTTCCAGAGCTATGCGCTCTACCCGCACATGTCGGTGCGCGACAACATGGGCTTCTCGCTCAAGGCCGCCGGGGTGAAGAGGCCCGAGATGGACGCCAAGGTCGACGAGGCCGCCCGGGTCCTGAAACTCGAGCCTCTTCTCGACCGTCGCCCGAAGGATCTCAGCGGCGGCCAGCGCCAGCGGGTCGCCATCGGACGCTCGATCGTGCGCGACCCCACCGCCTTCCTCTTCGACGAGCCGCTCTCGAACCTCGACGCCGCGCTCCGGGTCGAGATGCGCTACGAGATCGCCAAGCTGCACCAGGCCCTGCAATCGACGATGATCTACGTCACCCATGACCAGGTCGAGGCCATGACCCTCGCCGACCGGATCGTCGTGCTCGAGGCCGGTCGGGTCAGCCAGGTGGGCTCCCCGCGCGAGCTCTACGAGCGCCCCGGAAACCTCTTCGTGGCGCAGTTCATCGGCAGCCCGAAGATGAACGTCTTCCCCGCGGACACCCCCGGTCTGCGGCTCGAGACAACGCTGCCACCGGAGGCCGCGCATTTCGGCATCCGCCCCGAGCACATCAGCCTTGGCGACCCCGGCAGCGGCCAGATCGACGGCACCGTCGACATCGTCGAATATCTCGGCGCCGACACCTATGTCATCGCCGACTGCGGTGCCGCCGGCAAGCTCACGGTGCGCACCCATGACGACGCGGGTCTCGCCCCGGGCCGGACCTGCGGCCTCGCCTTCGAACCCGGCCGGACGCATCTCTTCGACGAGGCCGGCCTCGCGCTGCGCTAGCGGCTTCTTCTGGCCAAGAATATTCCCGGGGTGAATTGGCGCGGCACGCGCCAAGAGGGGCAGCGCCCCTCCGCCCGTGCGCATTGGCGCATGGGCGCGCGCCGGCGCCCGTGCTAAGGCGCCGGCGAGACCTTCAAGGAGCGCCCGCCATGATGCCCCCCGCCCTGCCCCTCACCCGTGATCTCGTTCTGATCGGCGGCGGTCACACCCACGCGCTGGTGCTCCGCATGTGGGGGATGGCCCCGCTGCCCGGGGTGCGCGTCACGCTGATCAATCCCGGCCCCACCGCGCCCTACTCGGGGATGCTGCCGGGCTTCGTCGCCGGTCATTACGACCGCGACGCGCTCGACATCGACCTCGTGAAACTGGCGCGCTTCGCGGGCGCCCGGGTCATCCTCGGCGCCGCGCAGGGGATCGACACCACCGCCCGCCAGATCCACGTCGCAGGCCGGCCGCCGGTAAGCTTCGACGTGGCCTCGGTCGACATCGGCATCACCTCCGAAATGCCCGGGCTGCCGGGCTTTGCCGACCACGCGGTGCCCGCCAAGCCGCTCGGCCCCTTCGCGACGAAATGGGCGCGCTACCGGGATGGCAAAGGCCCGGCCCGGGTGGCGGTGATCGGCGGCGGCGTCGCGGGGGCAGAGCTCGCTGCCGCCATGGCTTATGCGCTCGGGCGCAAGGGCCGCGCGGCGCAGGTGCATCTCGTCGACCGGGGCGCCGCGCTCTCGACGCTGCGGGCGCCCGCCGCCGCGAAACTGCGCGCCGCGCTCTCCGGTCTCGGCGTCAGCCTGCATGAACATGCGCAGATCGCGGCGGTCACCGCCGAGGGCCTCATGCTGGACGACGGCAGCACGATCGCGGCCGATTTCGTCACCGGCGCAGCCGGAGCGAAACCGCACGGCTGGCTTGCGGGCACCGGTCTCGACCTGCACGAAGGCTACATCGCCGTCTCGCCCACGCTTCAAAGCAGCCACCCCGACATCTTCGCCGCCGGCGACTGCGCACATCTCACCGAGACCCCGCGCCCCAAGGCCGGCGTCTACGCCGTGCGCGAGGCGCCGGTGCTGTTCGACAACCTCCGCGCCCGGCTCGCCGAGGACGGCTCGCCGCGCCCCTACCGCCCGCAGCGCGACTACCTCAAGCTGATCTCGCTGGGGAACAAGTCGGCGCTCGGCGACCGCTTCGGCCTCGCGCTCTCGGGCCCGCTCATGTGGCGTTGGAAGGACCGCATCGACCGCCGCTTCATGCAGAAGTTTCATGACCTGCCGCAGATGAGCCCGCCGCCGCTGCCCGTGCCGCGCGCCGCCGGCAGCCGCGAGGCGCTCGGCGACAAGCCGATGTGCGGCGGCTGCGGCGCCAAGGTCGGCCGCGATGCGCTGTCGGCCGCGCTCACCCACCTGCCGGCACCGGTCCGGCCCGATGTCACCGCCCTGCCCGGCGACGACGCGGCGCTGCTGCTCACCGGTGGCACGCGGCAGGTGATGACCACCGACCACCTGCGCGCCTTTGTCGAGGACCCGGTGGTCATGGCCCGCATCGCCACCGTGCACGCGCTTGGCGACATCTGGGCGATGGGCGCCGACGCGCAGGCCGCGACCGCCAGCCTCACCCTGCCCCGCATGTCCGAGGCGCTGGCCGAACGCACCCTGACCGAGATCCTCACGGCAGCATCGGACATCCTGCGCGGCGCCGGTGCCGAGATCGTCGGCGGACATTCCTCGATGGGCGACGAGATGACCATCGGCTTCGCCATCACCGGGCTCTGCGCGCAGGACCCGATCACCCTTGCCGGCGCGCGAGAGGGCGACGACCTGGTGCTCACCAAGCCCATCGGCTCGGGCGTCGTCATGGCCGCCGAGATGCAGGGGCTTGCCCGCGGTGCCGACGTGGCGGCGGCGCTCGCCAGCATGACCCGCCCGCAGCAGGACGCGGCCGAGATCCTGCGCGGCGCGCACGCCATGACCGATGTCACCGGTTTCGGCCTCGCGGGGCACCTGCACGGGATCTGCATGGCCTCGGGCAAGAGCGCCGAGCTGAACGTCAACGCGATCCCGCGCCTGCCCGGCGCCGAGGCGCTCGCCGCTGCGGGCGTCCGCTCGACGCTCTACCCCAAGAACCGCGACGCCGTGCCCGGGCTTGCCGCCGACAGCCCCGCCGCCGAGCTGCTGTTCGATCCGCAGACCGCCGGCGGCCTGCTCGCGTCCGTTCCCGACGGAGCGGCGCGCGTCGAAGAGCTGCGCGCACTCGGCTACGAGGCTGCGGTGATCGGACGGATCGTCGGCGACTGGCCGGGTCACATTTCGCTGGTGTGAAGCCTCTCGGCAATGCGGTCGGCGAGCCGGTCCAGACCCGCGTCGTCCAGCGTCGGCGTCTCGAACCGCTCCATCACGTCGGGCGCCATGGCCGCCATGGATTTCTCGTAGGCCGGATCGTAGTGATCGGCGGCCAGCGACCGGCAGAGCGCGATGCGCTCGCCCGCGTCGATCAGCGCGCCCCAGCTGTCGACCAGCGCATGACCGCGATGGTAACGCAGCGGATCGAGCTGCGCCTTGAGCCGGTCGCCGTCGGAAAGGATGTCGTCATAGGCCGCGTCGAGGTAGACCGCCCGCGCCTCCAGCGGCGCGCCGACCTCGATCCAGCGGGCGGCCTTCATCCCGGCCCAGAGCGACGGCGGCACGAGGATCTGCCCGACCTTGCTGCTCTCGGCCTCGACGACCACCGGCCGCGCCGGGTCGAGCTTCGACAGGGCCAGGGCAAGCTCCGTCTCGAAGCCCTTCTGGCTCGGCTGCCCGCCCGGCATGTCGCCCAGGAGCGAGCCCCTGTGCCGCGCCAGCCCCTCGAGGTCGATGACCTGCACGCCGCGCGCCGCCAGCCGCGGCAGCAGCGCCGTCTTCGCGGTGCCGGTGTAGCCGCCGAGCTGGATGAAGCGGTGCGGCAGGCTGTCCTCGTAGAGCGCCTTGGTGACCAAGCGCCGGTAGGTCCGGTAGCCGCCGTCGATCTTCTCGGCCCGCCAGCCGATTTCCTTCAGCATCCACTCGAGGGCGCCAGAGCGCTGCCCGCCCCGCCAGCAGTAGACCAGAGGCCGCCAGCCACCGTCGTGATGCGACAGCGGCCCCTCGATATGCCCGGCGGCATTGCGGAACACCAGCGCCGCCCCGAGCTTGCGGGCCAGGAACGGGCTCTGCTGCTTGTAGATCGTCCCGACCCGCGCGCGTTCCTCGTTGTCGAGAACCGGCAGGCTGATCGCGCCGGGCACGTGGTCCTCGGCGAATTCGGCGGGGCTGCGCACGTCGATGACCGTGTCGAAGCCGTGATCGAAGATCTCGTTGAGCGAAGAATAGGAGCGCGCCATGGCGCCAGATGTAGCCTGCTGCCCTGCCCGAGGGAAGCCGCAACGCGCATTGTTTGCCGGGGTGGATTTTTTCGGCGAAACCCTCTGGACACTCCCGGCGCCCTCGGCTATCTCGCCTCCACCCGAGGGGCAACGCCCTTCACCCAGTGCCCGGGTAGCTCAGGGGTAGAGCAGTGGATTGAAAATCCTCGTGTCGGTGGTTCGATTCCGCCCCCGGGCACCACTTCTTCAGATAAGAAGTTGGTTTCGCTTAAGCTTCTCGCAGTTTCTTTGAGCTGTAGAGCATGTGGAAGATCAATTCGCCCGTGTTCACCTTACTGAAGTCCGGGATGCATTACTTCAGCAGTCGCATCCTGACCGGGTTGAAAGCCACGACACGGCGCCTCGCATCGCCTTTCCGCTTCGTATGAGGTCCGCCCGGATTGTCGAGGCCAAGCGCCCGCACGATCAACTCGGCGCAGACGCCTACTCAGATGTTGAAGACCCCGACGAACAACTCGCGGAAAGCGTGTCTTGGTCATACTCACAGGCTTCTTGAGAGCAGCCTGTCAAACGGCACCGGGTAATGATCTTCCGCATCGCTCTTCTAGGCCAGGCTCAACGAAAACACATCCAGACACTGCTGACCGAGGGGATCTGCGCCGGCACCCGATCAATCTCCTGCCAGACATGCACGAGCATTTTTGGCGCCGGCTTCAACGCAGGGGTCCATCCAATGCGCCTTGCTTCCCTACACTCCCTGCTGCGGCGCACAGGACCGCCGCGCCACGCAGGCTCGTAGCCAACTACTACTTTAGTTTATTTTTGATAATTATAATTTACAAAAGAAGTCGTTTTCGCTCTAGTCAGCGCCATGACATGGCAAAAAGACAAACCTCAGACAGCAGCAGGCGCGCCGGGCGCGCTGCGGGAGACGTCCCGGGCGCGGCTCGCCGCGCTTGCGGATGCCGAGGTGCTGATCCTGGGCGGAGGCGTGAACGGCGTTGCCACGCTGCGCGAGCTCGCGCTCAACGGCGTCTCCTGCGTGCTGCTGGACAGTGGCGACTTCGCAAGCGGCGCAAGCGGCGCCTCGAGCCGGATGGCGCATGGCGGGCTGCGCTACCTGGAAGGGCGCGAGTTCCGCCTCGTCGCTGAATCCGCCCGCGAGCGGAACCGCCTGATCGCCAATGCCGGCCATCTCGTGAAACCACTGAAGATCACCGTGCCCCTCGAACACCTCGTTTCGGGCATCGTAGGCTCGGTGACACGGTTCCTTGGCCTGTCGCGTCGTAGCGGTCCGCTCTCCCTTGCCGCGCTCGAGGGGGCCTTGCGCCTCTACGAAGCCTATGGCCGTCGCGAACACCCCCTCCCCGCCCATCGGACCCTCCTGCGGCGCGAGCGTTTTCCCGCAGGTCTTTCGCCGCGTACCCGTGCCGTCGTCACCTATTACGATGGCCAGATCACCCAGCCCGAAGGCCTGATGTTCGAGATGATCGCCGAGGCCATGGCGCAGGGACCGCACGTCGCAGTGCTGAACCATGCGACGTGGCACCGCGAAGACGGCCAGTTCGTCGTCGGCGACAGCTTCGGTCGCGAGGTCTGGCGGCTCGCACCGAAGGTGGTGGTGAATGCCACCGGCGCCGCGATCGACCGGGTGAACGCGGAGCTGGGCGGTGAAACGCACTATCTCCGCGGGGTGAAGGGGGCGCATCTCGTGCTCGACAACCCTGAGCTGCATGCCCGCATGAACGGCCACGCCTTCTACTTCGACGATGGCACCGGGCGCATGATCATCACCCTTCCCGTGGGCGACAACGTGCTGGCCGGTACCACAGAGGTCGAGACCAACGACCCCGGGGACCGACACATCGCGGAAGACGAAATCGGCTACCTGCTGCGGGCCATGGACGGGCTTTTCTCCGACATCCCGGTGACCTCGGAGCAGATCGTTTCGATGACCACGGGCATTCGCCCGCTGCGGCGCAGCGACGGCTCGGTCACGAGCGCTGCGCGCGACCATGCGCTCGAAGAGAACCGCTTTGCCGGGCTCGACGCGCCGGTCCTGTCCCTCGTGGGCGGCAAGTGGACCACCTTCCGCGCCTTCGGGGAAGAAACAGCGGACCGCGCCCTTGCACTGCTCGGACGGGACAGGAAGGTCTCGACGGCCAGCCGGCGCTACCCGGGGGCCGCACCCTGCTCTGCGGACGACCTCGCCCGCGAAACCGGCGTCGCGCCGGTGCTGGCAGAACGACTTGTGACCCGATACGGCGCCCTGGCGCGCGCGCTGGCACCATTGTGCACCGGGGCCGGCGCCATGCCGCTGACCGGCGCCTCTCTGTATTGTCGCGGCGAGATCGTCTGGGCCATTCGTGAACGCGGCGCGCAGCGGATCGAGGACATCGTCCTGCGACGGAGCCGCCTGACCTTCGGACAGGGGCTGCGCGACGACACGCTCGCAGATCTGGCCGGGATCCTTCAGGCCGAAACCGGTCGTCCGCACGCGGACATCGCCGCCGAGGTGGAAGCGGTCCGCGCGGATCCCCGGCTGATGGGTATGCGCACCCGGTCCGGGGAGGACGCGGCATGAGCGGGGATCTCATCATCGCCATCGACGCCGGCGGCACAGCGGTCAAGGTCGTCGCCTTCGACCTGCAGGGCAATGCCTTCGCCTCGGAAACCGCGGATGTCGAGACGGTGCACCACGCCGACGGGCGGGTCGAGCGTGATGTCGCTGGCTTCTGGCAGGGCACGGTCTCGGCGCTGCGCCGGATCGTGGCGGATTGTGCCGGGCACCGGATCGCGGGCATCGGCTGCACCGGCTTCGGCAACGGCATCTTCCTCGTGGACGAGAACGGCCACGGCACGCGCCCCGGCATCGTTTCGGTGGACCACCGTGCACAGCCGCTGGTGGACGAGCTCGAAACCGAGGGCACCGCGCCGGCCATCGCGGGCATCACCGGGAACCGAATCTGGGGCGGACAGACCCTCATGCAGGTGGCGCAGCTTGCGCGCACCGAGCCCGAGGTCATGGCGCGCACCCGCTGGGCACTGGCCTGCAAGGACCTGATCCGCCTGCGGCTGACCGGCGAGGCCCTGACCGACCCGACCGAGGCCAGCGGCGGCGGAATGATGGACATTGCGCGCGGCGGCTATGCCACCGAGGCGTTCGAACGGATCGGCCTTGCCCCGCATGGCCACCGCCTGCCCCGGATCGTCGCGAGCGACAGCATCGCCGGCCGCGTCTCGGCCGCCGCCGCCGCAGAGACCGGCCTGCCCGAAGGCACGCCCGTCGCGGGCTCGATGATGGACGTGGCCGCCTGCTCCCTCGGGGCCGGGGCCGTGGATGCGCCGGTGCTCACCATGATCGCCGGGACCTGGTCGATCAACAGCCTCGAGAGCGGCCCGCCCACCGGCGAAGGCGTTCCGATCCTCAACATGCACTACCGTGGTGCCGGGAAGCGACTGATTGCCGAGGGCAGCCCCTGCTCGGCGGCCAACCTCGGCTGGTTCCTCGACACTGCCATGGGAAAGCGTGTCACGGTCGACGAGGCCAATGCGCTGGTCGCCGCAAGCCCCGCTGCGACCCGGCGCTGCCAGTTCCTGCCCTATGTCTTCGGCCCCGAGCCCCGGCGCGGCGGCTTCGTCGACATGGGCGCGACGGACGACCTGGGCTCGATGCTGAGAGCGATCTACGAGGGCGTGGCCTTTCAGTCCCGTCGCCACGCCGAGCACGCCGTGGCGCTGACCGGGCGTCCCTTTCCGCCGACGATCCGACTGGCCGGAGGCGCGGCGAAGTCGCCGGTCTGGGGACAGGTCTTCGCCGATATATGCCAACGGCCCGTGGAGGCCGTGCGCGCCCCGGAGGTGGGGGCCCTCGGCGCGGCGATCTGCGCGGCGGTGGCCTGCGGCGCCTATGCCGATCTCGGCGAGGCGAGCCGCGCCATGACCGGTGTTGCGCGCTGCCATACGCCGGACCCCGCGCTTGCCGGGTTTTACGACGACAGGTTCCGCAGTTTCTGCCGGCTCGACGAAGGGGTGGCCGCGCTGCTGGAGGAGGCGGCCCGACACGGCCGCGAGGAGAAGACCGAAACCGCATAGGGAGGAAGACCAATGCATCGCAAGACTTTGCTGCTGGGCACGGCGCTCTGCGCGCTGGCCGCACAGGCCCAGGCGCAGGACGAGATGGCCTGCAAGGGCGAGGTGCCGACGCTCAACGTCATCGGCCAGGGCATGCCCGCCGTCACCGCGCTGGACGACAAGCTCTCGGAGTTCAACGAGAAGTGGGACACCGAGGTGCGCATCACCATGCTGGGCGAGAACGAGCGGCGCGCCAAGGCGCGGCTCGACGCCTCGACCGGGGCCGGCGCCTACCAGGTGCTCTACATCGACGAGGCCAACCTTGCCGAATATGTCTCGGCCGGCTGGGTCTACCCGCTCGGCGAGGTGGTTCCCGAAAGCTATGACATCGGCGATTTCCGGACCGACCTGAGCAACGTCGCGACGGTCGACGGCGTGCAGTATTTCGCGCCCTTCGTGGGCGGTGGCGACGTCATGATGTATCGCACCGACCTGCTCGAAGAGGCCGGCATCGAACCGCCCGCCACGCTCGACGAGATGGTCGCGGCGATCAAGACGCTCGACGAGGCCGACAACGGTGCACATGGCTGGTCGGCGCGCGGCCAGCGTGGCTCGGGCATGAACGTCTGGCGCTGGACGCCCTTCTTCCGCGCGATGGGCGGCGAATGGCTCGACGACGGCGGCATGCCGGCGTTCAACGGCGAGGCAGGCGTCGAGGCGACCGAGCTCTACACCGAGCTCATGGACTACGCCCCGCCGGGCATCGCGACCTTCAACTGGTCGGACTCGGTCGAGGCATTCAGGGGCGGTCAGGTCGCCATCCTGATCGAGTCCGACGTCTTCGGTCCGTGGATGGAAGACCCCGAGAAATCCTCGATCGTGGGCAAGGTCGGCTACGCACCGCCGCCCGATCCGCTGCCGTCCGCCGGCTGGGCACATGGCTGGGCGGTCTCGAAAGTCGGCGCCTCGGATGACTGCACGAAGACCGTCGCAGGCGATTTCGTCGGCTGGGCGACCTCGAAGGAGATGGAACAACGGCGGCTCGAAGCGGGCATCGCCTCGGACGTCGGTCGCACCTCGACGCTGCAGAGCGACGCTTTCAAGGAGCTCGTGCCGCAGGACTACATCGACGCGCTGCTCGAGACCGGCCCGAAGACCGACCTGCTGATCATGACCAGCCCGGTCTGGCCCGAGATCGGCGACACGCTCGGCCTGACGCTCGAGGAGATCTTCTCCGGCACGCGGGACGACGTTCAGGCGGCCTTGGACGAAGCTGCCTTCTTCGCCGAAGACAGCCTGATGCGGCTGAAGTAACGCCGCTCTGCCGGCCCGGTGCGCCGTTGCTCCCCTGCGCACCGGGCCCCATTCCCAAGAAGGATAGGACATGACCCGGAAACGGTTCGTCACCCTGACGCTGGTGCCGGCGATCGGGCTCCTGGCTACGCTGGCGCTCGTCTCGATTGCCGGCGCGGTCTGGTTCGCCGTCATGAACCGCACCCTGCGCTCGCCCGACTACGACTTCGTCGGCGCCTACAATTTCCTGCGCCTGCTGCGCGACCGGCGCTTCTTCAACGCGCTCGAGATCTCCGCCATCTGGGAGGCGGTGACCGTCGCGGGCACGCTCGCGCTTGCGGTCTTCCTTGCCGTGCTGATCTTCGAGACCGTCAAGAAGCCGCTCTACCGCAACCTGATCTGCTTCGCGTTCCTCGTACCGGTGCTGCTGCCGCGCGTCGCCGCGGCCTTTATCTGGCGGTTTCTCTACTCGCCGTCTCTCGGGGTGCTCAACTACCTCTGCGGCCTCGTGGGGATCGGGCCGGTCGAGTTCCTCGCCGATCCCTCGCTCGCACTCATCTCGGTGGCGGCGGTCGACATCTGGCAATGGGGGCTGTTCTTCACCGTGATCCTGCTGAAGCTGCTCGAGACCCTGCCCCGCGACCCCATCGAGGCGGCGATGCTCGACAACGCGCGCACCTGGGAGATCCATGCCTTCGTGACGCTGCCGATGCTCAAGGGACCGCTGATCAGCCTCGCGCTCGTCAAGGCGGTGGAGAGCCTGCGCTCGTTCGACCTCATCTTCGTGATGACCGGCGGCGGTCCGGGCACGGCGACGGAGACGCTCGATCTCTACGCCTACCAGATGGGGATCAACATGGGCGGCCGGATTTCCTATGCCTCGGCGATGTCGCTGCTGCTGCTGGTCGTCACCACCGTCGCCTTCACCATCATCTGGAAAGCGGGGAAGAAATGGGCAAGCTGATTTCCGCGACACTCACCCGAGCGGTGCTGGCGGTGCTGATCGTCGTCGCGCTGGGACCGATCCTCTGGACCGTGCTCGGCGCCTTCAAGGAACTGCGCGACATCGTCACCCCGGTGCCGAAGCTGTTCTTCGAGCCGACCCTCGAAAACTTCGCCACGATCCTGCGCAATCCCACGATCCGCGACGGGCTGCTCAACTCGGTCATCGTCGTCTCGGCCGCCGTGCTGGTCGGCGCGGTGCTGGGCATACCCGCGGCGCATACCCTGGCACGCCACGCCCGCAAGTGGGGCGACGACGTGCAGTTCTTCGTGCTGTCGCTGCGCTTCATGCCGCCGGTTGCCATCGCGATCCCCTTCATCGTGATCTACCTCGACCTCGGCATCTACGACACCCTCTTCGGACTGGTGCTGGTCTACCTGATCGTCACCGTCTCTACGGTGATCTGGCTCGCCGTTCCGGCCTTCGAACGCGTGCCCCGCGACATCGAGGAAGCCGCTGCCATGGAGGGCTGCGGCCCCGCCGAGATCTTCTGGCGCTTCTCGCTTCCGGTGGCCGCCCCGTCGCTCTTCGGCGCGCTGGTCTTCACCTTCGTGCTGGTCTGGAACGAGCTGCTGCTGGCGCTCACCCTCGCGGCGCAGAACGCCACGCTTCCGGTCGTCGCGGCCTCGATCACCTCGCTTGGCAAGGAGGTGCCCTGGGGCGTCATCAATGCCGCGACGGTGCTCCTGGTGCTGCCGCCGCTCGTCTTCATCGGCCTGCTCATGGGCCTTCTCAACACCATGGTCCGCAGCGGCCCGAAATAGGACACTCCCATGGCCAACATTTCCTGCAACGACATCGTCAAATCCTACGGTGGCCACCCGGTCATCGAGGGGCTCGACCTCGACATTCCCGACCACGAGTTCGTGGTGTTCCTCGGCCCCTCGGGCTGCGGCAAATCCACCATGCTGCGCATGATCGCGGGGCTCGAAGAGGTCACCGGCGGACGCATCGCCATCGGCGGGACCGACGTCACCGACCTGCCCCCGGGCGAGCGCGGCGTCGCCATGGTGTTCCAGAGCTACGCGCTCTACCCGCACATGAGCGTTGCCGACAACATCACCTTCGGCCTGCGCCGGCAGGGTGCCAGCCGCTCCGAGATCGCGCCGCGCCTCACGCAGGTGGCCGAGCTTCTGGGGCTCGAGAAGTTTCTCGACCGCAAGCCCAAGAACCTCTCGGGCGGGCAGCAGCAGCGCGTCGCGATGGCGCGCGCGATGATCAAGACACCCCAGGTGTTCCTCTTCGACGAGCCGCTGTCGAACCTCGACGCAAAGCTGCGCGAGAAGCTCCGGACCGAGATCCGCAAGATCCACATGCAGCTCAAGACCACGACGATCTTCGTCACCCACGACCAGCTCGAAGCGATGACCATCGCCGACCGCATCGTGCTGATGCGCGACGGGCGGATCGAGCAGATGGGCACCCCCGACGAGATCTACGAACGGCCCGCGACGCGCTTCGTGGCAGATTTCATCGGCACGCCTGCCATGAACTTCGTCTCCGCCGAAATCGCTGCCGGCGACCGGCTCGTCGCGCATGGCGAGGGCATGACGCTGGAGCTTTCTCGCGACGTCTTTCCGGATCTCGCGCCCGGGCAGCGGGTCGAGCTGGGCCTGCGCCCCGCACGCATGGACCTTTGCGCGCCGGACGCCAGGAACGTCATCTCCGGCAGCGTGGTGCTGGTCGAGAACATGGGCGCAGAGGGCCAGGTCATCACCGAGGTCGCGGGTCGGGAGGTCTCCTTTGTCACCCAGTCCTTCCGCGACCTGTCGCCGGGCGATCCTGTGACGTTCGCGATCTCGCCCGACCATATCCACGTCTTCGACCCGTCCACCGGCCGCAGCCTTCGCAGGAACTGATTTCATGACCAAGACCAACCGCTTCGCCGACAAGATCGCCCGGATGCGCGCCGGCGCCTATAAACCCGGCGACTACATGATCGCCGATGCCAAGGATGCCGACGTCACAGGCGGTATCAACAGCACCGGACCGCGCCGCGATGCCCGGGGCCGGATCACCGGTGCACGCACAAGGCCGGAGTTTCTCGAACAGATCCGCAAGGTGATCGACCAGGACGTGGTCGACATCATGCTGACCTCGGCGGGCAATCTCGACGCGCTGAACGAGGCGGGCGCCTTCGAACGCAGCGCCGTCCAGCCCGCCTTTCGCGGCAACGAGACCACCTGCGTCTGGGGCAATATCCGCGGCGGGCGCTACGGAGACGCACCATCCCGCCCCTATCGCGGAGCCGACCTCGCCTTTGCGCCGGGCGATCTCTGCCTCTACTCGCTGACCTTCAACAACGACGCCGAGGCCGACGCACGGATGCTCGAAGCCTATGCCGCCTTCCGAGGTGAAGCACGCGACGCCGGCGTGCGGCACTTTCTCGAGGTCTTCAATCCGAACCTGCCGGACGCGGTCGATCCCGACACGCTTGGCGCCTATGTCACCGACTGCATCATCCGCCTTCAGGCGAGCATGACCCGGGCCGAGCGACCCGAGTTCCTCAAGGTCGCCTACAACGGCCCCGACGCCATGCAGCAGCTCGCCGCGCACGACCCCTCGATGGTGGTGGGGGTCCTCGGCGGTGCCGGCGCCACCCACCGCGACACCTTCGAGCTCATCGCACAGTCCGAGCGACACGGCGCGCGGCTGGCGCTCTTCGGACGCAAGATCAACCAGGCCGAGGACCAGTGCCGGCTGATCTCGTGGATGCGCCGCGTGGCGGACCTCGACGTCGGCCCCGAGGAAGCGGTGCGCGGCTACCACGCCGATCTCGAGCGCGACGGGCTGCGCCCGGACCGCACGCTTGAAGAGGACCTGCGGATCACCAGCGAGGTGCTGCGCTTTGACGCCGCCCCGGTCCCGGTCTAGTGTGCGCCGCTCCACGACCCAGCACGACGAGGCCCAAGATGGTGCGTTCGAACCACCCTTCCGACCGGATCGTCGCCGAGGTCGCATGGCTCTACTACATCAAGGGGCTGAACCAGGCCGAGATCGCCAAGCGGCTCGGACTGTCGCGCCCGACGGTGGTGACCTACCTGCGCCTCGCCCGGGAACGCCAGATCGTGGGCGTGAAGATCCAGGGCGCGCACTTTCGCATCAACGCCCTCGCCGACGGCCTGCGCGAGCGCTTCGGTCTCGAGACAGCCTTTGTCGTGGCCGAAGAGGACAGCCAGGCCGAGACCGCGCAGCAGGTCTGCGAAGCGGCGGCCCAGTTCCTGCCAGACTTCGTCCAGCCGGGTGACACGCTGGGCGTCAGCTGGGGTCAGACGGTGTCCATCGTGTCCGACCGGGTGCCATGGTGGCCGGTCGATGGGCTCGTCGTGCGCCAGCTCATCGGGTCGATCGCAAACCCGCTGCTGCCGACCTGCGAGAGCTGCACCACCGAGATCGCCCGGCGCCTTTCGGCCCAGTGCATCAACCTGAACGCTCCCGCCGTCTGCTCCGAGGCAGGGCTTGCCGACCGGCTGCGCGCCGAGCCGATCATCGCCGAGCAGCTCGACCGGCTGCGCGACTGCAACAAGGCGATCTATTCGCTGAGCCCCTGCACCTTCGACACCCACGTGGTGCAGTTCAATCTCGCCACCGAACAGGACATCTCGGACTACGTGGCCATGGGCGCCGTCGGCATCATCGCCGGACGCTTCATCGACCGCGACGGGGCCCCCGTGCAAGGCGCGCTCGACCGCCGCATGATCGGCGCCGAGCTTGACGTTCTGCGCGAGATGGAAGGGTTGCTGGTCGTCGCGGGGCTCGAAAAGCTCGACGCCACGCGTGCGGCCCTGAACGGTGACTACGTCTCGCACGTCGTGCTGGACGCCACCCTCGCGGAAGCGCTGCTCGGGGACGCCACCTGAGCGCAACAGGGCCGCTTGACCCGACCTTGACTGGCTCGAATCCAAGGCTCCGCGCCCCCGAACTGTCCCCGGCGAATTCTCCGGGATACATCTTAATTCATGGTTGGCCCGCCTCGCGTCACACCTTCCGCTGGTCGCGTCGAACAAGGAGCTGGAGCTGGCGCCGGCGCAACGGATCCTGTCGTGCCGATCCGCAGGTGACCCCAGCCCGAAGGCCCGGAGGTTGCATTCCGAAGCCGTTCCGCGAGATACCGCGGGCCAGATCCCTGCCACGGACTCGCATCGACAATCGAAGGCCACCATGTCCCAGACCGACCATCTCAAGACCGACTGCTCGAAATGCGCCGCCCTCTGCTGTCTCGCGCTGGCATTCGACAAGGGCAAGGATTTCGCCTTCGACAAGAACCCCGGTGAACCCTGCCGGAACCTCGCGGGGCACAGCTGTTCGATCCACGACCGGCTGACCGAGGAAGGCTTTCCCGGCTGCGTCGCCTATGACTGTCTTGGTGCCGGAAACCGTGTCGTCCAGGAGGTCTTCACCGGTCGGTCATGGCAGACCGAGCCTCTCCTGACGCGGCCGATGATGGAAGCCTTCGCCGGCATGCGCGAGGTCCACAAGCGCATCGACCTGCTTCGTGCCGCCGAGACCCTTCCGCTGACGCCGAGCGATGACCAGGCTCGCCGCGAATTCCTCGACCGTCTCGAGCAGAACCGATGGAGCGGGGCCGAACTGAACGACTTCGAGGTCGGGCTGGCGCTTGAGATCGACCTGTTCTTCCATTCGATCAGGAGCTACGTCCCCCTCGATCCGTCCGACGGCTGGTAGGCGCGGACCGGGCGGCGAGACAAAAGCTCTGTCGGACACGCCACCGGACCCGAACCGGCACGCCAAGCGGCAAGGACGTCCAGCTGTTTGTCTTCTCCCTCTTTCTCACAATGCTCTCGGTTAGTCGCACGACGGACGCAAGGCAGACGAAAGAAGGCACCCGAGCGCCGGCAGGAATGGAGCGAAAGCCCTCGGGGCAAATCTTCGTCCTGCGAGGGGAGCGTCGCCCTGCCCGCCAGGGGCACCCCCGGGACATGGACGAAGCGCCGAGGAAGACGACGCGCTCGGTCGTTGGCCCGGTGACGCCCACCAGGCCAACGATCCGGCTTCAGCCCGGAAGGAGCGGTGCCGTCAGGCCTTCGAAGCCAGCAGGCTGCGTAGCTGGCTCGGGAACAGCTGCATCAGCCAGGTCTCGGTGCCCGCAGTGCCGTTCACGTCCACGTACATGCGCAGGTCGATGGGATCGTCGTCATCCTCGGGAATTTCCGAGAAATCCAGGTCGAATATCGCGCGCCAGTAGTCTTCGCCCACCACCGGGTAGGCCGCCTCGCCCGAGATCGCGCCACGCGACGTGGTCACCACCGGCCTGATGCCTTCGTCCCGTCCAAGGCCGGCAAAGCCCATGTCGTCGAAATCGCAGACGATCTTGACCACGCCCTCGGGGCGCGGCTGGCCCGGGACGCCACCTGCCCCCATTCGCGTCGCGATGAAGCGCGCGGCATTGGGCGGCACAGGAGCATCCGCGAACCACGTCAGGCGATAGCCGAAATGATGCTCGTCGCCCCCGGCGGACCCGGCAGACGGTGTCCACATGGCGACGATGTTGTCATGGATCTCGTCATCGGTGCGCAGCTCGATCAGCGTCACCGCCCCGTCCCCCCAGTCATAGCTCGGCTCGACCCAGGCCGAGGCGCGCTTCTCGTAGAACACGCCATCATCCTGATATTCGTCGAAGGCGCGCTCGCGCTGCATGAGGCCGAACCCCTTGACCCCCGGCGCGACAAAGCTGTTGGCAGTGGTGCGCGGCGGGTTGTTGAGCGGCCGCCAGATGCGTTCGCCGCTGGCCATGTGTATCTCGAGCCCGTCGCTGTCATGCACCTCGGGGCGCCAGTCGGCGGCCACATGCGCGTTGGGCTTGCCATACCAGTACATCGAGGTCAGCGGCGCGAGGCCGAGCCGTTCGACACCGCTGCGCAGGAAGACATGCGCTTCCACGTCCTGCAGCACGCCGCGCTCTTCGCGGACCGAGGCGATCTTGTAGGCGCCCGTGGCGCTGGGGCTCTCCAGCAGGGCATAAGCCGTCAACGCGCCATCGCCCTGCTCGTCGAGCCAGAAGCGTGTGAAGCGCGGGAATTCCTCGGGTCCGTTCGGGATGGCAGTGTCCAGCGCAAGGCCCCGCACCGACAGGCCGAACTGCCCCGAGTAGCCCGAGGTGCGCCAGTAGGAAGCGCCGAGGAAGGCCATCCAGTCATTGCCTCCCGGCTCGTCCTGCACCCGGAAGCCCGCGAACCCTTCGGTCTGCGAAAGGCGACGGGCCGGGTTGTCCTCTGGAATGTCAAAGAGCTCGGTGGAAAACGGCACCTCGCGGGCGATACCGTCCTCGAGCGCGTAGATGTGGACGGGTTCGCGGAAGTAGCGGCCCGGGAAGAAGAACTGCACCGGCGACCGGTCGTCGTCATTCCACAGGGTGCGGTCGGCGCGGTAGCGGATCTGGTTGTGGTAGTCGTAGTCCACCTGCTCGAGGATATCCTCCTCGGCCACCTCCATGGGGAAATAGTCGCCCTTGGCCAGTGCCTTCGCCAGGTCCTGCAGCCCCTCGAACGAGAACGTCTTCCCGGGGCCGAGCGCTATGCCCTCCGAGGTCATCTCGTGCTGCGCCCGCGCCACCTCGGGCAGCAGGAAGAAGGCCCCGGCCCCGAGGCCCGAGGCAAGCATCTGTCGTCGGTTCAATTTCGATCCGGTCATCGGCACCTCCTTGGATCAATGCACGCTTTGGCCTGCATTGGGGGAAGCTGGGGCGGCAAGAACAAATTCAATAATTTGAAACTGGCACGTTCCCGCCAAAGTTGCGGAGATGTCGGCTGAATTCGGGTGCAGGAGCCGCCTTTTTCATCACGCCCCTGCCCTTCGCCGGGCAAGAAAACTGCTGAGAGACCTCTTGTCGTGCAAGGCGTGCGCCGCCGGTCCGCGCGGAGCTGCAGACTCGATCAGGACCGCCTCCGGGTGACCGTCCCCGTCAGCCCGCGGACGCGGACACGAATCGTCGCCAATCCACCGTGGGCTGGCCCGCCACTTCCGGTAGGGGATGCACGTTGGCGCATCGAGAGCGCCCCCGAGAGCCACCGCAAAGAGCCAATGAGCAGTCTTCGACCCAGAAGCGAAAGCGATGCGGACGATCCGGCTGCCTGCGGCGCATCGGCTTGGTTCGGGCAGACCGGTTCAGAGCCCGCCTGTCAGGACCATCGCCGGGATCAGGCGGCCTCGTAACTGGCAAAGACCTCTGTCGTGCCGTCCTTGCGGATCAGCAGCACGTCGTAGGCGTCACGCTCGGCCTCCGGTCCCATGCCGGGGGAGCCGTAGGGCATGCCCGGCACGGCGAGCCCGACGGCCTCAGGCCTTTCGGCCAGCAGCCTGCGGATCTCGGGCACGGGGACGTGCCCCTCGATCATGTAGCCCTCGACCTCGCCCGTGTGGCAGGAGGTCACGTCCTGCGGGATGCCCTTGTCGAGCTTGTGGCGGAACAGGGCCGTGCCGAGGCTGTTCTCGGTGGTCACGGCGAAGCCCTCGCGTTGCAGGATCTCGATCCAGGCCGTGCAGCATCCGCAATTCGGATCCTTGAGAACGTGGATCGCGGGGCCGGACTGCGCCATCGCCGCGAACGGACTTGCCAGGGCCAGGCCGGCGGCGCCGGTCATCATGCTGCGTCTCGTAAGGGTCATGTCAGGTCTCCTGTCAGGCGGTCGCGGCTTTCCGGCGACCGGTATCCGCGGTCATGGTGTCAGAGGCAGCGGCGGGACGAAAGCCCAGCAGCCGTAACGCGTTCAGCGTGACCAGCACGGTTGCGCCGGTATCGGCCAGGATCGCGATCCAGAGGCCTGTAAACCCGAGGATCGTGGTCACGAGAAAGAAGGCCTTCAAACCGAGCGCAATGGCGATGTTCTGCCGGATGTTGGCCATGGTGGCCCGCGCAAGTCGGATCGTGCCTGCCGCATCGGTGACGCGGTTGCGCAGGATCGCCGCGTCCGCGGTCTCCAGCGCGACGTCGGTCCCGGAACCCATGGCCACACCGACATGCGCGGCCGCCAGTGCTGGCGCGTCGTTGATGCCGTCGCCGATCATCATCACACGCGCGTTCGCAGTCAGATCACGGATCGCCGTCACCTTGTCCTCCGGCATGAGGCCCGCGCGATGGTCGAGCCCGAGCCCATCGGCGATGGCCTCGGCGGTGCGCGGGTTGTCGCCAGTGAGCATCACCGATGCGATCCCGAGCTCATCGAGTTCTGCGATCGCCTTCGCGGCGTCGGCGCGAGGCTCGTCCCTCAGTGCGATCAGGCCAAGCGCCGTGGCATCGCGCACCACCACCACCACTGTCTGCCCCTCGGCCTCAAGCGCGGCAATGCGGGCACGACCGGCGTCCGTCAGTATCCCGAGTTCCTCAGCCAGCCGGGGGGAACCGGCGCGAACGGTGGCGCCGCCGACCGTCGCTTCTGCCCCCAGTCCGGGCAGCACCCGCGCGCCGGAGGTCATGGCAGCCCTCACGCCGCGTCGCTCGGCCTCGGCGCAGATCGCCAGGGCCAGGGGGTGGCTCGCCCCCTTCTCAATGCCAGCCGCGACCGACAGCAGCCCGGCTTCATCCCCCGTGAACACGGAGAGGTCGGTCACGCGTGGACGGCCATGGGTCAGCGTGCCGGTCTTGTCGAAGGCGACATGGGTGACGCTTGCTGCCGCCTCGATCACCTTGCCGCCTTTCATCAGGAGACCGTTGCGGGCACCGGTGGAGAGCGCCGAGGCGATGGAAGCCGGAACTGAAATCACCAGCGCACAGGGACAGCCGATCAGCAGCAGGGCCAGGGCGCGATAGGTCCACTCTCCCCAGGGCTGGCCGAACGCCAGCGGCGGCAGAACCGCAACCAGTACGGCGGCGCCCACCACGGCGGGCATGTAGACCCGGCTGAAGCGGTCGATGAACCGTTCGGTCGGTGCGCGGGCGCTCTCCGCCTCGGCAACCAGCCGCACGATGCGGGCAATCGTATTGTCCTCGGCCATCTTCGTGACACGCACACGCAGCAGCGCCTCGGTGTTGATCGAACCGGCAAAGACCTTTGATCCGGACTCCTTCATGCTCGGGACGCTCTCGCCGGTCACCGGGCTTTCGTCGACGCCGGAGGCGCCCTCGATCACCTCGCCGTCGCAGGGAATCCGATCGCCGGGGCGCACCTGCACGACATGGCCAATGCTCAGCCGATCAGGCACCACCTCGCGGGTCGTCCGCCCCACCTCCAGGCGCGCGGTCTTCGGCACCAGGCGACCGAGCGCGCGGATGCTGTCGCGGGCCTTCCCGGCCGAGACCCCCTCGAGCAATTCGCCGACCGCGAAGAGGAAGACCACCAGGGCGGCCTCTTCCGGCTCTCCGATCACCAGCGCACCGGCCGCGGCGATGGTCATCAGCATCTCGATGGTGAAGGGCATGCCCGCCCGTGCCATGGCAAGGGCGCGTCGCGCGACGGGGTAGAGCCCGATGAGTGTGGCCAGCACAAAGGCCCAATGCGCGACTTCGGCCCCGACCAAGCCGCGCGTCCCCCAGGCAAGCGCCAGCAGCACGCCGGTGCCGATCACCAGCCGCCCCTTGTGGGTCCGATACCAAACAGGGTCTCCGGCATCCTGCGCAGAAGGGGTTTCCGTGCCGTCCGTCTCCGGAATGCCGCCCGTTGCCGGAGACGCGTCCTCCGGCAGGACAAACCCGCCCTTCGGCTGTTCCGGGCGCGCACCTTTCGGCGCGATGCCGAAGCCTAGCCCGCGCACCGCCGTCTCGATCTGTTCAGGCGAGGACTGGCCTTCATCCAGCGAGAGGCGCAGCCGCTCCGTCATCAGCGCCACGTCTACGTCGCCGACGCCGGGCAGGCGTTCAACCGCGCCGCGCACCTTGGCTGCGCAGGAGCCGCAGTCCATGCCGGTGACGCGCCATTCATGTTCCGTGCTGCTTCCAACCGACATGCTGTCTCCCCTTGTGAGTCCCGGTCGGCCACCGATATAGGAGCTACAGCAACTGTAGGTTCAAGACCTTTTTTTTTCAGGGGCCGTGGGCCCGGCTCGGGAGAAACCACATGCTGTCTATCGGCACACTGGCAAAGCGCACCGGCACCAAGGTGCAGACGATCCGATACTATGAGCAGATCGGACTGATGCCTGAGCCCGGACGGACCGGCGGCGGCCAGCGCCGCTATGGCGACGCCGAACTCGACCGGCTGGCCTTCATCCGTCATTCCCGCGATCTCGGCTTCCCGCTCGACGCGATCCGCGAACTCCTCGACCTTTCGGACAGCCCGGAACGCTCCTGCGCACAGGTCGACGACGTTGCCAGGAAGCAGCTGAAGGCGGTGCAGGCGCGCATCGCGAGGCTGCAATCCCTGGAGACCGAACTGCGCCGCATGATCGGCGCGTGTCAAAGTGACCGGGTCGCTGACTGCCGCATCCTCGAGGTGCTGCGCGACCACGAGGAATGTCTGTCCGATCATAAGGGCGGCGCCCTGTGACACGGAATACTCCGATCTCGCCACGTCTCGCGCTTCCGGAAAACGCGGGTTGCGTCAGGCGCTGATCGCACCGCGATCATGCCTCGAACCGGTGGCGCGCACCCGACTGGTGGCCTCTCTCTCCTGAATGCGGTCGGTTATCCCCGCTGACTGTCTCGGCTTCCGGTCCCGCCGGACGCGCCAAGCTCGCTTGCCGTCGCAGCAGCCCTTGGCACCCGATCTGGCGAAGGATTTGCCAGCCCTTCCCGTCTCGCCGGCCTCTTGTGCCGCGCGTCGCACGTCCGACAATTTCAGATGGGCGGTCAGCCATCTGACGCACCCGGCGCGACCGGAAAACCGGGAGAACGGTGCGTCGCACTTGCGGTCCCTGTCCGTGACACCCATACCGCCGGTTGACTCTGCGGCTCCTCACCGCTGCACTGGCGCTTCAAGCAACTGACATCCGAACTGGGTCCGACATGGTCAGACAGCCTCTTTGCGCTTCGGCGCCAGCCGCCTTCCGCGCCCTCGAGGCCGTCTTGTCGGAAACGTATCGGTTCATCGCGATTGACGTGGAAACCGCCAACTCGGACGCCAGCAGCATCTGCCAGATCGGGCTTGCCTGTGTCGGCGAGACGGGCGTGGAAGAGGTCGTTACCCTCCTGATCGACCCGCGGTGTCATTTCGCGGGAATGAACATCCAGATCCACGGCATCCGCCCCGAGCACGTCTCCGGTGAACCTCTGTTCGAGGAATTCCTGGACGCGGTTGGCGATTTCCTCGAGCGGCACGCGCTGTTCCAGCACAGCTCGTTCGACGGCCGGGCGATCCGCAGTGCAACCGAGGCATGCGGCCGAGTGGCCGCTCCACTGCAATGGCACGACAGCGTCCGTGTCGCGCGCCGTGCGTGGCCCGAGTTCAAGGGCAATGGCGGGCATGGGCTCGGCCACCTCAAGAACGCACTGGGACTGGACTTCCGCCATCACGATGCGGGCGAGGATGCCCGGGCGTCTGCCGAGATCGTGCTGATGGCAGAGGCCCTGATGGGGAAACCGTTCCAGGATATACTTGGCTCAAGTCCGAGCGGATCGAAGAAACGAGCATAGGTCGCGCGCGGCCCGGGCCGATGGCCCGCTGTCAGGCAAGATCGCCGTGTTCACCGGTGCGCTCACCATGTCGCGCCGCGAGGCTGCCGAGGCCGCAGCGCGTGTCGGCATCACCACATCACAAAGCGTGTCGAAAAAGATCCATATGCTGGTCGTCGGTGACCAGGACCTCTCGGCGCTGGCGACGGGAGGCCACAAGAACGCCAAGCACCGGAAGGCCGAACAACTCATTGCCGAGGGACACGACCTGAAGATCATCGGAGAAACGGAGTTCCTGGCATTCGTCGCCACGACCTGAACCGGCCTGGGAGTCGGATCTCAGGGGTGAACTTCAACATGTTGGCAGCCATTTGGCCCGCAGAGGCGATTGCGGAGCGGACCATGCGTCCGAGCCTCTGCTTGCCTGCCTGTGGATCGAAACCGGTCCACCCAAGGCTGAAACGGGCGCCGGCGTGGCACAGGATGCCCTGAGCCTGCTGCGGCGTCTCCCTGAACCAGTCGGCGTCCGACGGCCGCAATCACCATACGCCGCTATCGGAGCAGGACGAGCAAGCCTGCGCTCTCGCAGGTTGCTGCAGGAGCGACGAGATCGAAACGCAAGGGCATTCCAGGCATCATCAATCTGGTACCCGCGGCCGGTCGCACACTAATAGTTTGAAATCAATCGGTTGGCCTGAAATTTTGTCCACCAAATGCGGCAGATACCCGCTATAGAAATCAAATGGTTAGCGACGACCTGTCCACCATGAAATCCGGTCCTCTTAGCCCCCCTTTGCTCCACCCGAACCGGATCTCCTCCGGCCGCCCTACCCGCCCGGACGCCGAGCGCCGCAGCCGCGTCCGGGGGTGTCCATCCGGGAGGTCCGGCAAGTGCAGGGTCACCTGGTGACCGCAGCGCATTGGAGGGAAGCATCGTGACCGATTTCCATCTCGTCACTGAAATTGACGCTCCACGCCTAGAGGAGCAGTGCCAGTCCGCCCACTACACTGACGATGACCAGCGCAATCAGGAGTATCACCCAAAACCACCACCGATTATAAAGCGGCGTTACTGAGTAACACGCACCACACCGGGAGCTCCCGAAGCGAAGAGCGTGTTCACAGCTACTGCACAGAAAGAAACGTGCCGTGCTCATTTTGAAACCTACCAAAAATTGACCTTAATGATCTCCCTGAGGCCTCACACGGGAAAGGCTAGTCATCAAGGGCGAACTTCCCTTACGTCATCAAACGCCTTTGGTTGTAGATCCGCCGATCAAGTTTTGTGCTCATCGGGCCCGCTGCGCTGCGAAGACAGTAGGTATCGCCCTCTGCCTTCGGAGGGCAGCTATTGGGGGGGGGGGGGGGGGGGGGGGGGGGGCGGCGTGCTCAGCGCCTGGCGCGGCACTACTGAGCGGATCCCGCTCGTTGCTTACTCAACGGCTTAATCAAGATGCATGGCGCCCACGGATGGCGCCAAGATCACACAAAAGAGTTTTTTCGATGCGGTACTGTGCTGATACCGCTGGCTCCTGAACAAGTATGATGACGAGCCTTACACATGACCCGAATATCGCTCCTCGCTGCGGCACTTACTCTTCTGCTAATACTTGCGGTGACCTACCTCACTGTTGGCCCTCGCGTCGTGCCAGGCGGAGCCCTGTATGGCGACAAGGTGCAGCATGCGCTCGGTTTCGGATGCATTGTTCTTCCAGCTGCTGTGCTCCAACCGCGTTGGCTTCGGTCTCTTGTTCCGGCAGTCGCCATCTTTGGCGGCGTGATCGAGCTCGCTCAAATGGCTGTTGGGCGTGACGGGGAGATCGGAGACTGGGTAGCGGATTTGATAGGTCTCATGTTGGCAACCAGCCTTGGCCTGTCACTCAGAAGTGCATTTCTGAAGTTCAGAAGCCGGGCGACGCGAGCAAGAAGCGCAACTTGACGGAGGCGAGTAGAAGGTTCGCCGGCCGGACGGGAATAGGGCACAGCCGTTGACCTCCCCGATTAGCTTGATGGCGCAACCGAAAGGTGCCAATGAACCTTTCTATCTCAATGCGTTGCGCTGGAAACGACGCCATGTAGCGCGCACGCTGCATCAATGGCTTACAAGCCGTTTTGGAAACTCCCTCAGACCACTGCCTCCTGAAGCCAGTGCCAGTTCGCATGTTCGGCAAATCCCCCGCCCTGTTCCCGATTCCGGCCTGTTTCGGGCGGTTTCAAATGCGGGAAACCGGACGAAAATCGAGGCTACCGCCCTTGCGGAAAAGAGCCCTTGCCGGCGCTCCACCCGACGCGGATCTCGGCGGGGCGCCCGCGCCGGCCGCACCGGCTGCAGACGAGCCGCGCGATAACCTCATCACGAAGCGACCACGGCGGATCGTTCAGCCAGTCCGCCGGCATGTCCTGCATCCACAGCATGACGCGGTGACCGCAGGCGCATTGCAGAGACGTATAGTGGCCGGGTTCCATTCGGCCCGAAATAGCGCCCGAGAGGCGCAAGGGGAGCCCCGCGCCAGTCACAGCGCGGGGCGGGACAGAAGCGACAGCCGCGAGGGCTGCCTTGGTGTGCTGAAAGCACCTTTCATTGCCGGGGAGATGTAGCGCCTCGCCGCCCGGCCCGGTCGAGGCGCAGCCCGCCAACAGCGGCGGGAGCTCGGTAAGCGCTACCGCCCGAGAACGGCAGTGGAAACGGTTCGCGTGGTTGCGGTGCCGGAGGTCGGCGGCATCGCGATACCAGCACCCTCCACCGCCTCCCGGTAAGCACCGTCGCGCCCGGGCCCTAGCTTGTCAGGTTCTTGATCAGCAGGGTTACGTGAGACCCCTATGCACTGCTTGATGAGCCACATCGCTAGCGAAGGGGAAAATATGATTCGCGTGGAGTTCTGTCCGTTCAGACTAGATACAGCCTAAACTTTAGATAAATCACAACATTTAGTGACTAGAAAAACGACTGCACAACCGTCATAACTATCACATTGATAGGTGAGCGCAGTGAGTGACGATGCCAGAGCAACGTTCAAGTGAGAGTGAGAAAGGGAACCTACCCCGACCACGAGCGTTGTTAGAACTCATACGGTTCCTAGCCTCAGAATCATCGCATGTGATCCTTACAGAGCACGCCATGGATCGCATGGACGAGCGCGACATCACTACGAAGATGATCTTCGACGTGTTGAGAAAAGGCACACTGTGCGGTGGCGTAGATGAGGCGAAGGCGAAGGGAGACTTCAAGGCGAAGCTTACTTATCAGGTGCCGAACCGACGGCATGTCGGCGTGGTCACAGTGGTGAAGCAGTCTGAGAAACTGATCATCGTGACTGTTGAATGGGAAGATGGGAAATGACTTCTGAGTTCTACGTAGATGGGAAAGAAAAGGCTGAACAGCCGTACGTCTATCGCGTATCCGGACTTGATGATGTGGTGCTACTGAACGGCTTTACGCGACACGACACAGAATATGGGCCTGGTATCTCCATCGATCATATCGATGAACTGCACCTCTCGATTGCTCTCCATATAATCACCTCTAAAAAAGCGCTTTCTCCTAAAGAATTTAAGTTCTTGAGAAGCGAAATGGAGATGACGCAAGATGAACTCGGCACCAAGCTCGGTGTCGATGGGCAAACAATCGCACGATATGAGAAGGGCGTCACCCAGATCTCCGGCCCGGCGGATCGTCTAGTTCGGGTGCAAGTGATCCGGCACTTCATTCCAGAAGAAAAGCTGCGCCAACTCTTGCAGCAAGCAGAGGATGCAGTTGAACGTGACTCGTTCGACAATGACCTCCCTGCGCGCTTTCGTGAGAACCATGGCGAGTGGGAAGAGGTCTGCCACACTTAATAGCTTTTCAGTCTGGACGAAAAGCCCGGCATTTTGCCGGGCTTTTTATTTTGGGCGCCACACGTCAGCGTTTGATTACCTTCGTCGCGGTCACGCGCCCATAGATCGCCAGCAGGCCGCCGACCGCGCTCACGATGGCGTCAGCGTGACCCGCGATGCCCTGAGCGGCGGCCACCACGCAACTGAGCCAGGCCAGCGCTTCGTCCATCATCGCCCAGCCTGTCGCATCCCCGTCGGAGCGAGGCAGGTCGGCCATCACGATGACGCTGTCGCGCCCCCAGGCGCAGGTAAAGCGTGCTTAGCGACCGCGGCGCATACCCCAGAAAGACCTTCCGAATCATAGGGCCTGAAACTAATCAGTAATGAAGGACTTTTGGAGACTAAGAAATATGCCACGCGTTCCAGCGATTTGCAGTACTTGCGGCCTGATGTACAATTCAACTTTTTCAGGTGGTGTCGGGAGCAATTTCAAAGATTGCACGGACCTTTGCCCAAGGTGCCATCATATGGCAAATGTCGTAAATGGTTACTTCGAGATCATCGGCGACACGGTTGCATACATCCTCGATCCAGATATACCGCGTCACTCAAAAATCGCTCTCATCGCGGAAGCCAAGGATGTCGCAAATAGGACCTCCACATCAAAGCGATCGATTGCCCGTCTAGAGAAGGATGACCGCCGCGGCGCGATGCTTCTAAGAGATTGGGTTTCAATAGGCATAGCTTTCGTAGGCGCGATGGGCACCATTGCCGGACTCGTTCTTCAGCACTTTGATCGCGGATCGAACTCTGACCCTACTGAATTCGCCTACGAACAAATGGAGCGTCACCTCCACGAGAACACAATCTCGCGACCACCGAGTCCGCTTGCCCCCTTCATCTCATCCCGCCCAAAAGAACGGCCATCGTCAGTAAGCAGTCAGCCCCAACAGGCTGATGGCAAGCGCGCCCATACCAAAACCAAAAATGAAAACCGAAAGGCGCGACGGGCGCGCGCCGCGAAGAGTCGCGAGAGAAGAAACTAGATTCATGTTGGCACCTCTTACACCCAACGGACGGTAGAACACCCATTTAGAAACGGTAAATCTCTCAGCATCGCGCCGGACAGCGCCATCAGATGAGCCTCCGCGCGGACCAAAGCGCGAGAGCTGGGGGCAGACGAGCCACCAGCAGGCAGCTGGCTCTGCGATCCGGTTCGGATATGGGGGCCGGGAAAAGTCTAATGCTGGCGGCCCGGCCCACCCACCGCCGACACCGCGCCGGCGGATCTTGTTAGGCCGGGACCCCCACGGCTATCCGCTCCATCGCCTCGCGGTAGTAGCGGACGGCCAGCCGATCCAGCACGCCATCCCCGGGCACCAGAATGCGGATCGCATCGGGCACGCTCTCCTTCGCGTGCATCACGGCCTGCGCCTTGATCACCTCGAGCCCGGCATTGGGCCCGTCGCGCAGCGCGGCCTCCACGCCGGATTTCAGCGCCGAGTGCAGCGCATCGCGGGCGTCACGCTCGATTGCCATGCCGGTCGCGGCCTCGAAGGCACCGGCGGCCCGGTTGATGATGAAGGTCAGCACCGCGCCGATCAGCGCCACAAGCGCGGGCGTCGCCGCGTCCAGAAGTTCGGTCCACATGGTCGTGTCCTTTCGATAGGCCGCACGCGGCGGCAGAGAGGACCAGCGCCAAGCGCCAGTCGGTGATGGGGAAGGTCATTCGCCGGCCAAGGCGCGCTCTGCGGTGTCGCGGATCTCGGCGAGGCGCCAGCGGAGCTTCGTCGCGGCGGTATAGTCGGGGTCGGTCGCCGGGTCGGCCTCCACCGGCCGCAGCGCGCCGGCCAGCCACTTGCCGACGTTGAAACCGGGGCAGGCCTTGGCCGCATACTCGTTGTGCCCGCTGATCTTCAGGCCCGGCCCGTAGCTGCTGTCCAGCTGGGCCAGCAGCTCGCGCAGCGCGGCGTCCTGCGCCTCGGTGAAGTGATCGCTGAAGGCGTCCGTCTCGGCGCTGCCATGGCCGCCGAACAGAGAGACGCCGATGGTCCCGGTGTTGTGACCCCGGACGTGCGCCCCGATCCGCTCCACAGGGCGGCCCTCTGCCACCGTGCCGTCGCGGTCGATGAGGAAATGGTAGCCGATGTCGGACCAGCCATTGTCCTCGACGTGCCAGCGCTTGACCTCGGCCACCTTGGCGCCGGTCGGATAGCCTTCCATCCAGTCGGCGCGGGTGGCGGTGGCGTGGACGATGATTTCGGAAATGTCGCGCATGACGTTCTCCCATGCAGAAGGGCCCGGCGCGGCGGCCAGGCGGTGAAGGAGGTGTTGGTGGGTGGCGTCAGCTGCCGCCGGTGCCCTCTGAGCAGAACGGCCCGAATATCCGGCGCCGGCCGCGCAGGTCTTCCATGACGTAATCGACGCAGACGCGGTGCGCGCCCGAGGGCTGCGGACAGCCGCCGGTGAAACGGTCGAAGCTCATGCCGAGGGTGCCCGAGGTTTCCGGGCGGTAGGTCCACGCGCCGCTGTCATCGCAGACCGTGCGCCAGCCCTCCCCAGTCGAGATCTGCACGCGGGCCGTCCAGTCGCCACGCAGGACGCGCTTGATCATCCGCGTGTAGAGGACACGGTCGCCGTCGAGCTGCAGCGACACGTCGATCCACGGGCGTTGCGATGGCCGGTCGTCCCAGGCCTCGGTGAGCGGCTGGAACAGCAGCAGCGCCAGCCAGCTGACGATCAGCATGACGCCGAGGGTGCGGTTGGAGACGTCAGGACGGGTCATTTCTTCCTCCCGATCACGATGGCGACCCACTCGGCGAGCTGGCGCCCGGTGAGGCCGGCAAGGCTCTTGGCGATCGCATAGCCGGTCATCGCCAAGAGGCCCGCCACCGCATTGCCGTAGACCGCCGGATCACGGCCGAGCACGTCGAGCACCGGGCCCGGGAACACGGTGGCACAGAAGAGGCCCGAGATGACCCGCGCCACCGCCATCCGGAAGGTCTGTTCTTCGCTTGTGAGGATCGAGACGAGGATGCCGCCGATTACCGCGGCGAGCATCCAGACGTTCTCGCCTAGCCAGGTTGTCAGGTGCTTCATCCTGCCCCCATCAGATGAGCCCGCCTGAGCGGGTCAGAATTTGAGCAGCGCGGAGATTTCCCGCGCTGCCTTGAGGCTGTCACGGACCGCGCCGTCAGCGGGTCACGTCACCAGCGTCCCGTTGTCGGACGTGATCGTCCCGGCTCCATCGGTGGTGGCAAATCATCAGTTGTCGTTGATCGTACCGAGACCTGCCGTGCGGGCTGTCGAGCCGCTGTCTACCAGACCGTAGCTGTCGATCCGCCCGCCGGGGATCGCGTAGAGCGCAGCCTCGGAGCAGTCGAATGTCATGCAGTTGTAGAGCGTAGCCTTCTGCTCTCCCGTGCCACCAAAGCAGCTCACCCCGCGAGGGTTGCCGCGCAGGATCAGGTTGTGGCCCTCGAAGATCGTGCCTTCGCCGTCGTCTTCTGGGCCGTTGAGGACCGCCACCCCGGATTGCTCGGCATCGGAGCGCCAACCGTTATCTGCAATCGTCACGTGATACGCCGTCACTTCGGCCCCACTTGCTGGCGCGCAAGCCGTCGATCCGCACAGTTCTATGATCCCGCCCCGCAGCGTAACGGCAGACCGCTCGTGCGCCGAGTGACCGTCATCCCATGCCAGGATCGAACACATTTCCTCGCTGACCTGGAAGTTATCGAGCGAGGGTCGGCCAGTGGCGTCGGTCGAGCCGTCCACGTTCCCGTGGATGTTCCAATTGTCGTTGCTCGACCCGATGACCGTGCAGAAGCGATCGACGCCACAGGTGTAATCCAGCGACAGCCCGTCCGTCGGGGCGCCGATCACCGTGACACCCTCCAGCAGATACCGGCTGCAGTCATTCATCACGAGACCCATGAACTCGAAGGTGAGGCCCTGCATCTCGATCTGGTTCCAAGGATGCCGGTTAACGTAGCCGGTTCCCTGCGGAACAACGACGGTCATGCTCAGGGCGTCAACGCCGGTCGGCGCGTTGACGTAGAGCACGTCACCGCTCCACCACCACGAGAACTCCGTCGCGGCCTCAAGCGAGTCCATATCGGTCGGCCCGGCGTAGAGCGGGTAGTGCGGGCAGCGGTGCGAACGCCCGCGATGCGCCGGGTGACGCTCTGCCAGCGTGATCGCGCTCCACGGCTCTTCCTGGACGAAGACGAACCCCGCCGGATCTGACACGTCATTCATGTAGGGCTCGGTCGTGCAGGCCGCCTGGTAGACGTTCGTGCGCCCCGAGACAGCCGTGAACCCGGTAACCTCCACACCGCCGCGAATGATCGGCTTGGCGTCGTTCTCGGCGATGATCCTGACCTTGCCAAACAGGTTGCCGTCGATCTCCATGTCAGCCGCATCGTAGATGCCGTCGCGCAGGATGATGGTGCTGGCCCCGGAGGCGAGCGCCTGTTTCATCGTCGGGAAGGCGCGCGTCGGGATCGTGCCGACGTTCGCGATGTTGCCTGACGTGGAGACATAGGCCATCTTGCCTTCACTCATGAGTGCTGGCGTACGGGCCGAAAACCGCTCTGCCCGCCCTTTCGCCGTCAACCACGGGAAGCCGACAACGTTGGTGCCGCCCGCGCCGAATCCCTGCACATACATGCGGATTTCCGTGCAGTCGTCCGCGATCACCTTGCCGATCACGCTCATGCGGTAAGGCTCGGTGTCCGAGATATCGGCCGGAAAGGTCTGCTCCTCCCGGTAATCGCCGTTGCCATCCGATAGATCGCGGATCTCCGTGCCGCTGGCATCCATCTGGCGGATCAGAAACCGGCCATTGGAGTAGCTGCTCAGAATGGTTGCACCGCCGGAATAGTAATTGCTACCGATCACCTCACGGGGCACGCGCACGAAATCCCCCTGACTGTCGCTGTCCCACGAGACGGCGGGCACGTTGTAGTTACCCATGATCTGGGTGAACTCCGTCGTCGCACCCTCGAAGCGATACCAGTCCGCGAAATTCGGGATCGCCGCGTCCAGATCCCGCGAGAACTCGGTAAGATCCTCGCGCACCTGCGGCAGCGTCAGCCCCGCGGACAGGATGCGCCAGTAAGAGCCGGATTTGCGGATCTCGTGGAATGTGCCGTCCACGATCTCTCCTGGCTCTACGGCTGTGCCGTCTGCGCGGCGCACAGCAAGGGGGCCAAGGCCGCCAATGTCGAGAGTCGGATCGGCGGCGGTGTTCGTGTCGTTCGGCAGCCAGAGCACGACTTGCCCGTCGATATAAGCGTCGTAGCCGCTCGGTGCAGAAGCGGTTTGCGCGTCGGCTGTGCCGCCGGACGACGAGACCGAGACGATGGGCGTGAACTTCGCAGCCTTCCCGGCCAGACCATCCACCAGCGGCCGGTTATAGCCACGCGTTAGGATATTGAACTGGTCGGCCGCCCCGGAGACGCGCACCAGGTAGGGACGCCCACCGGAAAGGTCATCGGCCACGAGATCCCCGCCGCCCTCATCCTTGAAGGGCAGCGGCCCGAAGCCGCCGATATCGAGCGTCGGATCGGCGCCCGTGTTTGCGCCGCTCGGATAGACCAGGAATTCCTGCCCGTTGGCATAGCCCGTCATGCCCGCCGGGGCACTCGCGGTCATCACGTCGCCGGTGCCGGTGGCGTTCAGCGTCGGTATGGGGGCGTTCAGGTCAGCCGCGAGGATGTTCACCCGAGCTTCGTCCGGATCGTCAAGGTCGGCGAGGTTCTCGTCAGAGGCAAGCTTGGCGTCCAGCTCATCAAGCAGGAAATTGCCGTTCCGCGCCTCAGTGAAGGTGATCGGGTCGGTGCCGATGGTCGTGACCTCGGACCCGGTGAAATAGGTCTTGCTACGCCCAACGGTTCCGCCAGCAACGTAGACGTAGGTGCCCTGCACCTCGGCCCCTTCGTCCATGTCGGTGGCGCGCGCCCATGCCCCGGAGGCCGTCACCCAGATCCCGTTCTCGGCAGGGGCCGTCTGCCCCACCAGCAGCACCCGCGAAGCGCTGGTCGTGACCCCGTCGATGGTCTGCTCGCCAGAGCGCGTGACGTTGCTGGTGGCAACCACCTCAACCGGCCCGCCCGCCGTCGGACTGCCGCCGGCGATCACCGTGCCCTCGAGCGCGGTGACACGGTTGCCGAGCGCGTCGGTCACCGTGACCGGCGCGAGAATACCTGCGGCGGCGAGCACCGTCCCGAGCGCGCTCGTGGACAGCAGCCCTGTCGTGCCATTGTAGACTGCCAGAAGCGAGTCAGCCGAAGAGAGCGCGCCCTTGTCGGGCACGCGGATTCCATCTGCCATGGGATTTACCTCAGATGATGGTTGCAGTGATGGCCGAGGAGATCGCGCTGGCGACGTCGTCGGAATTGACCGCCGCGAAGCGGTAGGCGTGGGTGCCCTGCGGTGCGCAGGCGGCGCTCTCCTCGTAGATCTGCGCCTCCTCGATCGACCCGTCGAAGTCGGAAGTGGCGACGATCTCGACCGTGTCGTTGCCGGTCACGGCATCGAGCGAGAACAGGGCCAGCCCGTTCTCGTCGATGGCGGAGGTGGCGACAGTGGTGCCGCCGGTCAGCTGCACCGTGACGCTGCCCGCCGTGCGGCCCGAGACGGTGAGCGCGCCGCGATACGTCTTGCCGGCGGTGAGCGCGACGGCCTGCGAGAGCGTGCTGGCCGCCCCGGCGGTGTGGGTGGCCGCGCCGTTGGCGATGGCCCAGCCACCGCCCGCCGTCCACGGGCCTGCGTCGTTGAAGCTGCCGCCGGCAAGCAGGTTGGTCCGGGTGGCGTCGCCGTCCACGTAGGTGACCGAGGCGTTGCGCCCGACCGCGATGGTGCCGATCTCGTCCGTCTCGGTGTCGAGCGTGTCGCCGAAGGCCGTGCGGAATATCCGCAGCTCGTCCGTGTAGGCATCCGCGACGGCGATCTCGAGCACCGCCCGGCCGAGGTCGGCCACCGCCGAGATCGAGCCGGTGTCGGGCGTCCCGGCGAGATCCACCGAGTCCGCCCCGACGAGGTAGTCGAGCGTGGCGGAATAGGCCCCAGCGGTGCCCGACCGGGTGTAGGCCACCAGCCGCAGCTCGACCGAGTCGTCGAGCTGGTAGCCGGTGATGTCGACCGAGCCCGCGCTGCCCGTGATGGTCTCGGTGGTCCACGCCCCGGCCCCGTAGAGCCGGTGGTCGACCTCGATGCTGCCGATCGGCACCAGGTCGCCCGGGTCGCTGGCGACGCCCACCCGCAGGGTCCGCGCCGGGCTGCCGAACAGGCTCTCCTCGGCGATGGTCGCGATGCCGGCGAACCGCGGCGCCGAGGGCGTGAGGTCCACGGTAATCGCGGTGCCGATGATCGGGTCCCATTCGGCGGGCACGTAGGCATCGGTCAGCGCGTCGATCTCCTCCGCGTCGTTGGTGAGCGTGAGCCGCACCGCGAAGTCCTCCGCCGCCTCGATCTCGAGCACCCGGCAGGGGACGGTCTCGGTGCCGGCGGGTCCGAACAGCACGACCGCCCCCACCGGCGGCGGGGCCCCGCCCGCGACACGCAGGCCGCGCGGCTGCCCCGGCACCGGGAAGACGGTCACGAGCGCGCTGTCGCCCACGGGGTCCTCGGCGTCATAGGCGAGGTAGCGGATCGCGTGCTGCGCGCCCTCCTCGAAGCGCAGCATCTCGTCGAGGAACACGTAAGGCCCGTCGACAGACAGCACCCGGCCCGCCACCTGCACCGAGGACAGCACGTCGTGGCTGAGCAGCACCTTGTCGCCGCGCGTGGCCGAGCGCAGCGGGCCCTCCTGCATCACGGTGAAGCGGTCGCGGCGGTGAATGATCTCGAGCATCCGCCGGTGGACCTCGCGCGCCACCGCGTCGGGATGCGTCTTGCCGGGCACCTCCCACTCTTCGATCAGGTTCACCGGGCCCGCGTGATCCGGCCACGGCACGATGATCTCGGCGTCGGCGTAACCGTCGGTCTCGTCGAGGAACTTGACGCGCACCGCGTCGGGCGGGTCGATGTAGTCGCGCGACCCTTCGAAGTCCCAGGAGTTGCGCGGACTGATGTGGTCGGCCACCTCGTCCTGCGGGCGGTCGATGACCACACCCCAGCGCGCGCCGTCGTGGCGCGGCGAGGCGCGGCCCGCCATGGCGATCTTCGCCAGCATCTCGCGCAAGCTCGTCTGGCTGCGGTGGTCGGCGTCGTAGGTCAGCCCCTTGGCGTCGCAGTAGTCCCACCAGTCGGCCATCTGGTCCCAGTCGATGCCGGCGTCGTCCACCGGGAACGGGTGGTGGTTGCCCTGCAGCGCATGGACATAGGCCGAGGCCGCGTTGCGCGACAGCCCCTCGCCCCACGCCTCGCCGTCCCAGACCGGCACGTAGCGGCGCACCAGCGCGTTCAGCTTGTCGAGCGTGCCGTTGAGCTCGTAGGTCGCCTTGATGCGCACCGAGGCCAGCGCCACCGGCTTGTCGAAGTTGACCGGATACTCCGGCCGGATCGACTGGACGGCGGCGAGGAAGACCCGGTTGTTCCGCTTCGTGCCGTTGTCGCGCGGCGTGAGGTTGGTGACCTCGATCTCCCAGGTGCCCCGGCTCGGCAGCGTCCAGGTGATCTGGCGGAAGAAGGCTTCGCGCTGCTTGGCGACATAAGTCTCGGTCGTGACCTCCGACCAGGTCTCGGTGCCGGCGGCGCGCTGGCGGATGCGCACGTCCATGTCGGTCCAGCCGAGATCGCCGCTCGACTTGTTGTAATGCGCCCCGTTGGGCCAGTGCAGGATCACGCTGGCCTGCGTCGCATGCGAGGCCGTGGTGTAGACATGCGGCTGTTCCACGCGGTCGCCGTCGATCTCGTTCCCGGCCTCGTCGATGGGCGGCTGCGGGTTCAGAAGCTCCACCTGCACCGATTCCTCGAGCACCTGGTCGGGCGTGATCGTCACCGGGGCATCGCCCGCGACGCCCTCGCGGATCTGGATGTCGACGCCGGCGAACTCCGAGATCGGGGTCTCGCCGATGCGGATGTCGGAGATGTCGAGCCGCCCGTAGCCGAAGAGGAACAGCGCCCGTATATACTGGAAGTCGCCCACAACCTCGGTGAAGGGCTGCGCGGCATAGACCGGCGCCACCCGGATCTGCCCCGTGGGATAGGGCACCGGCTCGTCCGGCGTCACCTGGTTCCGCCATCCGGTGATCTTGTAGCGGCTCTCGGTCTTTTGGTCCTTCGGCACCTGCGGCTGCGGCATCAGGCTGTTGATCAGCGCCGAGGTGATGGCGACGCTGGCGATGGCGGTGGTGACGAGGATGGCGTCGAGCGCGAAGGCGCCGAGGCTCACACCGGTGGCGGCGTAGTAGGCCCCGCCGATGGCGCTCGACACCCACGCCCCGATGCTCACCGGGTCGCCCTCGACCACGCGGATGATGACGGTGGTGCCCTCGTGCGGGCGCACCCTGCCCCACCACGCGCGCGGGATGACCTGGTATTGGTCGCGGTAGCTGATCGCCACCCGGGTGCGCGCCAGCACCCCCTCGCTTGCCCCCGGCAGCGTCGTGGCGACGATCTCGGCGATGGTGACGGTGCCGGCCACGGCGAAGGGCTTGCGCGCCTCGGGCGAGACGCCGCGCATCATCAGGACGTTGGTCACAGCAGGGCCTCGTGTCGGAAGGCGCCCGAGAAGCGGTCGCGCCAGGTGGGATCGGCGCGCGGCACGATCACCGCGCGGGACCGGGCGTGGACGTGCAGCATCCGCGCCCGGTCGACCGCCACGGCGACGTGGCAGTCATGGCGCCCCACCCGGAAGAGCAGCGCGTCGTAGGGTCGGACCGTCTCGACCGGCTGCCACGGGCCCGCCGCCGCCTCGCCGGCCAGCAGCGCCGCGATCTGCGCGTGCTCGGCGCAGGTAGCATAGGTGCCGGTGAAGCTCGGCAGGGCGATCCCGAGGTCCTCGGCGTAGACGAGCCGCAGGAGCCCGTAGCAATCGCAGCCCGCCCGGTCGCGCCCGAGGTCGGCGTGGGGGATGCCCACGAAGTCCGAGAGGCTCACCGGAAGAGCCCCGGGAAGCGCTGCTTGCCGATGATGTCCATCGGCGCGCCCTCCTCCTCGATGGGCTTGCGCGAGGCCGAGATCGCCACCTGCGCGCCGTAGGTGCCGCCCGTCACCTCGAGCCCGAGGAACTGCTGCTCGGGCGTGTCCGGATCCGAGGCCATCACCAGCGCGATGTTCGCCGTGGCCCGCGTCTCGAAGCTGCGCAGCAGCGCCGGCAGCGTCGCGTCGAAGAGATCGAGCGTGATCCGCACCGCCGCCGGCACGTCCTCCTGGTCGCTCGGCAGCTCCAGCGCCGCCGCGACGAACTGCCAGTGATCGGCGACCGGGTCGGCGCCACGCCAGCCGGAGCGGGTGCCGTAGACCAACGGCTCGATCGAGATCCGCTCGGTCGGATCGGTGCTCAGCCGCAGCGGCGCGGCGAGGTTCGGATGCGTGATCTCCAGCAGCACGACGAAGAAGTCTTCCGTCGCCGCTGCATCGAGGCTCCGGCGCGCGTTCAGCGAGATGGCCCGGGTCATGGCAGCTCCACCACAGAGAAGGTCACGGTTTGCCGGGTGATCTTCGGATCTCCGAACTCCGGGGGCGTCTCGCCCCAGAGGCAGAGCATGACCTTCGACCACAGCAGCGGCACGCCCGCCTCGTCGGTCAGCATCGCGCCGGTCTCATCAAGCAACGGCAGGCCATCGACGGTGTAGTCCGGCATGTAGAACGGCAGGCTGCCATCGGCGCAGTCCTCGACGTAGAACCGGTCGAACAGCGCGACCTGCCAGGCATGAAGCCGCATCGAGAGGCTGAAGGTCACCGGCACGGCCGAGTAGCGCCGGGCAAACTTAGGCGGGCCCGCGTCGAAGGTACGCCGCCGGCGCGGATCCGACCGCTGCCGGCGGAAGCCAGAGACCTGCGGCCGGGGAAGCTCGGGCGGGAACGTCGGAATCCTCATCGGCGCGCCCTCGGTTGCGTGAACCCTCGCCGACGCAGCGTGCGGTTGGCCGCGCCGCCCGGGGTGGTCATGGCCTCGTTCACGGCCTCGGAAAGCTCGAGCCGCTGCAGCCGCGAGCCGTCCGGCAAGGTCTGCTCTTCCGAGGTCACCTTCACCCCCACCTTGTCGATGATCTGCTGGTTGAACTGGAACGCGCCCGGCCTGCCCGGGGCCGCGCCGCCGCCAAGCGAGCCGCCGGTGGCGAACTTCGGCAGGCGGCGATTGCGGATCGCCTCCATGAACTCCACCCCGTAGAAGTCGACCGCGGCGGCGGGTTGCATGAACTCGCCCTTGGAGCCCCAGAACAGCAGGTTGTCCTGCCGCTTCCCGCCAGTCCCGGTGAGCTGCCCCGCCGCCCGACGCGGGCGCGCCAGGGCACCGCCCCCGGCATAGCCATCGATCTCGCCACCGTCGGCCTTGCCGCCAATACCGAGGACGCTCGCGCCCACGCTCAACAGACCCGACCCACCGCCAAGCCCGGAGAACATGCTTTGCATGAGCTGCGCGAGGTAATTCCAGACGGGGTCGAAAGCGAGCGTCCAGAGCTTGTCGAGGATCATGCTCGTAAGATCATCCCAGAACCCCGCGATGCCGTCTCCGCCGGGCTTGAGGTTGTCGAAGAGCGCGGAGATCTCGCCCTTGTAG
Source organism: Salipiger sp. D13 (assembly GCF_003703915.1). Lineage (NCBI taxonomy): Bacteria > Pseudomonadati > Pseudomonadota > Alphaproteobacteria > Rhodobacterales > Roseobacteraceae > Salipiger > Salipiger sp. D13. The sequence goes on from NZ_ML112592.1 coordinate 244,487, forward strand.
GTCGCAATCTCGTCGGCGAGTTTCTGGTTCTTCTCCTTCGTCTCTTCCGACTTGCGGGCATCGGCGTCCTTCGCGGCCACGAGCCGCCCGTAGGCCGCCGCCTGCTCGTCGATCACGTCCGCGAGGATGCGGCCATCCTCGGTCGTCGTCTTCGCAGGATCGATCCCGGCCTCGCGCGCCCGCTTCAGGGCCTCGTACTGGAAGGTGAGCTGCGCCTGCTGCTCGACCGAGCGCCCCGCGAGATCCGCCTCGAGGCGAAGCTGGTCGAGCTGATCCCGACCCACGCTCACCACCCGCGCCAGCGCCTCGGCCTGCTTGTCGAGTTCCTCCGTCTTCGTCGAGCCACCCTTGCTGTCCTTCCCGTACATCCCGAGCGTCTCGGCCGCCCAGCCCGGCACCGAGGCAGAGGTGTAGTCCGGGCCCCAGGCCCGCTCGGGACCGGTGTCGAAGTGCAGGCTGCTGGAATAGACCCCCACGCCGCCGAAGCCCGCGACCGACCGCGCGAGCTTGATCAGTTCGAGCCGCTCGTCGATCGACATGCCCGACACGTCGATGTCGAAGGCCTTGCCGCTCATGTGCTGGCTGTGTTTCGCGCCACCTGCCGCCTTGTTCTCCTCGGGCGAGCGATAGTCCGAGAGGATGTTGAAGAGCTTGCCCGAGGCCTGCTCGAGCACCGCCAGCGCCCGGATCGCGGCGGGGTCCATGCCCTCGCGGCTGAAGGAGGAGGTGGGCTCGCCCCAGGGCTGCATGCTGGGCCCATTCTGCGCATCTCCCGCGATCCGCGTCGCTTGGTACTGGCCGTATACGCGGTTGAGCCGCGCGATCTCATCGGCCGCGCCCCTGGCGCTGTCGCCCGCATCGTCGAACGGCCGGTCGCCGGAGATCTGCTCGGAGAGGTCGCGGTTGTCCGTCAGCCGGTCATTGATCGCCTGCAGCTGCGTCTCGACCTCGGCAAGATCCCCGGCTTTCTCGCGGAACCCCTCAAGGCCTTCCGAGCGCAGAAGCTTGCCCGCCTCCAGCGCCTCGGTCAGGGCGCGCGCCAGGTCGTCGATCGCCTGAGCCGCGTCCGATTCCGTGGTGGCATTGTCGATCGCCGCAATCTCGTCCGCGAACAGTCCGGCCTCGCGAGCCAGCGCCATCAGCTCTTCCACCGCACCGCTGCCGACGAGCCGGTCGCCGCTGTCGAGGATGTCGACGAGCCGATCGCGCACCGGCTCGAGGTTGCTGCCGACGGCCCGCAGCGCATCGACCTCCGCCATGAACTCCGAGAAGCCCATGCGCCCCTCCTCGACCGCCTGGGCAAGTTCGTACATGCGCGCGAGGAAGTCGTTCTGCGCATCATCCGGCCAGAGCAGCGCCTCGAGATCGCTTCGGTCCGAGCCATCAAGCGATGCCGCTGCACCGAGCCTCGCGCGCAGATCGTCGATCCCGTCACCATCGAGGAGGCTCCCGGTCATGGCGCCGCGCGCGTCCATGTAACTCCGCTCGAGGTCCGCCCGCGCCTGCTCGAGCGCGGCCCGGGATTGCGCCAGCATCTGCTGGGTGGTCGCGGAGATCTCGCCGCCAAGGCCCTTCTGCTCCTCGGCGGCGCGCCGCGCGGCCTCCTGGTAGGCGTCGAGCGCCTCCCCGGCGCTGGACGCCGCAGTGACGGCACGGTCGAGCGCATCGGCCGTCGCGTCCGTATCGAGCCCGAAGGCAATCAGAGAGCCCGCGGTGATCGCCAGCGACAACGGCCCGCCGAGCACGCCGGTAAGGGCGCGTGCGGCGATCCCCATGCGGGTGAGCGGACCGGCCGCGCGGCTCGCGGCCGTGCCCACGCCGGTCGCCGCCCCCGCGATCTCGATCAGCGTCGCACGCAGCGCCACCCCCTTCGCGATCGCGAGCGTCATGCCCTTGCCGACGAGGTAGACGGTCAGCGCCTGCGCGACCCGCTCGGCGATCTCCTCGACCTCCTGGAAGTTTTCGGTCAGGAAGCGCAACGCCTCGGTCAGCCGGCGCACGAAGCTCTCGGCGACATCGAGCCCGCCGTTCTCGGCGGCTTCCAGCTGCAGCGCCTCCCAGGCGGCCGCGACCTCCTTCAACGCCCCGTCGAGCCCGCGCAGCCGCACCTCCGCCTGCTCCTGCGCCGAGACCTCGCCGATGCCCTGCGCAAGTTCCCGCATCCCCTCGGCGCCCTGCTTCGCAAGCGCGGCGGCCGTGCGGATCGCGTCAGTGCCGAACACGGTTTTCAGGGCATCGTTGCGCGCCTCCTCCGACAGGTTGGCCAGGCCGTCCTGCAGGACCTGCGCGATCTCGGTCATGCTCTTCATGTTGCCCTGCGCATCGAAGAACGCGAGGTCGAGCTCGGCCATGACGGCCGCGGCCTTCTTGCTCTCCGGGGTCAGGCGCTGGAGGAAGGTCTTGAACGACGTGCCGGCATCCGAGCCGCTCGCGAAGCTTGAAGACGTCGCCGCGAGCACCGTGAGGAAGTCCTCGATCTCCACCCCGGACGTCCCGGCGACACCACCCGCCTGCCCGATCGCCAGGCGCAGGTCGTCGAAGCCGAACTTGGATTTCAGGGCGGCGCCGGTCACCTGGTCGACGATGTCCGGCAGCTGCCCCGCCTCGAGGCTGAACTGCTGCATCAGGTCCGTGACCAGGTCCGCCGCCGGCGCCATCTCGGCACCGAGCGCGCTTGCCAGCGACACCGACGACGACAGCGCGCCGTCGAGGATGTCCGCGACCGAGACCCCGTTCTTCGCGAGCACCTCGATCGCCTCGGCCGCCTGCATCGCGGTGAAGGCGGTCGTGGCCCCGAGCGCCTTCGCGGCATCCGACAGGCGACCCATGTCGGCCCCACCGGCCCGGGTGGCCGCCTCGACCCGCTGCATCATCGCCTGGAACTCGCGGCCCACGTTGAGCGAGCTGCGCCCAAAGGCCACGATCCCACCGGCGAGCGCCGTCGTGCCCATGAACCGCGCCAAACGCGCCAGCGCCGGCAACTCGGCAGAGACGGCCCCCAGCGAGCCCTTCAGCTCGCGCGCAGCCCGATCGGTCTCGCGCAGCCCGGTGTTGGCGGGCTTCGTTGCCGTCTGGATCCGCCGCAGGCTTTTTTCCCCGGAGGCCCCGAGGGCGCGCAGGTCGGCCTCGAGCTGCTGCTTGCCGGAAGCCGACAGCCGGATCGTGTAGTTTCGCGTGGCGTTGCTCATTCAGCACCGTTTCGCTCACGCATCCGGGCAGCGGCCTCGAGAAGGCCGGTCTCCCAGTGCGGAAGCAACAGAGTTGCAATACGTGGTGGCACGCCCTGCGCCTCCATGAGCGCAAGACAGGCGGGCAGGTCGAGCCCGGCATAACCGCCCGGACCGATGCGCCGCTGGTGGAACAGCTCCGGGCCGGCGGCCGCAATCGCGCGGCCCTCGACCGTCTCGGGCTGGTGGGTGTCTTCGGGGCACGCGCCCTCGCCGCCGAACCGCGCGCAGGCATAGCCGGGCATCGCCCGGCACTCCGCGCAGTGACTCAAGCCTCCGCTGTAGCGGTATCTTGCGAGGGCGCGGAGACGTTTCCCTCCCGCGCCACCTCGACCCAGGGCGTGAGCAGGCTCGCGTGCAGCGTGCCCGCGACGCCGGGGAACAGCTCGAGGAACTGGTCGAGCGTCTCCGCCGTGAGCGGCGCGGGCGCGCCGTCGGGCCCCTCGACACCGGTCCAGCCGTCGCCGAAGCGGACGAGCAGGAGCTTGACCAGGTGCTGCGCGGCCTGTCCGCGCAGCGCCTCCTCGTACTCAGGCCCGAGATCTTCCTCGTCGCTGCACTCGGCGGCAAAGGCCAGCTCGGCGGGCAAGGTCTGGCGCGCGAGCCGCATGGCCGTGGCCTCCGCCTCGCGCCAATCGGCATACCCGAAAGCACGATGCGAGACCGTGACGTCGTAGCCGAGGTCGATGGTTCGCGCGGCGCCGACTCGCCGCGAGAGACGCAGCACCATCAGGTCGGGTTCGCGTAATCGGCGGTAGCGTTCAACAGCGTGACCTCGATCAGCTGCTGACCCGTCGCGGGCCGCGCCGCGCGCCAGTTGAAGGACTGGGAGATCAGGTTCCGTCCCTCCACCGGGACGCCGCTGCGCTCGAGCACGACACGCGGCACGCTGATCGAGAGGCTGTAGCTCGCGCTGATCGTCCAAGCGAGCGAGAGCGCCATCTCGGTGCCGGCCGAGGCAGCATCGTAGTAGGTCGCATCCCGGAAGCGGGCGTTGAGCGAGCCCGAGAGGTCCCAGAACCCGAGGTCGATGTCGGCCGCCGTCGCCAGCCCGTTCAGCGTTTCCTGGTCGGCCTCGCGCCCGGTGCCGAGCGTGAGCCCCGCCTGCGTGATCCCCGCCGCCTCGCTGCCATCGATGCTCAGCAGGCCCTGGAAGCCGACCGGCACCGGATCGTTGGCAAAGGCGATCGGCGTGCTGTCGAGCGTCGCGCCCGCCTTGACCTCCTCGCGCCCGATCATGTTGAGCGTGGCGCGCTGGCGCTGCCCGTTCTTCTGCGCCTGGATCTCGAGGCTCTGCACCGCGAGGCTGTCCTGCGTGAAGTGCTGGCCGACGCCGGCATGGCTGATCCCGTGCGTCCCGAGCAGGATCTGCGGGTTCGCGGCGGCCGTGAACACGTGGCTGTAGGGCGCCTCGGTCCCGGTCGTGGTCGGCAGGCCGAGCAGCTGCGCGAGATGCCAGCCGAAGCTGTCGAGCCCGAGCGGCACTTCGATCGAGCCGCCGAGGTTGCGCAGCCCCGCGACCAACTCGCCGGCGTAGCTGTCACCGTAGATCGCATCGTCATTCGCGAGCTCGCCCGAGGGCGTGACGTTGTAGTTGTAGAAAGGCAGCGCTTGGAACGCGCCGTCGGCCGCGCTCTCGGCGGTGCCGAAGGTGGTTTGGCGCCGGGCGAGCAGTTTCGCCTGGTCTCCGCGTGCATTGGGCATGGGTCACTCCATCGGGTTTGCGGTGGTCACGTAAAACAGGGTCACGGGAAGCACCGCGCCCTTGAGGGTCTCGGCCCCGGCCATCGGGACCTCGTCGGTTTCCTGCGGTGCATCGATGTCGAGGTAATCGACCGCACCACCGAGGCTGCGGTCCGCAAGGAGCAGCCCGGCCGCCGAGATGAGCGATGCGTCGAGGCCTGCGTCTCGCAGGGTGTCGGTCGCGCCCTGCACCACCGCCTCGATCTCGATCACGCATTCGAACTCGCGCCGACCGGTGCCGAGCTGCCGCCCGACCTCCCGCGGATCGCCCGGCACGATGTTGAGCACGCCCGCCTCGGGGCACTCGACCGGCAGATCCGCCGAGCGCAGCACCGTCGCCGCATGGCCCGAGAGCGCGCCTTGCAGCGCGACGAGTGCGGTTTCGATCTTGCTTGGCATCAGCGAAGCCTCCGGCGTTTCAAGGTGTTGAATGCAGCATCGATGTCAGCCGCGAGCCCGGAGACCGCTGCGCGCTCGACTTCGGCAACGTTCAGACGACGGCGAAGTCGGGCGCGCGGGACAAGCCAGAACATTGGCACGGTGTGGAGCCCGTACCCGGTCTTCAAAGCTCTCTTGCTGCGGGAACGCGCATAGCCGCCACGTTTCGACGCGCGCTGATTGTCGACCACGAGCAGCGAGGTCCCACCGCGAACGTAGACGAACCGAAGCGGGCCGAACCGGTCTTCGGGGAAGTTCGAAGGGGTCAGGCGGTCGCCCTTGCGGCCCAGCTTCGGTGCCGAGGGGGTCGGGATCGCGAGGAACCGCTGCTTGTTGGCGCTGATCGTGACACCCTTGTCAAAGGCCGCCACAAGCTTCTCTGCTTTCGTGAAGACATAGGACGCCGCACCGAGGCTCGAGACCCCCTTGGGGTAGTTTTCCTGCCGCCAGCTCTTCGCGACACGACGCCCCAGGCCACCGGAAAGCACATCGGCACGAAGCGCGTGTTTCAGCACCGTGGCCCGCGCATGCACGCCCTTTGTCACGGCGCGCTTCGCAAGGTCCAACTCCTCCGCCATGTATTGCTCGAGGTTACCCTCGAGCGCCGCCTCGAGCCGGGTGCCGGTCATTCTTCGGCGGTCCCTTCGGCGTCCGGGGCAGCCTTGTCGGCGGGCCGCGACGCGGCGCCCTTGGCCGCGATGTCATCGGCCATCGTTTTGGGCACGGTGCCCGACCACCCCGCCGGGAACTGACGCACCCGGCCCGGTGCGATGTCGACATCGACCGCGCGCAGGGTTTCGATCTCCGCCGTGGGGGCGGAGGCACTGGAAGACTTGCGAGGCATGAGGGATCTCCTGGAAGGGGGAACAGCTCAGACAGCGATGGTGTCGAGCTGGGTCTTGTAGCGACGCGGATCGCGGACGCGGGCATGCTGCACCCGCCGCCGCTCGCCGACGAGCGCGAGGATCGCGCCCTTGCCGTGGCCCGCGAAGGCCGCCGACAGGATCTCGAACAGCCCGGTCTCGGACTGGATCCGCATATCCCCGAACTCCGCGATCCCGTCAGGGCGCGCAGGCAGGAGCATGACCTCCCGCGCGATGCCGTCGGGGTCGAGGACAGCCGGAATGCCATGCCTCCGGAAGCTGTCCTCGACGCTGCGCAGGAACGGGTCGACCGGCATCAGCTGTCGCCGCTGCCCTGCGCGCCGAGGAGATCGGACCCGGCCTGCCCGGTGGTGGCCCCGGCCTTGGTCGCTCCGGTGGGGCCGGCCTCGGTCTTGGCAGCGGTCTTGGACGTCGCACCATCGCCCGCACCCTCCTGTCCGTCGGTCGCATCGACCACCTCGATGGGAAGGTCGCGCGCGCCCTTCCCGTCCGTCTCGATCGCATCGGCGACGGCGGCGGGCACGATGCCGGTCCAGCCCTTCGGCAGGGTCCGGCGGTTGGAGGCGTCGAGGCGGTAGCTGTAATCGTCCGTCATCCGCACGCGCACATCCGCGGCGGTGTCTTTTTGCTTGCTCTTGCGTGGCATGGGGGGCTCTCCCTCGGGAATGGACCCCGGCCCGGCGGCCGGGGCTCAGAATCAGTTGGAGGTGTGACCGCGCACCAGCGTGCCCGGACGCATGCAGATCTGCATGTTCTGCATCATCGCCTCGACATCGACGAAGCGATCCTCCTGCCGGTCGGGGAAGACCGCCGAGTAGAAGTCGCGACCCGGCGTGTTCGCCATGCCGATGTAGTCGGGCGAGCCGTTGAACGTCCGGAACGTCTGGCGCGTGCCGAGCGGCAGGAATGCCGCCTCACCCGCGGGGATGAAGCTGCGGGTGACTGTGGTGCCGTCTTCCTGCGGCACCGGGGCCTCGGCGAGGTATTCCTTCCAGCGGATCCCGCCGAAGTCGAAGCCCGCCGAGGTATCGTCGCGCAGCGGGTCGCCGCCGTTGGCGTTCTGGAAGTACTTGTAGCGCTCCTTGAAGTCCGCGTGCCCCATGAGCTTGTCGGTGAAGTCGGGATGGATCAGGCCCATCACCCCGGTCATCACGTCACCGAGCAGCGACAGGCGAACGTGGCGCGTCACCTCGCGGCACTTGGCGCCGAGGTCGGTGGTGCCGGTGCCCAGCACGAAGTCGACCGACTTGCGGGTGATGCCGAACTTGTCGAAGAGATCGACCAGCTCGGTGCCGTCGGCGTCGAGCACCACCCCCTGGATCGCCTTGGCGCGGTGATACTCGCGGGTGATGTCGATCGAGCCGCGCAGTTCCTCCTGCCGGTCCATGACCTCGTCCTGCGCCTGCTGCAGCTCGGTCTCGGAGCCGAAGGCCCGGATGTTGTCGATGTCGTCGGCGGTGATGCGCGACTTGAGGCCGAAGCGCTCGGTGCGGAAGTCGACCATCTTGCGCTTGCCGCGCGCCTGGCCGGGGAGCGGCGAGCCGCGCTCCGACGACTGCACCAGCTGCAGCACGCCGTTGTGGCTTTCCACCGAGAAGGCGGTGCCGCGAATGCCCTTGGAGCTGAAGAGCCCCATGGCACCGATCACGCCCCACTGGTTCGGGATCACGCGGATCGCCTCTCCCAGCGCCATGGCCGAGAAGGCGTCTCCCTTGAAGATGTTGATATGGGCCATCGGAGGCCTCCTGTTCTGGAATGGCGCCCGCGGGCGCGAATGGTTGCACGCCGCCACCCCGGGCGGCGCGACGTGGATCAGGTGGTGACGATGCCTGCGTCGGCGAGTGCGGCGCAGGCAGTGTCGCGCTCGCCTTCGGTCGACCAGGTGGCGTCGAAGAGAAGCCCGAAGCGACGGCAGCGGGTGTGGCGAGCCTGGACGATGGCATTGGTCACATCGGCGGAGGCGGCCGCCGCCGCCGTGTGCAGCACCGCCACCGGCGTCTCGGACCCGTCGGTCGCGGTCCGCACGCTGCGGATGAACTTGCCGGACGCGGTGACCTTGCCGAGCACCGTGCCGGGCGCGAGGTCGGCACCGGCGCCGATGGTCACGACGTCGCGGCTGTAGTCCGCCACATCGTACAGAAGGAAGTCGCCGGGCGTCCGGCCTTCGGTCAGGGTGGGCATCGTGATGTCCTTTCGGGGGAAGGGTCAGGAAGGAAGACCTGCGGCGGCGCCGAAGGTCAGGACGCGGAGAACCGCTTGGCCGCGCGCTCCGCGATACCGGGCTCCGCGCGGGCGCCCGCGTCATCGCCCGGGCCCGGGGCTTCGAGCTCGGTCGCCTCGGCATCGATCGTCGAGGACAGCCCGCCGCCCGAGCCGCTCTTCGGCGCGGCGGCCAGGTGCTTGATCGCCTCGGCCGACGTCATGTCGCTGTCGAAGGCGAAGCTCTGCGCCAGATCCTCGCGCCCCTCGACCTCCGGGCTCTTCAGGATCGCGGCGATGCGCGCCTTGGGGTCCTCCGCCGCGGGGCTTGCGGGCTCGGGCGTTGTGGCCGCCGGCGGTGCGGCGGCGGGCGCGGTTGCGGACGGTGCAGCCGCCGGCGGGGTGCTCTCGGCCGTGGTCTCCGGCGTGGTGCTCGTGTTGGTCTGGCTCATGGTGGATGCTCCTCTGGGAGTGGTCTGCCGTGCCCGGGCACGGCCGTTGATGTCGTCCGCGAAGGCCTCGAACGCCGAGCGCGGGTTCGCGATCTCATCGGCAAGCCCCGCCTCGACCGCATCGGTGCCGATCAGGCACCGCGCCTCGGTGGCAAGCGCGGCCTCGGCGGTCAGCCGGTCGCCACGCCCCAGCGCCACGGTCTCGGCGAAGAGCCCCCGCAGCTGCTCCATTTCCGCCTGCAGATCGTCACGCACGGCCTCGGGCAGCGGGGCATAGGGGTTGCCGTCGGCCTTGTGCGCCCCGGCGGAGATCACCGTCACCTGGACCCCCATCGCCTCGAGCGCGCCGGAATAATCCGCGTGCATGCAGATCACCCCGATCGACCCCGCGCCGGCCGTGCGCGGCATCACGATCCGCGTGGCCTGCGAGGCCAGCGCGTAGGCGGCGGAATAGGCGTGGTCGCTGACGAAGGCCCACACGGGCTTTTCCTCGCGCAGCTGCCGGACCTGGTCGGCCAGGGCAAAGCACCCCGCGACCTCGCCGCCGAAGCTGTCGATCTCCAGCGCGACGCCGCGCACCGTCCCATCCCGGCGCGCCATCTCGATCTGCGCCGAAAGCCCCTCGTAGGAGGTCTCGCCCGACGACTGGCCGAGCCACGCGCCGCGATGCACGAGCGTGCCCGTGGCCGGGATCACGGCGACTCCGTCGCGCACCCGGAAGGCGGATCTGCGGCCGCCGCCGATCTCGTCTTCCAGCCGTTCGTCGAGCAGCGAGGCCCGCGCCCTGCGGCTGGCCTCGGGCGTCGCCTCGGCGCCCTGCACCTCGATCTCTGTGCCGACGATGCGCGGGCCGAGCCCCATGATGAATGCCGCGGCCTTCGCCGGCGCAGCAAGAAGCGGCGTGTGAAACACACGCGCCGCGATCTGCGGATGTCGCATTGGTTCAGTCCTCTCTGACTGTCTCGCTCGGGGAGCCGCCCTCATTTTCAGAGAGCGCGACGACCAGATCGATCGCCGGCTGGATAGCAAGGGAGACCGAGACGCCGCCTAACGAGACGTCGGGCTCGTTAGGCCAGCACTTGCTGTCGAAAGATGCGGTCCAAACCGGGCTGCTAAGCAAACTTGGATACTTCGCCGCGGAATTCGCGATCTTGCAGGCCAAGCCGACCGTGAAGCCGCAAGGAACCAGCCTGCTCACGATATAAACCGCGACCATATCCTGATCAGCAAGCAGCATAGCGTGACCACGACCATTGGATAAATGATCGAGGAGCCCATGCCTGCGGATCCAAGTCTTCAAGGTTTCAACCTTCATGCCGAAGGTCTGCGCGGCTAGCTCGACGGAGTAACCCATCTGTTTCAGTCCTCGGAGGTCTGGGCCGGGCCGGCCACCGCGGGGCCCAACAGCTTGGCGAAGCTTTCCTGCGCCGGATGCAGCATGCCCTCCGGCATGGCCGAGATCTCCCGGCCGATCTGCTCCATGTTCTCGGCGTAGTCGGTGCCGGTCAGCTCCGCCGCCTCTTCCTCGAGCGTCGAGAGTCCCAGCGCCACGCGCATCGCAGCCGCCTGGGCTTCCTTCACCGGATCGACGAAGCCCTTGCCGGGCCCGATCCACTTGGCCCGCGCGTAGGCCGGCCAGAAGGTGTGGAAGTCCGGCGCCCCGCGCGGCAGCGCGATGTGCCCGTCGAGCACCTGCTCTTCCAGCCACGCCATGAAGTAGAGCTGGCAGAAGCCCTGCGCAAAGGCGACCCGGCGCGCCGTCCAGCCACGCCAGATCTCGATCATCGCCGCCCGCGCGCTCGAGTAGTTCGTCTTCGACCAGTCCGAGGCGAGCTGCTCGTAGCTGATGCCGAGACCGGACGCGATGTGGCGCAGCACCGCCGCCTCGAAGTCCGCAAACTGTGCCGCCGGCCGCGCTGTCGAGACCATGCCGATCTCGTCGTTCGGGTAGAGCGTCTGGACCCGCGCGCCGCCGAGCTTCACGCCACCCCGGCCGCCGTAGAACGCCGCCCGGTCGGACTGGTAGTTGAGGAAGGTCTCGCCGTCGCCCTCCCCGAACATCTCCTCCATCATCTCCGGCCCGATCGGGCTCTTGATGAAGGCGGCGAGGATCGCGTTGATGACCGCGGCCTGCAGTTCGACCCGCGAGTAATGGTCCTCCATCTTCAGCCGCTCGACGATCGGCGCCAGCCGGCTCACACCCCGCGTCTGCCCGTCGCGCAGCTTGTCGAAGAAGTGGATCACCTGCGGGCGCCCGTTCCGCCCCTCGCGCGCGATCCGCTTCCAGCTCATCGCCTCGGCGACGTTCGGCCAGGCGCTGTCGCGATGCCCACGCCGGAAGTGATAGCCCCGCGCAACACCGTCGCGGGTGATTTCCACACCGCCGCGCAGCCGTTCCTCGTCCGCCGCGTCATACGGGTTGCACAGCAGGTCCGGGTCCACCAGCCGCAGCGTCGTCTTGAAGGGCCGCATCTGGCGCCAGTTCACCAGCCCGATCGCCTCCCCCTCGATGAGGTAGGTCCGATACGCGCTGCCGAAGAGCTGCGGCAGGGTCTGCGCCCGGGTCGTGTCGCAGTAGCGGCGCGGATCGTCCGCGTGCAGGCGCCAGCGGGCCTCCACCTGTTCCTTGAACTCCTGCGCCCACGCGGAATCGAGCCCCAGAGCCCGCCAGTCGGGCTTGAGGAGCGGGCGGAAGTTCGCGCCGATGACCCCGTCGACCTCCTTCGAGACCGCGCCGGCGGCCCAGCCGTTGTTGCGACCGAGATCTCGCGCGCGGGCGCTGATCCGGTCCCGCCCCGGTAGAACCTCGGCATCCGCCGCCCGGTTCGAGGGCAGGAAACCGCTGAGGGTGTCGATACCGGTGTCGGCTGCGACGTAGGGCGCGCTGCCGTTGAACCCGGCATCCCGCATCGCGCCACGTTTGCGCGGCACGAGCGGCACCCGGGTCAGGGCGGAATTGTCGATCCCCATCAGAAGATCACCCGGCGCGAGCCGCGCACACCGCCCTGCCCCAACTGGCGCTTCAGCGAGGCAATGTAGCGGCGCAGGCCCGCCTCGTTCGCGGGGCCGTATTCCGTGCGGTGACCGTCATAGGCGACCACGGTCACGCTCTCGCCCATCAGGACGGCGTGAAGCGCCTCCTCGGCATCCTCGAGCCGGGCTTCCAGCGTTGCGGTATCAGCCATTCTGCTTCCTCAGGAGTTCGGCGAGCCGCGCAGCCTTGTCGGCGGAGGCTTGTTTCGCCTTCGGGCGTTTCTGCTGTGCCTCCGCCGCCGGCATCAACGGCAGCGAGGCGTCGAAGAGGTCCGGCTGGGCGTCGGGCGGCGGTGCGCTGCGCTCGGCATCGAGCGCGTCCCATTGATCGTCGGTCATCGAGGCCCAGCCTTTGCGCAGCGCGCCGGCCTCGGCGTAGTTCATCGTATCCAGCGCCTCGTTGCGCCGGGTCGGCTCGACTAGGACCCAGCGGCTGGTCATCACGCCATGCTTGTTGCGCGACAGCACCCGATGCTCGGCGGTGAGCATCCGGAAGTACTCGTCCCCGAGCCCCTGGGCGAACTGCGTAAAGCCCCGCTCCTCGGGATCTTCCTTGCTCAAGTGCGCGTAGAGCCCCGCCTTCATCGACGAGACGTTGAGGTTGAAGGCGCGTTTCTGCGCCCGCTTCACCTTGCCGTCCTTGCGCCGGTCGAACTTCTGCAGCGCCATCAGCGGCCCGTTTTCCTGCGAACCGCCTTTCACGATGATCACCCGCCCCCACGGGTGCGGCCTCGCCCAGCTCCACACATCGTCGGTGTAGGCACCCCCGTCGATCGCGAGGATGTCGATGGCGACCCGCAGCCCGAGCATCGTGCGCCATTCCTGCTTGAGCAGCGCGTTCAGCGCGGCCCGGCCCGCCTCGTCGCTGATGTGATGCGGGATCACGCGGTAATCCACGACCCAGCGCCGCCGGTTGCGTCCGAAGGCCACCAGCTGCACCTCGATGCGATCGTCCTGGCAGTCGACACCGGCCGCGAAGATGAAGCCCGTGCTCGGCAGGACACCGAGGTCGAGCACCGTGCCGGGCTCCGCGAGCTCCGCCCGGTCGCGCAGTTTCTCCCAGTCCGGCGCGTCGGTGGCCTGCTCGTAGGGCAGCCCCAGAACGTCGTTCCAGAACACCTGCTCGACGGCTGCCTTGATCGGGCGGCTCGTGGCCGGCGCCTTCTCCTTCTGGCGCTCCGGCCCGGGCTCGGTGTTCGCCGAGGCGCCGGCCTCGAGCCGGGTCCAGCCCATCATCTGCGCGTATTCGACCGCGATCGAGGCCCAGTCCCGCTGCGGCGCATAGGCCCGCCAAAGGTGGAACCCCGGATGGTCGCCGTGCGGGTTGCTCGGCACCCACGTGCCCTGCCGCACGATCCGTTCCTTGTCCGCGTGCCGGATCGGCGCCCTGCAGCTCTCGCAGGTGAAGTGCGCCGCGTGCAGCCGCTCGGGCTCGAGGCTCGCGCGGAAGTTCTCCCAGGTCAGCGGCTGCGCGAACCCACAGTGCGGGCACGGGACGTGGAACAACCGCTTGTCGCTCCGGTCATAGGCCTCGGTGATCCGGCAGGTGCCCTTGATCATCGCCGTCGAGACCCGGAGGATCTTCGCGTCGTCGTAGCCCGAGGCCCGGCTCTCGGCGAGCTTCTCGGGGTCGCCCTTGTCCGACGTGTCGAACTTCGAGAGGTCATCCATGATGACCAGCCGGCGGCTCGTGCCGGTCAGGTCGGCGGGCGAGCCCGAGGACACCACCTTGAGCGAGCCGTTCCGCTCCAGCGTCTCCTGGTTGTAGATGTTGTCGCGGTTCTCACCCCGCCCTGCCCCGAAGATCTTGATCAGCCCCGGCGCCTGGCGCCGCATCGGCATCCACTTGTTGTTCACCCACTCGCTCGCCGCGCTGGCGGTCGGGTGCACGATCAGCGAGTCGAGCGGCGTGTATTCGTGCCAGGCCCCCAGCGTCGGCTGGATGATCGACACCGTCTTGCCCCACTGCGCCGAGCCCCGGATCGTGACCTCGCGGCTCGGATGCTCCGGCGACAGCACCTCGTGGATCTCGCGCAGGAAGGCGAACCGCGAGATGTCGAACGGACCCTTGATCGGCGAGCGCTCGTCGAACTCGATGTTCTCGACGCACCATCGGGTGATGTCCGGCGGGAGCGGCGGCGCCATGGCGCCAGCCATGGCCCGGCACACCACGCGCTCGGCGGAGGTCACGAAGCCCATCAGAAGTCTGCGTCCCGTTCCTCACCGTCGAGTGTCGCTCCTTCGGCAACCTCCCCCAGGGCCTCGGCCCGGCGCGCCCGATGCTCACGCCACAGGTCGAGCAGGATCTTCCGGGCTGCCTTGAAGTCGACACCGAGCTCGTCGGCCATCGCCCTGGCACTCCTGCGCAGAAGGTCCTCGATCTGGGCAAGCTCCCGCGACAGCGCCCGCGCGGCCTCGCGCCCGGCCTTGTCCGCCAGCACGAGGCTTTCCTCGTCCAGCATGTTCTGGCGCCGCAGCCGCCGCGCCTCTTCCTCGGCCTTCTGCGTGCGCGCCAGCTCGTAGCGATCGGGATCGCTCCGCCGTAGCTCGCCCTCCCTCGGCCCAGGCGCTGCCGGCGCGTCAGCGTCGGGCCGAGCCTCGTCCTCGCGCAGGCGGCGCCTTGTGTCCGCGCCGTTTCCGAGCAGCTGCCCGGGGTCGAGCCGATGCTGAAGCGCAGCCCGGACCTTCTCGACGTCGAAGCGGCGGGCCCGACCGTCACCGGTGTAGCAGCCGTCGAGCTTGCCCTCCGAGACCCACTGGCTGACCCGACCCTTCGAGATCCCGAGCTCGTTCGCCAGTTGCGTCGTGTTCATGCTGCTCCTTCCCGCAGGATGTTGCGAAAGCCCCTTCGTTTAGCCCCGTTCGTTTAGGCTTTTGATTTTGTTTAGCGTTTCAAAAGTCATGCGCCTCGCGACCCCGTATACGTACGAGGTCCGGGAAGGACCCATGAAATCCGGTTTGTACTGGCTTGGTAGCGCGGGCGCCGCGGAGGTGGCCGCCGCGGGAACGAGAAGTGCCCGGTGGCATCTCTGCCACAGAGCATTCGTTCGACAATTGCGTTGCACTTGGCGTCGCGGGCGAGGCTCTTGCCTGATCCGCGATACAGGGGTCCACGGTGTTGCCCTTCCACGCCAGCCGGCATGTGATTACTTCAATGGCAGGGACCGCATTGGATCGTCCTTTGCAATCGGTATGCGAAGGATACGGCAACTGTCAACAATCAGACATTGCGTCGAAGAGGAATTTACCGCTCGTCCAAATCGAGGTTGGGGGAAACCCGCAAATCTGCAGGCTAGTAGGGAATACCCTACCTACAGATTTATCAGATTATTTTCAGACCGTTAACGAAATATTAATCATAGCTCGGCGCGCGCGGCTTCCACATGGCCGGTGAGACCCTTGCCAGAGCCCCCTAACGTTTGCGAGGCTTTGAAGAGGCGCACGAGCATAGACGCGTCGAACCCATACGCGACAGTAATTTGAGGAAGAAACATGCCGATTGACAACCAACAGCCAGCGAACGTCACCCACGCAGCTTCCCCGACACACGCCAACACCCTGACGCCGGTATCGAATGTCGACGACATCGAAAGCGTATTGGTCGGGGATAGCTCGATCAATCTCGACAACATCACCTACACAGGAGCGGAGGAGGCGATTTCGCTTCTGGAGGAAGGATACACGATCAGCGAAATATCGGGGACTGATCCGACTCCTACCGTAGGGATCGGATCTGGCATCTTTCTTTCCACCGGCGGTGCCCCGGGCACTGAAAACACCAGCAGTAGCTTCACTGTGAGCCACGGTCAGCCCGGAAACGCCAGCCTCGACCAGACCGTTCAGGACGCATTCCCGGGCGCCGGCGAAACCCAGGATGCCGCGGTGGTCAGTTTCACCTTCGATTCCGCCGATGTCGGGGATGCGCCGTCGATCAGCCTCGACGTCTTCTTCGGCTCGGATGAGTACCCCGAGTTCGTCGATAGCGCGTTCGTCGACATCGCCGCGATCTACGTGAACGGCGTAAACTATGCCCTCTTCAATCAAGACCCCAACCAACCGCTGTCGATCGTCGGAGACTCCATCAATAGCCCGGGCAACTTCTTCAACAACAACGGTGACGACGGCTCGGACGGCGACCCCTATACGGGCACTTATGACACCGAGTACGATGGCTTTTCGACACTGTTGAACATCCTCGCCCCGATCCAGGATGGAGAGAACGAAATCACGATCGCGATCGCCGACACTGGGGACACAGCCTACGATTCAGGTCTGTTCGTCGGCAACCTGCAAGGGTCGAACTCGACGGTAAGCGGTAGCTACGTGACAGTGGAGGGCACTGGTGAAAGCGAGTCCTTCGAAGGAAATGCTGCACCTCAGCTGTTCAATCTCGGCGGCGGATCGGATTCGATCACCGGGTCGGCGGAAGAGCTCGACGGCGATGTCGTGTCCGGCTTTGGGGATGATGACAGACTAATCGTCGAAGGCGCCAGTTTCGGGTCTGATGACGTCACGGTCACCATGGGATCCGCAATTCTCGACATCGACACCGATGGCGACGGCGTGGCGGACACGACGATCACGCTTGAGGGCGATTTTTCCGAGGCATCCTTCTCCTATCTGACGGAGGGCGGCAACACGACCATCGACGCGACGGGCGTGATTACCGGCGGGGTTGACCTGACCGGCACTGCAGGTAGCGACACGCTGACCGGAACTTCGGACGATGACACAATCGCGGCACTCGGCGGCGATGACATCGTCGAGGGAGACGCCGGGAACGACGAAATCGACGCGGGCAACGCGAACGACTTCGTCGACGGCGGCGCCGGCAACGACACCATCCTCGGCGGCCAGGGCAACGACTCGCTTCTCGGTCGCGACGGAGACGACTGGGTCGACGGTGGCGACAACCACGATAACATCGCGCTGCACGAAGGCGACGATTACGCGCTCGGCAGCGAAGGCAACGACTCGATCGGCGGTGGCGAGGGCAATGATACGCTCTACGGCAACTCCGGGAACGACGTGATCGGCGGCGGCACGGATGACGACTACATCAATGCCGGGGCCGATCAGGACGTTGCCTCGGGCGGCTATGGTGCCGACACGGTGATTGGTGGATCCGGCGACGACACGCTCGCCGGAAGCTTCGGCAACGACACCGTCGATGGCGGCTCTGGCAATGACTCGATGGGCGGCGGTCTGGGTACCGACACACTCACCGGCGGCACCGGGAGCGATCAGATCGGAGCCGGTGACGGAGACGACTTCCTCTTCGGCGAGGCCGGCGCGGACTTCCTCGGCGGTGGCGCCGACGACGATGTTCTGAACGGCGGCAGCGGTGCTGATACGCTGAACGGCGGCACTGGCGACGACACGCTGAACGGTGGTGAGGGCGCAGACCTCTTCGTCTTCAACGTCTACACCGCCGGTGAAACCGACGTCATCGAGGATTTCGAAGACGGCCTCGACATGATCCGCTTGTTCGGTGCGGGCCCTGCGTCCCTCGAGATCACGGACGTGGACGGAGGTGCCCAGGTTGAAATCGGCGACACCGGTCAGACGATCTATCTCGAGGGGATGACAGCAGACGCGCTGACCGCCGAAGATTTCCTCTTCGTCTGATCGAGGATTACAATCGATCTGGCCGCCCGGTCGCGTATCGCAACCGGGCGGCCACGCAATGCGAGTGCAAGCAGGTCGTGCAGAGCTTCCCGCGATCCCGTCAAGACCGCTCCAGGCATTCCGTCGCCAGCGTCGCCGGAATATCCTTCCCGAAGATGTCGACCAGCACACGTGTCTCGGCGCCGTCGATGTCGACCACCTTGGCCGGCATACCCTCGAACGGACCGTAGGCGATCTGCATCACGTCGCCGGCCTCGAACTCGTGTCCCACGCGCATGTAACGCTTCAGGCCTGGAGCCAGCCGACCTCCGCCCCACTGCCGCATGAGCCCGGTCATCTTCTGCTCGGAGATCCGCAGCGGGCGGCCTCCCGTACCCATGACACCTGCGACGATGTCGAGAGCCATAAGGTCCTGCCAGCGGTTCTCGCCAGCGGGCCACCCCACGAACATCCAGCCTGGCATCAGCGGAAAGCTCTGCAGCTCGCGCTCGGGTGAGAACTGGTTCCGGCGGCGCCAGTCCTTGCGGACCGGAAGGAAGACCTCGAAGCCCGCCCGTCTTGCCAGCAGCTCGGGCACGAACACTCGCTCGCCGGTATTCGCCAGGCGCCGCTTGCGTGGCCTGCCCTGCCGGTCACGGTAGCTCTCGTAGTCCGCGCCGAGCACGCAGGTCGTGCGACCGGGATTGTTGCGGATCCGGTAGCGTACCGCGAACCAATCGATCATCCGGCCTTCGATCTTGCCCATCACGCTCATGCCGCGCCCTCCTTCGTTACAGGCAGCAGGGCCATCGCCCGTGCCTCGAGCTGCGCGTACCAGGCGAGCCACTGGCGGTCGTCGTCGTCGGCAACGCCGCGGCGCACGCGGTCCTCGCGCACCCGCTTGCTGCTGTCGTGCTCGGTCGCGCGCTCACGGATTCGGCGCCAGTCGCCGTCGTGCAGCGGCGGGCGCTTGAGCGCCGAGAGGAACTGGAACTCGGCGACCAGCGTGCCCTCAGCGAGCGCCTGCGGCCCGCGCGCCGAGCCGAACCAGCTGGCGATCACCGGGATCTCCTCGAGCGGACGCGGCGCCACCGCCTCGGCCAGCGGCGTGATCGTCGCCATGCGCGGCCAGCCCCGTCGGTCCTTGCCCTCGCCCTTCGTCTTCAGGAACTCGCGCAGCGTCACCAGCTGGTCGTCGCTGAGGTAGGCGAGCCCGTCGGCGAGATCGACGAGGAACTTGGCGTGTTTCGCCTCGGTCACGTTGCCCGGCTTGCGGAAGCCCCATGCGGTCAGCGGGTCGATCAGCAGGCGGCGCACCCGGTCCCGCTTGGTCTCGGTCTTCGTGGTCTGCGCGTCGGTCATCGTCCGTCCCTTTCTCGGCAAAGGCCCGCCCGCTCACGCTCGTCCGGCGTCAGCAGGTTCGCGGCGAGGATGTGGTTGAGCACCCATGGCGTCTCTTCGGCGAGTTCCGCCAGCGCGTCAGCATGGCCGTCGCGGAACCGCTCGACGGCCCGGTTGGCCGCCTTGATCACCATCGGGTTTGGAGGGGTCGCGGGCGCGTCCGCGCGCGCGTAATGGTTCTTACATGGTTCCTGCCTTATATAGGCAGGGTCTGATTTGAACCCTTTTCGGGTCAGATTTGACCCCTTTTCCGGTCCGGATTTGAACCCTTTTATGGGGTCGGATCTGAACCCTTTTAGCGGCACCACCGACGCCCGCGTGAGGAAGCCGTAGCCACTTGTCCGGCCCCGGCCGCGACCGGTGATCCGGGTGATCCAGCGCGCCTCGACCAGCTCGGCGATCGCGCGCTTGATCGTCGACTTCGAGCGCCCGGTCAGGTCTTCCAGTTCGGCGATCGACGGGTCGCACTGCAGGGTGTGCTTGTTGGCGTAATCCAGCACCAGGACATGCGCGAGCATCTGCGCCTGCGCGCTGAGACCGGTGTCGCGGCGCACGGCCTTGAGCCAGCCGAACCGCTGGTGCTGCCACTCCTCGGCGGCGATCAGGCGCGCGCCTTCCGGCGTGTCGAAGTCGCGTTGTCTTGCTGCGGAATCGGCCACGTCAGCCCCTCTCGACAGGTTCGGCGCGCACAGCCTCTCCGGGCCGCGTCACGCGGTTGCGCCGCCCCATGGGCTGCGCGCGTTCGGTCGCGGAGGCGGGGCTTCTGCGTCCCTCGCCCCCGCTCAAACCCACCCGCGTGGCACGCGGGCAGGTATTCCTCAGCCCCGCATCGCCGGGTCCAGCGCCTTGCCGGCCCAGTAGACCGCGAGGCCTCGCGACAGCCGGTCCCGCCCCTCGTCGAAGAGCGTCACGTCGGCATCGAGGCGCGCCTCGACCACGTCGCGGGCAGCGGCGGCGATGTCGGCAAGCTCCCCGGGCGGATCATGCCCCAGCGCCAGCAGTGCGCGCTCCAGCGCCCCCACCAGGTCGGTGCAGATCACCATGCCGCCCCGGAACAGGACGACGGCGGTGGCGGCGGTGAGCAGCCGCGCGGTCGGGCTCGGTTTACGGGTCATAGAAGGCCCCCTCTCGGTGGTTTCAGATGATCGGGCAGCGGCGGGTAGTCGCCCGGCCGGGTCAGCTCGAGCCGACACGGCGGTATCCGCACGAAGCGCGTGGTGCGTTCGAGGTGAGCGTCATCGTCGCGCCGCCATACGAGCCACGAGTAACTCGTCGCGCTGGTCGGTTTCTCCGCCTTGCCGCCACCTTTCCCGTCCGGCTTCCAGATCGGCACGTCGGGGTCGAGCAGAACGCCCTTCCACATGACGACACGCTCCACGAACGGCAGCACGAAGGCCTCTGGCGTCTCCTGGAAGAGCGAGCGGTAGCGGTCGACGCCCTCGACGAAGGAGGTGCGCACCAGCATCGCCACGCCGCGCCGCGCGTAGGTCAGCGCCTGCCGGATGAAGTCCGCGCCCAGCCGGAACGGTGGGTTGGTGATGATCCAGTCCACGTCCGGCGCATCCTGCCCCCAGGGGATCAGGAAATCGGCGATACCCGCCTGCCCCGGCCAGCCGTAGTCGTGCACGTCGGTCGCGTGGACATGGTCGAACTCCTCGCCCAGCACCCGGGCGAGATAGCCCCGGTTGCAGGCCGGTTCCCACGCATGCTGAAGGTGGAGCGGCTCGCCCTGGTCGCGCAGGAAACGCAGCAGCGCCCGTGTCGCCCAGGGCGGTGTCGGGAAGTCGTCGAGACTGTCGACGGGCTCGGCGCGCTGCGCCATGACGGCGGCGGAACGGTTGGCGTTCATGTGACCCCCGCCTTTTGCGGGCGGCCGCCCGCGCCGTCGGGAATATCGAGGCCATAGGCCTTGCGCCGCGTGGCAACCGCGTTGCGCGAGCATCCCGCGAGCCGGGCGACCTCCTGCAGATCCCGCCGGCCATCGGCCAGTGCCCGGATGACCCTCGTCAGACGACGCGCCTCGATCTGCTGACGTGTCAGCAGGCGAAGGCCCGCCGCCCGCGCGATCTCGCGCACCGCGGCCTCGGACAGCTCGAACCGCGTCATGGCGCGATCGAGGGCGGTCTCGGGATCGCCCGCGCGCAGCTCGGCCCAGACCTGCGCGTTGCGCACGGTCTGCGAGCGGCGCTGCCGCTCCAGCTGCAAGCCGCGCCGCGTCTGGACGCCCGCCTGCTGGGCCTCGCGCCGGCGCCGGTCGGCGTCACGGTAGGCAAGCTTCGAGCCGTCCCAGACCGGCGGTGGATAAGCGGTCGCGCCGATCGGCACCCGGCGCTGGTCGGCCGGAATGCGCGAAAGCGCCTCCGCGATGGCGGCCCGTTCCTGCGGGGTCAGCATGTCAGCCATGGAAGCCTCCCCTGCAAAAGGCCCCAGCGCACGAGCTGTGTCGCGACGCCGAGGCAAGGTGCAACAGGGAGTTGCGCCGCAATAATCGCCTTAACGTAGCGGAAAGAAAAGGGTGCGCGGAGATGGTCGGGTGATTTCGACGTCGGGACACACCCCCGCGCACCAGGCGGCGGGGCATGAGGGCACCCCCGCTGAACAGACCCGGACAGGTCGGGGGTTCGACTATTCATCGGACGAGCGACGTCGCCCTGGGGAACCCTCAATATACCGGAAGAACATAAGGTGAAATCCGCTATATATTGTGTTACTAAGCGACCAGTCGAATAGCGGGAACGAGAGGCGTGACAGCACCTCTCGCTCCCTACATCCCCTTCTGAACACACCAAAAGAGGACGATTCACGATGCCATATCCCGACTTTCCCGAGAGCCTTGCCTCGGCAATCACAGGCATTTCGGAAACCAAGTTGAGCTCCCGGAAACGGGTGATCCGCTTCGACGCAGGCCCTCCGAAGGTTGTGAATGCCGCAAGCGGTATCGATGGATTTCGAGCTTTCGCCAACCTGAGCGAGGAACAGTATGAGGTGCTTCTGGCGCTGCATGGCCCGCACAAGATCCGGCTCAGTTCCGGTGAAACGAGGGTTGTCTCACTCATGGGTGAAAATCCTCGCTTCCCCGGTCTTGCGCCCTTCGTGCACACCCAGACCATGAGAACGGGCTTCTCCGCGAGGTTGGCCGTCAAGTTCCACCTCATCGACCAAGGTCCAGCCTGATCGATCAGCCGCAGCCCAAGCCGCCGCTTGGCAATGCTCCCAGCCTTCATGCGAGGCCGTATTCTCGGCACCGCCCCGCGGCCACTCGACCTCCCGATGTGGCCGCTCTGTGTTTTCGGGGCCGTATTCAAGCCCGACACTGCCATCTGGGAAAACAATAGCACGGCTTTCGAACTGTGGATGAATGGTGACTTCAATCGCGCCATCGCGATGACACACATCGAAGTTTGAACGGCTCAAGTTCATGACCTTCAGATCACATGCAGCAGTCCAGACTCCCTCACCGTTCCGGCCACGAGCATCATCTGAAATGGGCTCAACCCGCTTCGCGAAGGCTCGAAGCGCAGATGCAATCGCGCGCCTCATGCCACCCTCCGCGCATCCGCCGTGACGCTGGCGGTCAGGTGCTCCAGGAAACCCGGGGCCTCCAGCACCGCAATCATCACCTTGTCGGCGGTCGGGCGGCTGGCGGCGTTCCACCAGTTCCAGGCGGTGCTGTTGCGCACCCCGAAGAAGCTCGCGACGTCCTCGGGACGCCGGAACGCCCCGCGCAGCCAGCCGGACCAGATCTCGGCGGCAATGACCTGCATCCGGTAGCGGTCCAGTTCTTTGGACCGCGACACGGGCGTGGATACCGGGTCAGCGTCTGGGCATGACCCGTTCGAGACCACCAGTTTCAGATGATCGCTCATGCGGCACACCTTCCGGTTGCGCGAATCGGATTATTTGCCGCAGCCTCTTCAGGTCCATTAATAGTTGCAGAAAAGGTTTTCCGATGTCGCTTTTGTCTTGGTTGAGCCGCCGCGCCCCAGATTTGGAAACGCCGCCCCCGATCAATCGACTGCCTGCGCCTGCGAACGTTCAAAAAGAACTCTTGCGATGTGACGAGGGTGAACTCCTTCACGTAGACGAAGACGGCACCATCTCCCTCGATGAGATTTTCTGTGCAATCGACTACGTCAGCGCGGCGGGCGACCTGACCCGCCGAAGGATCACTCTCTTGAAATTGTCGCGCGGGCCTTACGCACCCATTTTGAGTGCCGTCTGCCATGAACGCGGCGCATTCCGTCAATTCCGATGCGATCGTATCGAATGCTTTATCGAACCCGATGGAGAAGTGATTTCCTGCGCGGATTACTTTCGCGATCATGTACTGGTGGATTTGGACGAACTCGCGCCAACGGACGCCCAGAGAGCGATTCCGGTAGCCCGCGAAATTAGAGACACCTTGCGGCCGGCGCTCTCGATCCTCGTGACTGCGGCCCAGTCTGACGGTGAGTTTCACCCCGAGGAACTCGATGCGATTTGCCAGTTCATCGAAAATGAACTGATGGTTGGCGCACGTTGTGAACGATTTCGCGAGCAGATCTCGATCGATGTGCTCGATCAGCTGACCGAGATTGTCCATCGGATGCGGCCTCAGCGATCTTCGCTCCCCGGCTACATCACACGCATTCTCGAGTTCGCCCCCGACGAAAGGGCGCGATTTGCTTCCGCCCTGGAGCACGTGATTATTGCCGACGGCAAGGTCGATCTCGACGAACAGGAGATACTCGACGAACTCGCCGTTTTTGCGACACTCGAGAGCGAAACGCGCCTGAGGCGCCTTGCAGGAGTATCGTAGCCCTACCGAGATCATGCCGCATCCTCTGCAGAAAAGGGCGACTTCTCATCCTGCGATGGCGAAAGCTTTGAGAAGCTGAAGAGGCAGAGAGGCGGCGGAGCAAGATCATGCTCTGCGGCGAGTTCACAGCAAGCCTTGTAAAGCTTCGCTGGAAGCTTCCCGCTCGACATATGCGAATGAAGCGTGGTGGTCGCTAGACCAAGGCGCGGGGAAACCTTTCGGTAGCCCCCTAGCGCGTCCACGAAGTTTCTAGGTGTCTGATACATGGCGAGGCCAACTTGGTCCGAATTTTTCAGACTGTCAATAATCCGAACCTTTACGGTTCAAAAAATTCGGACCCAAGGCGATAGAAGAGCCATGACACACGATGAACTTGAGCAACTATTCCGACGCGGCGACAGCTCGAACGACGCGCTCCGCATACGCCTCATCGCAGCCCGGAAAGCTGTAGACCTAGGCCAAAAAGACGTGGCAGCAGCAATCGGCGTGGCGAAGCAAACCTACCACTCGCAGGAAGCTCGCGGCGCCCCATCCATAAAAACAGGCCGATACTTCTATCGCGCGCACCGCATCGACTTCAATTACCTCTTCAACGGCGACTTCGATCAACTCCCATCGGACGTTCGGGAAAAGCTTTCCGCTGCCCTCGTCGCCGAAAGCGAGTGACAGGATCGCAAAGCCAGTTCAAATCAACCCCCAACCGCACCGCGACCCTCAACCACCAACTCATAACGATTCTCCAGATGTTCCCCCTTTATTCTACATATGCGCGAACCGCCGACAACGCCCTCGCGCCATCTGGTCCGAATTTTTCAGTCTGATTACTTGACCGGTCCGATTTTTTCGGACAGATTGCCTCCCATCAACCGATGGAGGCACCCATGCCGAACAAGTACGTTCTCCCCGAAGAGGCGGCCTTCCTGACCAACCCGGAAGCCGCCGCCGCCGACCGCGTCACTCGCCAGGATTACTGGTTCCATGCGAAGCAGCGTCAGGGTCACCCGATCCGCACCGACGCGGGCAATCGCCTGCACGACCTCGAGGCCCGCCTGTCCGACCGTCCGACGCTCGTTCACGTCGTGACCGAGGGCGACCCCGACCCGATGCCGCCCGCGCCGGCCGTGTCCGTGATGTCCGAGGTCGAGGCAGGCCGTCAGCGCGCCCAGCCCGCGATCTTCTCCGCTGTCGCCCGCGCCATGGGCCGCACCGGTGGTGACGCGGCATGAGCCCGGCCAGCATCCGTCAGCCCCACCCCGTCCTCGGTTGCGCCACCGCCGCGCTCGACTGGCGCGAGCAGCTGGCGATCGAACTGGAGACCACCGGCAGCGCCGAGCAGCGCGTCGAGATGATGCGATCAGCGGTGATCGACACCGGCGGCATCTGGATCGACCCGCCCGAGCGCGGCGGCTGGGGCCCCGCCTACCACGAGATCAGCCTTGGCGGGATCTCCGCGACCGGCAACAGCCGCGCCGAGGCCGTCGCCAGCTGGATCAAGGCCGTGCTGCGCGTTGCCCGCGCGGCGGCGGAGGCACCGGCATGAGCGAGCGCCCCAGCACCGCAGATCTCGTCGGCCAGCTCAACGATGCGCTCGATACGCTCGCCAGCACCGAAGCCACGCTCGAGGCGCGCAAGGCCGACGAGGACGCCGCCAGGCGCGCGACCACCGACGCCCTGAACGCGCACAACAGTGTCCAGAAGAAGGTCGACACGCTGATCGCCGCCCTTCGCGACACCCGCCACGGCGACTGGTCTTTCACGCGGAACTTGCCGGCCCGTCTCGGCGGTGCCGACGCCTTCGGAAGTTCCGGTGCGGACGGATGACCACAGATCTCACCCCCACCACGCGGCAGCCATCACTCACGGACCCATGCCGCTGACGCCGGGCCGGGGCTAGAGCGCAATTTCCGCGCCGAGCGCCCCGGCCTGCACCAGGACAACAGGAGGCCCCCATGTCCGACGCCCTTCCCTTCGCCGTCGCCTGCCTGCGCCAGTCCAGCGACGGCAAGATCCAGTCCCGCCGCTACGCCACGGCCGCCGAGGCCGAGCAGACCGCCCGCTTCCTCGCGGACCGAAACAACACGCCCTTCGTGGTGCTAGCCCCCGCCAAGACGATCTACCCGGGCGATAAGGCCCTGGGCCTCTTCGACCAGAGGTAACCCCATGCCGGGCATGACGCCCGCATCCCCCGCCGCGCATTTTGCGTCCGCCAAACCGTGAACATGAACGCGGCGGGGGCCACAGACACAAGGAGACGCCCCGTGATGGCGAACAAGACCCCACCGGCTCAGATCAACCCGCCTGAGCGGCACGATCCCTACAAGATGCGCAGCCTTGAGCAGATCCTCACGCTGTTCGATGGCGGCGCTTTTCTCACCGATCTGATGGAGCGGCATCAGGGGCTCATGCAGGAGCTCATGGACCACCTTGAGGAACACGGCCCGAAGGGCTGCCAAGGCTCCATGCAAATCACCATCGACTACGCCGTCGGCAATTCTGGCGACGTCGGCATGGGCGCCAAGATGGAGTTCAAGGCGCCGAAGCAGCCGAAGAGCAGCGCCGCCGCCTTCATCAACGATGCCGGCGAGCTCACCCTCTACAGCCCCATGATGGCGCGCATGCACCAGCCGGTCCGGGACGTCTCCGACTACGACCCGGAAACCGGCGAGGTGCGCGACGTCGACTGATCCCCAACCCGAAGGAGACCACCATGCCCGACTTTTCCGAAAGCCACCCGCTGCCGCAGAACGCGGCAGAGACGATGCGGGACATCATGGCCGACATCGGCCACCACGACGCCATTGATGCGCCCGATGACCTCGACCTGACCAAGCCGCACCTGGTCACGCTGCCGAACCACCGCAAGGTCGAGAACCTGACCCAGCACCACCGCTCGGCGCTCGAGTACCTCAAGCCCGCCCGCCGTAGCGGCACCGCGAAGCTCAAGGATCTCGACAGCCTGATCCTCTGGGCCAACCGCTTCAAGGGCGAGACCTCCGCACTGTTTGCCAATCCGGAAATGAGCGCGCCGTCCCTCACCTGCATCGCCGACTATCACGGCGCAGGCCCGATCGATCCGCTGTCGCCGACCGGTGATCCCAGCGCACGTCACTGCCATCACCGCGCCGTCTACAACTTCCCGCTGTCGAAGGAATGGCAGGCGTGGATGAGGATCTCGGGCGCCGCGCTCGACAAGGACGAGATGGGCGAGCACATCGAATCCCACGCCAAGGACATCATGGACCCGACGCCTTCGCTGCTATCGCTGCGCGAGAGCGACGAGAACCAGCCCTGGGAAAACCGCCTCATCCAGACCGCACGTCAGATCGAGGGCCACTACGGCCAGCTGTCCCGGCTGCTCGCCATGTCCCGCCGGTTCCAGGTCTACGAGACCAGCGACCTCACGGTGAAGACGAACCGCGACACCGGCGAAAGCGAGATCCAGTTCCTGAACGAGCACAAGGATGCCGACGGCGCCCCGCTCAGCGTCCCGAACCTGATCATCATCACCATCCCGGTGTTCCTGAACGGCGCGCCCTACCGGATGCCGGTGCGCTTCCGCTACCGCAAGTCCGGCAGCACGGTGAAGTTCATCCTGTCGATCTACAACCCTGAGAAGGTCTTCGACGCAGCCTTCGACGAGGCGCTGCAACAGGCCGTCGACGCGACCGAGCTGCCGCTGTTCCAGGGACTTCCCGAAACCGCCTGATGCCCATGTCAGCGCCCCGGCGACGGGGCGTTGCGATGGTCACCAGCATCGGAGCCAGTCATGCCCCAGAAATCACGAAAGCACTTCCGGCCTCGCGGCTGGTGGATCCTGCCCGGAATCGCGCTCAGCCTGTGCGCCTGGCCGCTGATCGTCTGGTGGGCAGTGAAGACCGTGAAGGGGTGGCTCTGATGCGTGACATGTTCGACTTCCCGGAACCCGAGGCGCGCGCAGACGAGGCGCGCCCCCTCATCGTGGACAGCTTCGCCGGCGGAGGCGGTGCCAGCACCGGCATCGAGAACGCGCTCGGCCGTGGGCCCGACATAGCCATCAACCACAACCCGGCGGCGCTGGCCCTGCACGCGGCGAACCACCCCGAGACCATGCACCTGAGCGAGAACGTGTTCAGGGTCGACCCGCTCGACCATCTGTCGGGCCGGCACATCGGCCTGATGTGGTTCAGCCCCGACTGCAAGCACTTCTCCAAGGCCAAGGGCGGCAAGCCGGTGGCGCGGAACATCCGCGACCTCGCCTGGATCATTCCGGGCTGGATCGAGCGCATCCAGAAGAGCGGCGGCAAGGTCGATGTCGTGATGATGGAGAACGTCGAGGAGTTCGCGGGCTGGGGCCCGCTGATCGAGACCGAGAAGGGCCTGATGCCGTGCCCCGAGCGTAAGGGGCAGACCTTCCTGAAATGGTGCAAGGCGCTGCGCAAGCTCGGCGGCACGATCGAGCGGCGCGAACTGCGCGCCTGCGACTACGGCGCCCCAACGATCCGCAAGCGCTTGTTCGTCATCATCCGCTTCGACGGCAAGCCCATCGTCTGGCCCGAGCCGACGCATGGAGACCCGAGCAGCGAGGCCGTGCGCGGTGGAAAGCTCCAGCCCTATCGCACCGCCGCAGAGTGCATCGACTGGTCCCTGCCCTGCCCGTCCATCTTCGACAGCTCGGCGGAGATCTTCGCGAAGCACGGGCTGCGCGCCAAGCGACCGCTCGCCGAGAACACGCTTGCCCGGGTGGCGCGCGGGATGAAGCGCTACGTCATCGACGCCGACGAGCCGTTCCTCGTTAACCTGACCCATGGCGGGCGCACCGAGAGCGCGGCCGATCCGTTCCGCACGATCACCGGGGCCCACCGCGGCGAAAAGGCGGTGATCGCGCCGAGCATCACGCGCTTCAACAGCGGAGCGACCGGCTCGCCGATGTCCGCGCCCATGCCTACCGTCACCGCGAACAGCTACATCAAGCGCCCCGGCGGTGCGGCGCCGCTTGGCGTGCTCGCGCCCTACCTCGCCAGCATCGCGCACGGCGACAGCGGCGGGCGGCGGGAATACCCGCTCGCGGATCCGCTCGGCACCGTGACTGTCGGCGGCATTCAGCACGCAGTCATCGCCCCGGTGCTGACCTACGCGCAGCAGGGCGGCGCCTGCCGCCCCGTCGACCAGCCACACCACACCATCTGCGCCAGCCGGAAGGACCAGAACGCGGTGATCATCCCGACGCTGATCCAGACCGGCTACGGTGAGCGGGATGGCCAAGCGCCGCGCTCTCTAGACCTGCATCAGCCGCTAGGAACGATCGTGGCCGGAGGCATCAAGCATGCGACATGCGCGGCCTTCATCGCCCAGCAGAACGGCGGGCCGCGCATGGGCTCGCATGCAGGCCACAGCGCTCTGGAGCCCCTGTCGACCGTAACCGCGGCGGGCAGCAACCAGACGCCGGTCGCCGCCTTCTTCGCGAAATACTACGGGACCGGCGACGGCGCCCGCATGGACGAGCCCCTGCACACCGTGACCGTGCAGGATCGGTTCGGCCACGTCGAAGCGAAGCTCTCCGCGCCGACCTTCGACCTGCAGCACCATGACCGGGCCCGGGCCGTCGCCGAGCTTCTTCGGAAGCATGGCGCATGGGACGACCGGGAGTTCGTAACGATCGAGCGCGACGGCGAGACCTTCGTGGTCGTCGACATCGGCCTGCGCATGCTCACCCCACGCGAGCTCTTCAACGCGCAGGGATTCCCGCCCGACTACGTGATCGAAGGCGTCTGGGAAGACGCCGACGGCGAATGGACCTGGCGCGAGTTCACGAAGGACGTGCAGGTCAGCTGCTGCGGCAACAGCGTGAGCCCGCCCGTGGCCGAAGCGCTGGCCCGGGCGAACTGCGAACACCTGATCGAAGCTAACGAGGAGGTCGCGGCATGAAGATGTCAGGCGAAATCGCCGCGATGCTCGACGCCGGAGCGCTGTTCGCAGTGAACCACAGCGCAGGGAAGGACAGCCAAGCGATGCTGATTGCCCTGCGCCGCATGGGCGTGCCGGATTCGCAGATCGTCGTCGTGCATGCAGATCTCGGCGAGGTGGAGTGGCCCGGGAACATCGAGCACATCCGTTCGACAATGGGCGATGTCCCATTGATCATCGCCAGAGCCCGAAAGTCGTTCTTCGACATGGTCGAGCATCGCCGGATGTTTCCGAGCCCGGGCCAGCGCCAGTGCACAAGCGACCTGAAGCGCGGCCCAATCCAGCGTGAGCTTCGCCGCTACCTGAAAGCAAATCCCCAGTTCGGCGGTAGGATCGTCAACTGCATGGGGATGCGGGCCCAGGAAAGCCCGGCCCGCGCCAAGCGACAGGCCGTCACCAGGAACGCCGGATGCTCTGTCGCCGGCCGGGAATGGATCGACTGGCTGCCGATCCACGACATGCTGCATTTCGACGTGTTTGCCACGATCCTATCCGCTGGCCAGAGGCCCCACTGGGCCTACTACGCGGGCATGACGCGCCTCTCCTGCGTGTTCTGCATCATGGCCAGCGCGGGCGACCTGACGACCGCTGCGCGCCTGATGCGCGACCTCTACCGCCGCTACGTCGAGACGGAGAAGCGCCTCGGGCATACCCTGAGCATGACTGGCCGTAGCCTCGAGGAAATCACAGGGGTGGCAGCATGACCGTCTACGTCGATGACATGCACCTGTCGCCTATGGGCCAGTTCGGGCGGATGAAGATGTCCCACATGATCGCGGACAGCACCGACGAGCTGCTCGCGATGGCCGACCGGATCGGTCTCGCCCGCCGATGGCTGCAGGCGGCCGGCACACCCCGAGAGCATTTCGACGTGAGCATGTGCTTGCGCAAGAAGGCCGTCGCCGCCGGCGCGGTCGAGATCACCATGCGGGAGCTTGCAATGCGCTGCCGCGAACGGAGGGAGACGGCATGACCGAGATGAAGGCAGACACCAAGCGCGTGGAACGGCTCACTTACCCAGACCATTTCCTCCACGACATCGAGAACATGAGCGCTGATATGCGTGATGCCCGGATGCAGGAACTTTCGCACTGGTCCCTTCGGTTCGCCAACAGGACGGCAAACCCGAAATGGGTGACAAACCACATGTTTGAGTTGGCCAGGCTCGCAGAACTGACTGCCGCCGAGCGCGACCGCCTGCGCTCCGAGCTGGAAGCGGCCGAGGCGCTGAACACCCGGCATCTCGCCGAGATCGAGGGGCTGCGCGAGGCGGCTCGCGCCGTCGATGAGCAGGCTTTCATGTTCTACCGCGCCGAGGACGGCACCGAGCGTTCCATCGAAGCAGATGACGGAGAAGCCTGCGAGATCGTGCACAGCGATGCCATGTTCCAGCTTCGCGCCGCCCTCTCTGCCACCCCGGCGCGCGAGCAGCACCCCGA
Source organism: Salipiger sp. D13 (assembly GCF_003703915.1). Lineage (NCBI taxonomy): Bacteria > Pseudomonadati > Pseudomonadota > Alphaproteobacteria > Rhodobacterales > Roseobacteraceae > Salipiger > Salipiger sp. D13. Next base: position 275,651 of record NZ_ML112592.1, read on the forward strand.
CGATCTAGCCGTTGACCGCTTCGCCGTCGCCATGAAGGCCAAGCTCGTGAAGAAGCGCTCAGACGGGCGCGGCGGCTGGCAAGACAAAGAAAACTGCTCGCAACAGTTCCTGTCCTGCCTCCTCCGCGACCACGTGGACAAGGGTGACCCGGTGGACGTGGCAAACTTCGCCATGATGCTGCAACAGCGCAGCGAAGAGATCGCACCGGAGCGCGACCTCACCATCCAAGAGGCCGCGCGAGCCATGCTCTCGGCCTATGATCTTTCGATCAGTGGGCAGCCGATCGCCGATGAGCAGCGCGCGGCGGGACGGCACATCGCCCTGGCCGCAAGCTTCGCCGCAGATGCCTACAACAAGGGATACTGCGAGGGGCAAGACGTGCACGCGCTGTGCAGGGCGTTCCTGACCGCGCTGGCCGACCCGCTGTCGCCCTATCTCGACTACCTTCGGGCCGACCCAGCTGCCGGTCAGGAGGCGCGGGATGCGCGGGCCCAGGCACATGGAGGGCAGGTCGATGGGTGACCCCCGCAAACCGATTCACAGGCCTGACGAGGCCGAGCAAAGCAGGCTGCGGCAGATCGCCTATGAGCACCTACTCGACTGCACCGAGAAGGGCTCACGGGCGCTCGGCATGACCGGCGCGTCCTTCGTGATCCTCGGCGTGGGCATGTGGATCAACGAGCTGACTGAACTCGATCATCGCGCCACAGCGCAGATGCTTGAGGCGCTGACGGTGCTCGCCGATCCGAAAGCTCCGCCGAAGAAGAAGCAACACGCCGAGCGGAAGCGCCGCGCGGCGGTGGCGAAGCTGCTGGCCCAGGTCGATCTCGAGATGAACCCGGCCGAGGGGAGCGCGTGATGTGGTGGATCGCAGGATGGACATTTCTGTTCATAAACCTGGCCGTGGGCTTGAGTGGAGGCGAGACGAGAGAGCCATTAATGCTGGCTGTCGCCTGCTTCGCCGTCGCCTCCATCATTGATGCCATCAAGGAGGGCAAGTGATGCCTGCCGCCCGCCCCTCAAAATCCGCTGTAGCCAACGTGCTTGCCGCGATGCGCGAAGCCGGCCTCGTTCCGGGAATCGTCCGGGTGATGCCAGACGGCGGCTTCGAGGTCGCGGAACATAAGCAGGTTGACGAATCTGAGCCGCGCCCCGGTAATCTCCCGCGCAAGTGGGGTCAGACGGGATGAGTGACATGCGGGTTCAGTTTCCGGGCTATGTGCCGGAGAAGCGCGGCGGAAGAACGCTTCACCGGGTGCGGGTCAAAGGCAACGCCGCACGGCGCGTTACGATCCCCGTTGGCCCGGACGACCCGCAGTTCTCTGCCCTCTACCACGCCGCCAGGCGCGGCGAGAACCCCGAGGTGGTACAGCAGAGCCTCGCCCCCGCCATGAGCCTCGACGCACTGGTCGATGCCTACCTCGATTTGCTGGAGAGCGACGTGCGCCACGGGCAGGCATCCCGCCTGACGCTCCGGCAGCGCAAGAGCCTGCTCAAGCGCGCATGCGACATGCCGGACGACAGCGGCACCGGGCGCATGGGGGCGCTGCACTGCGACCTTCCGCCGGCCGCACTGCGCCACATCATTGCGCAATGGGGCGCGAGGACCGCACAGGCCGACAATACGATCAAGGCGCTGCGCGCCGCATATGACCGCATGGACTGGCTGGACGCGAACCCATGCGTCGGCATCAAGCGCGTGCACCGCTCCAAGGGCGGCACCACGCCATGGTCAACCGGGGACGTGCAGGCATTCATGAAGGCGCACCCGCAGGGCACCTCGGCCCGGGTCTGGCTCATGCTGGCGCTGTTCACGGGCGCGCGCCTTTCGGACCTTGCCAAGCTCGGTCGCGCAAACGAGGTGCGACGGGATGGTATGACCTGGATCGAATGGCAGCCGTCGAAGCGGGGATCGAGCCACACCTCGATGCCCATGGCGCCGCAGCTCGCCGAGGCCGTCAGGGCAACCGGCGTGATCGGGCGCACCTACATCCTGAACCAGCAGGGCCAGCCGTTTGCCAACGGACCGGTGCTGGCCGAGAGGGTCAGACGCTGGACCGCAGATGCCGGGCTCGAGCGCAGATCTTCGCACGGGCTCAGGAAGGCGCTTGGCGGCATCCTCGCCGATGCAGGAGCGACCGAGCACCAGATCATGTCGGTGCTCTCTCACGCATCGCCGACGACCTCCGCGATCTACACAAAAAGCGCGCAGCGGGCGCGACTCGCAGGCGAGGCGATGGCCTCCATTCGGGGGTTGGATTTCGGGTAAAGTGTCCACCACCTGAAATCAGGTGGACACAAACGCGAATTTTCCGTGCAATATCAATGGGGAATTTTGCCTTGGTACCCGCGGCCGGACTCGAACCGGCACGCCTTAGCGGCTAGGGATTTTAAGTCCCCTGTNACTCGAACCGGCACGCCTTAGCGGCTAGGGATTTTAAGTCCCCTGTGTCTACCATTCCACCACGCGGGCCCGGCGCGACTCATGCCGCAAATCCGCGCGTTTGACCAGACCGGCTCAGTCCGCGTCCGAGGACGTATCCGGGGTGGACTGGGCCGCATCCTCCTTGACCGCCTGCATGGCGACATAGGTCGACGTGGTGGAGACATGCGGCAGCGTCGAGATCTTCTCGGCCAGCACCCGGCGATAGCTGCGCATGTCGGCGGTGCGCACCTTGAGCAGGTAGTCGAAGTTGCCGGCGATCAGGTGGACCTGCTCGATTTCGGGCACTGCGGCCACCGCCTCGTTGAAGGCCGCAAGCGAGCTTTCCCGGGTATCGAACATCCGCACCTCGACAAAGGCCACGTGGTCGAGCCCCAGCCGGATCGGGTCGAGGATCGCGCGGTAGCCGCGGATCACGCCGAGCTCTTCCAGCCGACGCAGCCGCGCCTGCGTCGGGCTTTTCGACAAGCCGATCCTGCGGGCGAGCTCGGTGATCGAGATTCGCCCCTCGGCTGCAAGGGTTGTCAGGATCGCCCGGTCGAAGCGATCGAACTCGTCATTTTCACTTTGCATCGAGAATTCCGTGATTTTCGGTCAGAACGCACCGCTCCTGTGCCCGATTAAGGCAAAACGACTTCCTCGACTACTGTAGTCTGGTAAAAATCTCCGGAGACATGCCATGCCCAAAGACATTGCCCCCGACGTTCGCCTTCTGATCGACCAGAACACCTATGCCGACGAGGCCGCCACCGTCGCACGGCTGCGCGAGGATGCCGCGCTGAGCGATGCCGACCGTGCCGCCATCTGCGAGAAGGCCACGCGGCTCGTCCGCGACATCCGGGGCAGCACCCGGCCCGGTATGATGGAGGTCTTCCTCGCGGAATACGGCCTGTCGACCGACGAGGGCATCGCGCTCATGTGCCTTGCCGAGGCGCTGCTGCGGGTGCCCGACGCCGAGACCATCGACGCGCTCATCGAGGACAAGATCGCGCCCTCGGACTGGGGCCGGCACATGGGCCGCTCGACCTCGCCGCTGGTCAATGCCTCGACCTGGGCGCTGATGCTCACCGGTCGCGTGCTCGACCCCGAGAAGCGCCCCGGCCCGGCCGGCCACCTGCGCGCGGCCATGAAGCGGCTCGGCGAGCCGGTGATCCGTACCGCGGTCGGTCGTGCGATGCGCGAGATGGGCGCGCAGTTCGTGCTGGGCGAGACCATCCAAAAGGCGATGAAGCGCGGCGCCGCGCAGGAAGCCAAGGGCTACACCTACAGCTACGACATGCTGGGCGAGGCCGCCCGCACCGAGGACGACGCGCTGCGCTACCTCGACGCCTACGCCAAGGCGATCGACGCCATCGCCGGCGCCGCCAAGGCGCCCGACACCCGTGACAACCCCGGCATCTCGGTCAAGCTCTCGGCGCTCTACCCGCGCTACGAGGAAGCCCAGTACGACGCGGTGATCGAGGTGCTCGTGCCGCGCCTGCAGCAGCTCTGCGAACAGGCCGCCAAAGCCGGCATCGGGCTCAACATCGACGCCGAGGAATCCGACCGGCTTTCGCTGTCGCTCGACGTCATCGCCCGCGCCTTCGCCGCGCCGGCGCTGGCCGGCTGGGATGGCTTTGGCGTGGTGGTGCAGGCCTACGGTCTGCGCGCCTCGGAAACGCTCGACTGGCTCTACGCGCTGGCCGAGGCGCATGATCGCCGGATCATGGTGCGGCTGGTCAAGGGCGCCTACTGGGACACCGAGATCAAGCGCGCGCAGGTCATGGGGCTCGAGGGCTTCCCGGTGTTCACCGCGAAGTCGCACAGCGACATCAGCTACATCGCGAATGCCCGCAAGCTGCTGGGCATGACCGACCGGATCTACCCGCAGTTCGCCACCCACAACGCCCACACCGTTGCCGCCGTGCTGCACATGGCCGAGGGCGTGAGCACCGAGGCCTACGAGTTCCAGCGCCTTCACGGCATGGGCGAGACCCTGCACGAGCTGGTGATGGCCAAGGCGGGCACCCGCTGCCGCATCTACGCGCCCGTGGGCGCGCACCGCGACCTGCTGGCCTACCTCGTGCGCCGGCTGCTCGAGAACGGCGCCAACTCCTCCTTCGTGAACCAGATCGTCGACGAGGAAGTGCCGCCCGAGACCGTGGCCGCCGACCCCTTCGAGATGCAGGACCAGCGCCCGCTGGCGCGCGGCCCCGAGCTGTTCGAGCCCGAGCGGCGCAACTCGATGGGCTTCGACCTGACCCACCGGCCGACGCTGTCGCACATCGACACCGCGCGCATCCCCTTCCGCGACCATCGCTGGCAGGCCGGTCCGCTGCTCGCGGTCGAGGCGCCGGTCGGCGCGACCGAGCGGGTCCCGAACCCCGCGATGCCGAGCGACGACGTGGGGGAGATCACCTGGGCCAGCCCCGAGACCGTCACCGCCGCCGCCGCGGCCGCCACTCCGTGGCAGGCCACGCCCTCGGAGCGCGCCGCCGTCCTGCTGAAGGCTGCCGACCTCTATGAGGCGCATTTCGGCGAGATCTTCGCCATCCTGCACCGCGAGGCCGGCAAGACGCTGCTCGACGCGGTGGCCGAGATCCGCGAAGCGGTGGACTTCCTGCGCTACTACGCCGCCCGCGCCGATGGCGCCCCGCCGCGCGGCGTGTTCGCCTGCATCTCGCCGTGGAACTTCCCGCTGGCCATCTTCACCGGCCAGATCGCGGCGGCGCTCGCCACCGGCAACGCCGTGCTTGCCAAGCCCGCCGAGCAGACGCCGGTGCTCGCATGGCGCGCGGCGCAGCTTCTGCACGAGGCCGGCGTTCCGACCACGGCGCTGCAACTGCTGCCCGGCGCCGGTGACGTCGGCGCGGCGCTGACCTCCTGCCCGCAGGTGAAAGGCGTGGCCTTCACCGGCTCGACCGAGACCGCGCAGATCATCCACCGCTCGATCGCCGAGAACCTCGACCCGGGCACGCCGCTCATTGCCGAGACCGGCGGTCTCAACGCGATGATCGTCGACAGCACCGCCCTGCCCGAGCAGGCCGTCCGGGCCATCGTCGAGTCGGCCTTCCAGTCGGCGGGCCAGCGCTGCTCGGCGCTGCGTTGTCTCTATGTGCAGGAGGACATCGCGCCGCATTTCCTCGAGATGCTCACCGGCGCAATGGACGCCCTGCGCCCCGGCCAGCCGTGGGAACTGTCGACCGACCTCGGCCCGGTGATCGATGCCGAGGCGCATGACGGCATCGCCGCCTACGTCGAGGCTGCCCGCAAGGACGGCCGGCTCATCAACCAGATCGAGGTGCCCTCCGAGGGTCACTTCATCGGACCCGCGTTGATCCGCGTCGGCGGCATCGAGGATCTCGAACGCGAGATCTTCGGCCCGGTGCTGCATGTCGCCACCTTCAAGGCGACCGAGCTCGACCGGGTGATCGACAGCATCAACGCGACCGGCTACGGGCTGACCTTCGGCCTGCAGACAAGGATCGACGACCGGGTGCAGCATGTCACCGAGCGGGTCGAGGCAGGCAACCTCTACGTGAACCGCAACCAGATCGGCGCCATCGTCGGCAGCCAGCCGTTCGGCGGCGAAGGGCTCTCGGGCACCGGCCCCAAGGCGGGCGGCCCGCTCTACTGTGACCGCTTCCGCCACCACGCGCACGACGGCCCCGTCGGCAACTGGTCGACCCGCGACGTGGCCGACCGGCTGCGCGCGGCGCTCGACGCGGCGGGACCGGGCGCCGGACCGAAGCTTACCGAGCTGCCCGGCCCCACCGGCGAGGCGAACCAGTATACCACCCATGCCCGCCCGCCGGTGCTCTGCCTCGGGCCGGGCTCGGATTGCGCCGCGGCGCAGGCCGAGGCGATCCGGGCGATGGGCGGCGTCGCCGTCGCCGCGCACGGCAAGATCGCGCCCGAAGACCTGACCGCGCTCGAGGGTATCTCGGCAGCCGTCTGGTGGGGGGACGAGGATACCGCCCGCGCCTACCGCGCGGCGCTGGCCAAGCGAGACGGCCCGATCGTTTCGCTGGTCACCGGCACGCCCGACAAGGGCCATGCCCGCGCCGAGCGGCACGTCTGCATCGACACCACCGCCTCGGGCGGCAACGCCCAGCTGCTCGGCGGCAACATGTAACCTGTCCCGGGCGCGGCCCTGCGCCGCGCCCGGATACCGCCGACGATGCTTGACGCGGCGCGCTTCCGCGCCAAAGTCAGAGCATGTTTCCGATCCGCGATCACAACCCCTCGGGGCGCACGCCCTATGTCACCTACGGGCTGATCGTGGCCAACATCGGCATCTTCATCAGCTACTGGTCGCTGTTCGGGCACCCCCGGGCGCTCAACGCCTTCTTCTACGACTGGGCGCTGATCCCCGCGCTGGTCAGCGAAGGCACCGGGCTCGCCGGGCTCGCCACCTCGATGTTCCTGCATGGCGGCATGATGCATCTGGCCGGCAACATGCTGTTCCTCTTCATCTTCGGCGACAACATCGAGGACGAGCTCGGACACGGCCGGTTTCTCGGCTTCTACCTCGTCTGCGGCGTGATCTCGGCGGTGGTGCACTACCTGTCGGCACCCATGTCGCCGGTGCCCACGGTGGGCGCCTCGGGGGCCATCGCCGGGGTGATGGGCGGCTACCTTCTGCTGTTCCCGAAGGCGCGCGTCGATATCTTCATCTTCCTGCTCGTCTTCTTCAAGATCCTGCCCGTGCCCGCTTGGATCATGCTCGCCGTCTGGTTCGCGATGCAGCTCTTCGGCGGCGTCGGCACCCCGGCGGGCGGCTCGGGCGTGGCCTACTGGGCGCATCTGGGTGGCTTCGCGGCGGGTATGCTGCTTATCCTGCCTCACTGGCTGCGGCGTGGCGGCCCCGCCTACTGGAGCCGCACCCACGGCAAACCGCCACATCCTCCGCAACGCCCGCCCGAACTGACACGGGTGCCGAAAACAGGACGCCGCCGATGACCGATCCCGTCAAAGTCACCTGCCATTGCGGAGCCGTCGAGCTGCGCGTCACGCTCTCGGACGGGCTGAGGACCGCCCGGCGCTGCGACTGCTCCTATTGCCGTCGCCGGGCGGTGCCGGCGGTCTCCGCCCCGCTCGACGGGCTCGAGGTGGTGCGGGGCGCCGAGACCCTCACGCTCTACCAGTGGGGCACCATGACGGCGCAGCATCACTTCTGCTCGGTCTGCGGCATCTACATGTATCACCGGCGCCGCTCGAACCCGAACGAATACGGTGTCAACATGGGCGCCATCGAGGGCGTGAACCCGGCCGACCACGAGCCGATCCCGTGGAACGACGGGGTCAACCATCCGTCCGACCGCTAGGAACTTGCAAAACGAAAAAGCCGGGCGTCGTGCCCGGCTTCCGTGAACGTCCGTCCTGAGCGTGCCCGCCCGGGGCGGCTCACTCCTTGCGGATGAGCTTGGCGAGACCGTCGAAGATGGCGTTGTTGGCGCAGAGGAGGCTGCCGCTCTCGAGCGGATCCTGCCCTTCGCGCACGCCCTCCACCAGCGCGCCCGCTTCCAGCGCGATCAGCTGGCCGGCGGCGATGTCCCAGATGTGCAGCTCGCGCTCCCAGTAGCCGTCGAAGCGGCCCGCCGCCACGTAGGCAAGGTCGAGCGCCGCCGCGCCCCAGCGCCGCACGCCGGCGCATTCCGGCAGCACGCGGGCGAAATCCTTGAGCGTCGCGGGCAGCGTGTTCTTGCCCGCGTAGGGGATACCGGTGGCAAAGATCGCCTCGCCCATCCGCGACCGGCCCGAGACGCGCAGGCGGCGCGAGTCGTTGAGCCAGGCGCCGTTGCCCTTCTCGGCGTAGAACATCTCGTCCTTGGCGGGGTCGTAGACAACCGCCGCGACGATCTGGCCCTTGTGCTCGAGCGCGATCGAGATCGCCCAGTGCGGCAGGCCGTGCAGGAAGTTGGTGGTGCCGTCGAGCGGGTCGACGATCCAGCGGCGGGTCGGGTCGGTGCCCGCGATCTCGCCGCCCTCTTCGGCCAGCCAGCCGTAGTTCGGACGCGCGCCGAGCAGTTCCTCCTTCAGGATTTTCTCGGAGGCGATGTCGGCACGGCTGACGAAGTCGCCCGCGCCTTTCCGAGACACCTGAAGGTTCTCGACCTCGCGGAAATCCTTCACCAGCGAGCGGCCCGCCTTGCGCGCCGCCTTGATCATGATGTTGAGATTGGCACTGCCCTGCATGGTCGATCCCCGAAATGGTTCAGGCCGCGCGTATACGCGGCCTGCCGGGCTTTGCCAAGGGCCTGCCGGGGCGGGTTTACTTGTAGATCACGCCCTTTTCGCCCTCCGGCGCGTAGGCGCGGGGCATGTAGGAACGGGTGACGGTCTTCTTCACCCGCTTCACCGGCATGTAGTCGGCTGGGTTGTAGTAGGTGCCCGCAGTCGGCACACCGCAGCAGATCACACCACCCACGATCACCGGTTGCTTGCCCGACGGGCAGTAGTTCGCGGCCGGATAGGCCTGGATCAGCGGCTGCCGGCTGGGGTCGGCGGTGGCGTCTCCCATGTACATGTCGCCCCAGGCAAGCGCCTGCGAGGCGGTCATCGTCAACGCCGCCGTCGCGGCCAAAATCGTGGAAAAACGCATCACTTCCCCCAAGGTCAGGAATAAATCGATAAACTTGAAAAAAGCGTATCAGGCTTTCGGGGCGAGTCAATTTTATGGCCCTCGAGGCGACACAGGCCCACTCTTCCCGGACAAAGCTGGCCGCGCGCGCTCATTGTTTCCGAATTGAAACCGATCCGCCGGCCACCCCATGCCCGCAGGGGAATCGACCGGGGCAGATCATTTCTTCGGAAGCCGCTCCGCCTTCTTGCGCACCAGCACGCTGCGCAGGTCGTGCATCGCCATGAGCAGGTCGTCTGTGACCGCTTCGAGCTGCGCCTCCGACGCCCGCGTCTGCGCCCACTGCGTGGTGAGGTTGAGCGTGTCGACGGCGCGGTGAATGTCGTCGATGTCGCGCATCGCCAGAAGTGCCTTGCGCTCGTCCATCCAGGCCCGGATGGCGGCAAGATCCGCCGCGCTCAGGGTGCGGTCGCCGTGCGGCTTGATGTCGTCGCGGTTGAGATTGACCACGGCGATCTGGTCCATGTCGATCCGCCGCTGACGGTTTTCCGTATCGACCCGGAACACCGTCGCCCCGTTTTCGCGGACGCGGAAGTAATATTCCGGCAGATCATCCGCCATGGCGTTTCACTCCCTGCGCGGCGCGGCTCACGACAGACCGTCGCAGAACCGCGCGATGCGGTCGCAGGCTTCGGTCAGCGCCTCGTCCGAAGTCGCGTAGGACACCCGGAAGTTGGGGCTGAGCCCGAAGGCCGCGCCGAAGACAACGGCCACGCCGGTTTCCTCGAGCAGCGCCGTGGCAAAGGCCTCGTCGTCCGCGATCACCGTGCCGGCCGCCGAGGTCTTGCCGATGAGACCGGCAATGGAGGGATAGACGTAGAAGGCGCCCTCGGGCACCGGGCAGGTGATGCCCTCGATGGCGTTCAGCCGCTCGACGACAAGATCCCGCCGGCGCCTGAACGCCTCGGCGCGCGGCGCGAGGAAGTCCTGCGTGCCGTTCAGCGCCTCGACCGCCGCCCATTGCGCGACCGTGCAGGGGTTGGAGGTCGATTGCGACTGGATCTTGCGCATCGCCGAGATCAGTTCCACGGGGCCGCCGGCGTAGCCAATGCGCCAGCCGGTCATGGCATAGGCCTTGGACACGCCGTTGACGGTGAGCGTCCGGTCGTAGAGCGCCGGCTCGATCTGCGCCGGCGTGCAGAATTCGAACCCGTCGTAGGCAAGGTGCTCGTACATGTCGTCGGACATCACCCAGACGTGGGGGTGCTTCACCAGCACGTCGGTCAGCGCCTTGAGCTCGTCGCGGGTGTAGCCGGCCCCGGTGGGGTTCGACGGCGAGTTGAACAGGAACCACTTGGTCTTCGGCGTGATCGCCGCCTCGAGCTGCGCGGCGGTGATCTTGTAGCCAAGCTCGGGCTGGCCCTCGACGATGACCGGCTCGCCCTGCCCCAGCTTCACCATGTCGGGGTAGCTCACCCAGTAGGGCGCGGGAATGACGACCTCGTCACCGGGGTTCAGCGTCGCCATGAAGGCATTGTAGAGCACCTGCTTGCCGCCGGTGCCGACGCTGATCTGCGCGGGCGCGTAGTCCAGCCCGTTCTCGCGCCTGAACTTGTCGCAGATCGCCTGCTTCAGCTCGGCGATCCCGTCCGGCGCGGTGTATTTCGTTTTTCCCGCATGGATGGCCGCAATCGCCGCCTCCTTGATGTTGTCGGGCGTGTCAAAGTCGGGCTCGCCGGCACCGAGTCCGATCACGTCGCGGCCCTGCGCCTTCAGCTCGCCCGCGAGCTGGGTAACGGCCACGGTGGGCGAGGGTTTGACGCGGGACAGGGTGTCGGAGAGAAAAGCCATCGGGGCACCGTTTGTGTTGGAGTCCCGACTGTCATAGGGTGGCCACCGCACCCGTTCAAGCGGCTTGCAACGCCGTGTAAACTGCCCGCCCGGGCGGAGGAGAGCCAGATGAACGAACAGACGGACTGGTATGGCCCCGAGGCCGCAACCTTCGGTGATCGCATCGCTGCCGCACGCGAGGCGGCCGGCATGGGGCAGGAAAAGCTGGCACGGCGCCTCGGCGTCAAGCTGAAGACCCTGCAGGGGTGGGAGAACGACCTTTCCGAGCCGCGTGCCAACCGGCTGCAGATGCTTGCGGGGCTGCTCAACGTCTCGATGGGCTGGCTGCTGACCGGCGAGGGCGAAGGCCTGCCCGCGCCCGACGATGCGACCTCAGTGCTCCCCGCCGACGTGAACGAGGCGCTTCTGGAAATCCGCGCGCTCAAGACCCAGATGCAGACCGCCGGCGACCGTCTCGGCCGGCTTGAAAAGAACCTGCGCCAGCTACTCAAGGACCAGTGATGACCCAGGAATTGCGGGAACACCGCCTCAAGCGGCTCTCGATGCGCTCCATGCGGCGCGGCATCAAGGAAATGGACATCATCCTGACGCGCTACGCCGACGCGCGGCTTGCCTCCATGGATGCGGTCGAGCTCGACCGCTACGAGGCGCTGCTCGAGGAGAACGACCAGGATCTCTACCAGTGGGTGTCGGGCCAGCGCCCTGCGCCCGAGACGCTGCAACCGCTTGTCGACGACATCGCCCGGACGTCCTGCAACGGCTGATCCGGTCGCTCCGGTTTTCCGAGCATCCTAGGCGACTTAACAGATTGTTGGTCTTTTTGCCCCAAAGCTGCCGTTCAGACAGAACAGGCGGAGACGGTAATGAGCATTCATGCCTCCATGGGAAAAGCGCCGCAGTCCGGCTACATGACCGGGTATCTCGAGACGCTGGCGCTGGTAGAAAGGTTGCATCGCTTGCTCCTCGACGTGATCAAGGATGAGTTCGAACGCACCGGCGTCATCGAGATCAACGCCGTCCAGGCCCTGCTGCTCTACAACATCGGCGACAACGAGGTCACGGCCGGCGAGCTCAAGTCGCGTGGCTACTACCAGGGCAGCAACGTCAGCTACAATCTCAAGAAGCTGGTCGAGATGGGATACATGCACCACCAGCGCTGCGAGATCGACCGGCGCTCGGTGCGGGTGCGGCTGACCGCGCAGGGGCGCGAGATCCGGGATATGGTGCAGGGACTGTTCGAACGCCATTCCGAAGGGCTCGAAAGCCGCAAGGTCATCGACCTCGACGGGCTCGACATGATCAACAACGGGTTGCGCCGGCTCGAACGCTTCTGGACCGACCAGATCCGCTACATCTACTGAGCGGGCCGCTTCTCGTCGGACAGCTGGCCGACGATCATGTCGTTGAGTTCGCGGAAAAGCTTGAGCGTCATCGCGCGGCGGAAATCCTCGTAGCCCTCGGCCACCTCGACAAAGGCTCCGGGCCCATGGGCGACCTCGCCGCGGAAATAGTCGACGACGCGCGGATCGGAGCCAAGCACCGCAAGCCCATTCACCGTGACATTCGCAAACGGGAAATGCAGGTAGGCCTGCTGCGGACGAAAGCCGTCGTTGGTGATGCCGTCGCCGGACACGTCGATCACCTTGCGCAGGCAGGGCGGCGCCCGCTCCAGCAGTCGCGACCCGTATCCCAGCGCATAGCCCATCGCCGTCGGAAAGCGGTTGTGGCTGCGCGGTGCGGCAAGGATCGTGCCAACCGCCTGGTCCAGCCGCCCCTGGTCGGAAAGCATCGTCCAGTCCAGCACCATGACCGACTGACGACGGCCGCTCCACTCGTAGACCGAAAGCGCGACCGTCCCCTCGCCCTCGAGAATGGCGCGCCGCACGTCCGGGTCGCTCAGCGCGGCGGCAAGCCCCTCCTTCTGCAGGCGGTATTCGTCGTCATCGACAGAAGACGACACGTCCAGCGCCAGAAGCAGCGCCAGACGGCACTCCTCGGCCCGCGCGCCGCCCGCCCAGAGCATGGCCCCCAGCGTGACGGCGGCGGCGAGGCGCGAAACCGCGCCTCCTACCAATGGCCCGTGTTTTCCATGCTCGCCCAGGGCTCCTCGGGCGGCAGCGCGTCGCCTTCCTGCAGGAGCTCGATCGAGACGTTGTCGGGGGACCGCACAAAGGCCATGTGCCCGTCCCGCGGCGGACGGTTGATGGTCACGCCCGCATCCATCAGCGTCTGGCACATCTCGTAGATGTTCGGGACCGTGTAGGCGAGATGGCCGAAATGCCGCGAATCCGACGGCAGCCCGTCGTCGCCATCCCAATTATAGGTCAGTTCGACATCGGCGGTGCCGTCGTCCTGCTCCGGCGGGCAGAGGAAGACCAGTGTGAAGCGGCCACCCTCGCTCTCCTTGCGCTGGCGCTCCTTGAGGCCGAGCAGCTTGTAGAATTCGATCGACTTGTCGAGATCCTTCACCCGGACCATCGTGTGCAGATACTTGATGCCCATGAGGCATGCTCCTTTCCTTGGTCTTTTCGGTGAGGGTAGAGAGGTGGGCGCAAAAGTCGAGTGCGGACCGAAGTGCCGCAGTTGCCGCCGGGGGTGTCCCTACGCTATTTTTATCTGCGCTCCTCCCCCCTATAGAGTGACAAAAGATTCACATCGAGACGAGGGGGTCGTCCATGCCGCTCAGCCCGGAACAGCAGGCCGAAATCGACGCGCAGCGCAGCACGCCGCAAGAAACCCTGCGGGCCGTCGCCCCGGGCATGGAGGCGCATCTCTACACCGCCAAGCCGGTGCTCGATCACGGCTTCGTCCGCGTGGTCGACTACATGGGCGACGATTCCGCCATCTGCCAGGCGGCGCGCGTGTCCTACGGGCGCGGCACCAAGTCGGTGAGCAACGACGAGGGGCTCATCCGCTACCTGATGCGGCACTGGCACTCGACACCCTTCGAGATGTGCGAGGTGAAGCTGCATGTGAAGCTGCCGATCTTCGTCGCGCGCCAGTGGATCCGTCACCGCACTGCCAACGTGAACGAGTATTCCGCGCGCTACTCGATCCTCGACCGCGAGTTCTACGTGCCCGCGCCCGAGCATCTGGCCGCGCAATCCGTGGTCAACAACCAGGGCCGGGGCGAGTCGCTCACCGGCGAAGAGGCTGACCGCGTGCTGCGCTACCTGCGCGACGACGCGATGCGCGCCTACGACCACTACGAAGAGATGATCTCGACCGAGGGCCAGCAGGGCCTCGCGCGCGAGCTGGCGCGGATGAACCTGCCGGCCAACATCTACACGCAGTGGTATTGGAAGGTCGATCTGCACAACCTGCTGCATTTCCTGCGGCTGCGCGCCGACAGCCACGCCCAGTACGAGATCCGCGTCTACGCCGATGCCATCTGCGAGATGGTGCGGGACTGGGTGCCCTTCGCCTACAAGGCCTTCGAGGATTACCGCATGGGCGGCGCGACGCTGTCGTCAACGGCGCTCGACTGCGTCCGCCGGATGCTCGCGGGCGAAGAGGTCACGCAGGAGACCTCGGGCATGTCCAAGGGTGAATGGCGCGAGTTCCGCGCGGTGCTCGACGGCCAGGGCTGACGCCCTGCGCCGAGCGGCGCGCCAGGGCGGAGCCGCCCGTCACCGCTGAGCAGCGCGCCGCGCCGTAGGGTGGGTTTGCAACCCACCGCTGCCGAATACCGGACCCTCCGGGTCGGGCGGAGCGTCGCCCCCTACTCCGCCGCTTCGACCAGTGGCAGCCCGCCGATCTGCGCCAAAAGCGTAACGATCTCGTCCACGCCCTTGCCGTGGCGCAACGAGGCGAAGACGAAGGGTCGGCCCGCGCGCATCCGCTTCGCATCCCGCTCCATCACCTCGAGCGAGGCGCCGACATAGGGCGCCAGATCGGTCTTGTTGATGACGAGGATGTCCGACTTGGTGATCGCGGGGCCGCCCTTGCGGGGGATCTCCTCGCCCGCCGCGGTGTCGATCACATAGATTGTCACGTCCGCGAGCTCCGGCGAGAAGGTCGCCGACAGGTTGTCGCCGCCGCTCTCGATCAGCACGAGGTCCAGATCCGGGTGCGCCTCGGTCAGCTCGGCGATGGCGGCAAGGTTGATCGAGGCGTCCTCACGGATCGCCGTGTGCGGGCAGCCGCCGGTCTCGACGCCCTTGATACGGTCGAGCGGCAGCACCTGCTGTCGCATCAGCTCCTCGGCGTCCTCGCGGGTGTAGATGTCATTGGTGACCACGGCGAGCGAGAGCCGGTCGCGCAGCGCGCGCGCCAGCGCCGCGGTGAGCGTGGTCTTGCCGGCGCCCACCGGGCCGCCGAGACCCACGCGCAAGGGTCCGTTGGGGGATGCCATTGTCTGCCTCCGTTACGATCTGAAGAGCCGGGAATAGAGCATGTCATGCCGCTGGCTGGCAATGTCCAGCAGCGGGGCGAAGCCGCCGATGTCGTCGAGCCCCGCGGTCAGCGCCGCCTCGGCCTGCGCGGCGCAGAGCGGCGCCAGCGCCTGCACGACGCGCTGGCCATCGGTCTGCCCGAGCGGCACGAGGCGTACCCCCGCGCCGGCAAGGTTCGACACGACGGCCTGCAGGAAGAGCCGCAGCGCCTCGGCCAGCGGCAGATCAAGCGCGCGCACCGTCAGCCCCACTGCCACCGGGTAGGGCGCGGGCGGGATCTCGACACCCCAGACCTGGCTGACCGTCGCGGCAAAGGCGCGGCCCTGCTGGTCGGTCTCGGCCCGCCGTTCGGCAGAGGGCGAGAGCGCGAGGCCCAGTTCGGTGAGCTCCGCCGCATCGCCGCCCTGCGCCGCCTGCGCCAGCAGCACCGCGTCGGACCAGCCGGCCCCGTGCCGCAGCAGCGCCTCGAGCCACGCCTGCAGGCTTTCGGCGTCTGTCACCTGCTCCTCCTGCACCGCCGTCTCGAGCCCGTGCGACCACGCGAAGGCGCCGGTCGGGAAGGCCGGCGAGAACAGCTGGTGCAGCGTCAGCGTGGAGTCAGTGATCATGGGAGTGATGCTGGTGCCCGTGCTCATGGGAGTGCTCATGCGCGTGCCCTTCGGGGCCGTGGCTGTGCGAATGGTCGTGTCCGTGGGTCCGGCCATGGCCATATGCACCGCCTTCGGGGGTGAAGGGCTCGTCGACCTCGGCCACCGTGGCGCCAATGCGCTGAAGCATGTCGCGGATCACGTGGTCGCGCTGGATCAGCAGCCGCGCGGGCTCGATCTGGCAGGGCGTGTGCCGGTTCCCAATGTGCCATGCAATGCGCGGCAGGTCGTCGCCCGAGACCGCCAGCAGCGGCTCTTCCGCCGCCCGCACCTCGACCAGCCCGCCATCGGCGAGCCGGAAGGCATCGCCGTGATCGAGGCTTTCCGTATGCGCGAGATCGACCAGGAACCGCTGCCCCGACCCCGCAGTCAGAACCTTGCGGCGCAGGAAGCGGTCCTCGTAGGACAGCGTCACCGTGTCGGCGTCACCGCTCCAGTGGCCCTTGCGCGCGATCTCGTGACTGGTGGGCAGGGTCGTCATGTGGGGTCCTCTTGATGATGGCCGCCGGGGGCTGAAACGAAGAAGGCCACGGCCCGGTTTGACCCGGGCGCGTGGCCTTGAGCATGTGCATCGGTCCGCGGCTCAGCGCCAGCGGGAAAACCCGAGCTCAGAGATAGTAAACGTCGTGAAAGACGTGACGCACGATGTCCTCGCGGCGCAGACCCTTTTCGGCCAGCTCGGCGTCGGACAGGCGCTGCAGTGCTTCGACGCGGCGCAGGCGCGGGTTCGCTTCGCCCATCGCGACGATGGTGTTGCCGATCGCGTTCAGGACGCGGGACAGAAACGGTGCGGATGCGTGGCCTTGGCTTGCAGTGAGAAATGCCATGGGAAACCTTTCTTTCGTGTTCCAGGTCCCCTCCCTTGCCAACAAGGTAGGCCATGCTGACCCAACTCACAAATGCTGCATCTGCAAAGTCGCCCTTCGGCAGGCGCATAGGTCGATGGTTTAATATTGAACCAATTTCGCCACCCCGGGTCACGGCATCGCCTCGATCGCGGTATAGGAATAGCGCTGATCGCCATGCGCGTGGCTCGACCGCACGAGGTAGGAGATTCCGAGCTCTGGCAGCCAGTTCACGAAATCCGTCACCTCGTAGGGATCGGGGTCATAGGACTGGATCACCGGAATCATGTCGTAGGTGCATCCGCCGAGCCCGACCTCGGTCATCGGGCCGAAGCGGTAGCTCTGCAGCTCGTGGCTGCTGAAGCCGTGATCGTCGACGCCCACGTCGACCGTCCAGTCTTCCTGCGGACCCGGCATCGGCAGGCTGCCCGCCGGCATGTCGAAATCATAGGTCGTGTCGCTGTCGGGCACCACGTCCCCGGCATCCATCTCGGCGATGCGCAGCACGTACATCCCCCGCCCCAGCAGCGTGAGGCTCTGCAGCCCGTCGCGGGTCTCGAAGATCGAGGCGACGATATCCTCGGACACGCGGCGGAACAGCTCGGTGTCGCCGCCCGACACGCTGAGACGGATGCCGCCGCCGTCGAGATCGGCGGCGGTCGGGCAACTGGCCAGCGCCGTCGCAGGCGACGCCAGCAGCAGGCAGAGCGCAAGATGCTTCATGGTGCCGGATCAGGCCCTCAGAACAGGAAGTAGCGCTGCGCCATCGGCAGCTCGGTCGCCGGTTCGCAAGTCAGGAGCTCGCCGTTGGCGCGCACCTCGTAGGTTTCCGGGTGCACCTCGATCTCGGGCGTGGCATCGTTGAGCCGCAGGTCCTTCTTGCCGATGCCGCGGGTGTTTTTCACCGCGAGCGTCTGCTTGGCCAGCCCCAGCGAGGCGCCGACCCCCTCGGCCTGCGCGGCCTCGGACACGAAGACCACTGCCGAGTTCTCGACCGACCGGCCGTAGGCGCCGAACATCGGGCGCGAGTAGACCGGCTGCGGCGTCGGGATCGAGGCGTTGGGATCGCCCATCTGCGCGCAGACGACGGTGCCGCCCATCAGCACCATCTCGGGCTTCACGCCGAAGAAGGCCGGGTTCCACAGCACGAGGTCGGCGCGCTTGCCTTCCTCGATCGACCCGATCTCGTGGCTGATGCCATGCGCGATGGCCGGGTTGATCGTGTATTTCGCGATGTAGCGGCGCACGCGGTAGTTGTCGTTGTCGCCGCTCTCTTCCGGCAGCGATCCACGCTGCTTCTTCATCTTGTCGGCGGTCTGCCATGTGCGGATGATGACCTCGCCCACGCGGCCCATGGCCTGGCTGTCCGAGGCGATGATCGAGAACGCACCCATGTCGTGCAGGATGTCCTCGGCGGCAATGGTCTCCTTGCGGATACGGCTTTCGGCAAAGGCCACGTCCTCGGGGATCGACTTGTCGAGGTGATGGCAGACCATGAGCATGTCGAGATGCTCTTCCAGCGTGTTGCCGGTGTAGGGCCGCGTCGGGTTGGTGGACGAGGGCAGCACGAACTCCTCGCCGCAGATCTTGATGATGTCGGGGGCGTGTCCGCCGCCGGCGCCCTCGGTGTGGAAGGCGTGGATGGTGCGGCCCTTCATGGCGGCGACGGTGTTCTCGACGAAGCCGGATTCATTGAGCGTGTCGGTGTGGATCATCACCTGCACGTCCCAGGCGTCGGCCACGCCGAGACAGTTGTCGATGGCGCCGGGCGTGGTGCCCCAGTCCTCGTGCAGCTTCAGGCAGCAGGCCCCGGCCCGGATCTGCTCTTCCAGCGGCGCGGGCAGCGAGGCGTTGCCCTTGCCCGCGAAGGCAAGGTTCATCGGGAAGGCATCGGCCGCCTGCAGCATCCGGCCGATATGCCAGCCGCCCGGCGTGCAGGTGGTGGCCAGCGTGCCATGCGCGGGGCCGGTGCCGCCGCCCAGCATGGTGGTCAGGCCCGAGTGCAGCGCGTCCTCGATCTGCTGCGGGCAGATGAAGTGGATATGGCTGTCCATGCCGCCGGCAGTAAGGATGCGCCCCTCGCCCGCGATCACCTCGGTGCCGGGGCCGACGATGATGTCGACGCCGGGCTGGGTGTCGGGGTTGCCGGCCTTGCCGATGGTCTGGATGCGCCCGTCGCGCAGGCCGACATCGGCCTTGTAGATACCTGTCCAGTCGACGATCAGCGCGTTGGTGATGACGGTATCGACGGCGCCGTCGGCGCGCGTCGTCTGGCTCTGGCCCATGCCGTCGCGGATGACCTTGCCGCCGCCGAACTTCACCTCTTCGCCGTAGTCCGGCGCGTTGCCGCCCGCCGCCCGACCGACGGCCTCGGCGGTGAGATCACGCTCGACCTCGATGATCAGGTCGGTGTCGGCAAGGCGCAGCCGGTCCCCGGTGGTGGGGCCGAACATGGCTGCGTAGTCGGCGCGGGAAATGGTTGCTGGCATGGTCTGGTCTTTCCTCGGCTGTCAGAACGGCGCGCCCGCATCCGCCTGCGCATCGAAACGCTTCGCGGAGGGACGGGCCCCTGATAAGGTGAGTGCACCGTAGATTATTTCTTGCAGATCATTCGAGACGTCATTGCGGAGGAGATCATAATGACCACCATCCACGGAGCGGCGGTTGCCGCCATCATTTGCACGGCCACAGTCGGCGCGGCGCGGGCCGAAGCGGATCTTGCGCGGGGCGAATATCTCGTTCGCGGACCGGCCGGCTGCGGCAACTGCCACACGCCGCTCGGCCCGGAGGGTCCGGTTGCCGGGATGGAGCTTGCAGGGCGCCTCGTCGACAAGAACCCGGCCTTTACCGCCGTTGCCCCCAACATCACCCCGGGCGGACGCATTGCCGACTGGAGCGACACCGAGCTTGCCCGCGCCATTCGCGAGGGCATCCGTCCCGACGGATCGATCATCGGTCCGCCGATGCCGTTTGCCATGTATCGCGGGCTTGGCGATGACGACCTCGCCTCGATCGTGGCCTTCCTGCGCACGGTGCCCACGGTCGAGAACGACGTGCCGCCCTCGGAGTACAACATCCCCCTGCCCCCGGCCTACGGCCCCCCGGTCGAGAGCGTGACGCCCCCCGCACCCGGCGTGACGGTGGAATACGGCGCCTACCTCGCGGGCCCCGTTGCGCATTGCATGGAGTGCCATTCGCCCATGGGCGACAAGGGCCCGCTGACAGATCCCGAGAACCTCGGACGCGGCGGCTTCGCCTTCCATGGACCTTGGGGCACTTCGGTCGCGGCGAACCTCACCAGCCATCCCGACGGGCTGGCCGACTACTCCGACGACGAACTGAAGGCGATGATCACGAAGGGCGCACACGCGGACGGCAGCCCGATGATGCCGCCGATGCCCTACGGCTACCTCGCCGGCATGACGCCCGAGGACCTCGACGCGGTCATTCTTTACCTGCGCAGCCTGCCGCCGCTGCCCGATGCCTGAGCAAGAACGACCGTCGCGCGCCTCGGGGCGCGCCGGTCGGTTCATGGGGCAAGGCGGATGCAGGG
The DNA here is from genome assembly GCF_003703915.1 of Salipiger sp. D13. Lineage (NCBI taxonomy): Bacteria > Pseudomonadati > Pseudomonadota > Alphaproteobacteria > Rhodobacterales > Roseobacteraceae > Salipiger > Salipiger sp. D13. The sequence goes on from NZ_ML112592.1 coordinate 295,947, forward strand.
TCACGGCGATGGTCCGCGCTCAGACCGGAGTCTTGTCGTCGCCGCCATCGCTGGCGGGCGCAGGGGTCTCGGAGGGCTGAGACGCGGCGCGGTGCCGGCGCGACGAGTTGCCCCCGCCGGGCACGGCCCTCAGCGCACGACCGGCACGGGGGCGTGGCTGCGGGCGCGCCGCGCCTGCCAACGCGACGGGTCCGCAGATACCCATGCCGACCGGCACCGGCACGGACATGGGAAGCGCCGGCGCGAGCGGAGCCCGCATGCCCCAGAGCGCACGCTGCTGTGACAGTCCGGCCTCGTAGATCGCCTGTGCCATGCGCATCTGGGCGGCCATGACCTGAACCCCCATCTGCATGGCGGCAAATCCCCAGTAGGTCGGCATCACGAACATCGCGTCATCCTCCTCGTCCCGAGCCTCGACTAGCTTCCGAACCCGGTGTTCGGGCCGCGCCGCTGCAGGCGCTTGCGGTTCGACCGGGCCTTGCGCTCGAGCGGCGTCGCCCATGCCGAGATCACCCGTTCCGGCGCCGCTCCGCCCATGACCGCGCGGCTTGCGCTCCACCAGCTCTGCATCAGCGCGGGGCTCTTCTCGGTAACCATCCGCAGGCTCTCGGAGGGTTCGACCGACCAGAGCCCCGAGAAACCGAGCGCGCGGTAGGCGATCACCTGCTGCGCCTCTGCGGTAAGCGAGGCGACGCGCAGGGCGCTGCGTTGCCAGGCCAGCATCATCTCGAACATCTCAGAGCGCCCCCATGACCTTCTGGTTGAAGCCGTAGATCCGGCGCGCGCCGGACAGCGGGATCAACGCCACCTCGCGCCGCTGGCCGGGCTCGAAGCGCACCGCGGTGCCCGCGGCGATGTCGAGCCGGCGGCCCATCGCGGCCTCCCGGTCGAAATCGAGCGCCGGGTTGGTCTCGGCGAAATGGTAGTGCGACCCGACCTGAACCGGCCGGTCACCCGTGTTGGCAACCATCAGGGTGATCGGCTCGCGGCCCTCGTTGAGGGTCAGCTCACCAGCCGCGGGGAAGAGCTCTCCGGGGATCATTTCCGGTTCCGCACGCGCGACACGATCAGGTGACCCGCCAGCGCCGCGACGCCAAGCACCGCCACGGTGACGAGCCAGGACGCACCATCATGCGGATGCACATGTGCGGACTCGCCCGTGTGCGCCGCGAGCGGACCGGCAAGGACAACGAGGGGAAGGGCGTATTTCATGACTGCATCTCCTGCGGAATTCAGCGGATCGGGTTGTGGACGGTCACCAACTTCGTGCCGTCGGGAAAGGTTGCTTCGACCTGCACCTCGTGGATCATCTCGGGCACGCCTTCCATGCATTGCTCGACCGTGATGACCTGCGCGCCGGCCTCCATCATCTCGGCCACCGAGCGGCCGTCGCGGGCGCCCTCGACCACCGCGTCGGTGATCAGCGCGATCGCCTCGGGGTAGTTGAGCTTCACGCCGCGGCTCAGGCGTTTGCGGGCCACCTCGGCGGCCATGGCGACAAGAAGCTTGTCCTTTTCGCGGGGGGTCAGTTGCATGTGTCAGATCATCCAGGGTCGTGGCAGTTCGGCACCGCTGAGGCGGCGGAGGACAGGCGCAAGGTGGCCGCGAAGCGTGAAGCCGTCAACGGAAACCAGACGGGCGACGAGCAGATCCCCGGTCAGCGCCGAGACCCCCGCCGTGGCCGGCAGCATTTCAAGAAGGGCATCGCGGATCGAGGCCGCGCCAGGCGCAGCAAAGAGCACCGTGGCCATCGCACCTGCCCCGTCGGCGACCGCCGGGCGCGCCAGCGTGTCGGCAACATCGCCCTCGAGCCTGAGCCTGTCGGCAAAGGCGAGCCGGCCGCCGATGCGCAGGTCGATCCGGTCGCGCAGGCACAGATCGTGCAGGACCTCGCCCATGGCGTGCCGGCCGAAGATCAGCGTCTCGCAGGCCAGCAGCCGCGCGTCGGGCGCCATGTCGATGGACAGGCGGCGATCCAGCGCCGCGCCTTCAAAGAGGATTGTCTCCTGCGGCAGCCAGTCGAGGCGCGCGCCGGGCTCGAGCGTCAGCCGGGCATCGACCCGGCCGATCTCGCCGGGCAGCGCGCGGTAGATCCGCTCGGCGGCCTGCGTGGTCATGACGAGGTGCGAACCCGCCTCGGCCCGCGCTGCGATGTCGAAGGCGTCGCCGCCGGTCACGCCGCCCGAGCTGTTGAGGTAGACCGCCTGAAGCGCCCCCGTCGCCCGGAGGAAAAGCAGCTTCGCGCTGCCGGACATGTGTAGATCGGAAATCGCCGTGCGGGCCCCGCGCAGACGGGCCCCGATACGCGCCCGACCGCGCGCCCGCTGGGCTTTCGGCGCGGGGGTCATCGTCATCGCTGGCTGGTCGTAGGGTATGGCGCGGTCCTCCTGCGCCAGCCAACTTCCCGGTGCCTGATCGGAACCGCAACCCGCCTCGGCTCAAGCGGCGCAAGCACATCACAGACTGCACTAAAATTGCGCATTCCGAACCGAACTGCCGAGAATACAGGCGTGTGACGGGTCACTCGGGACCTGTTCCGCTGGGGCGGCGCCGGGCGTGATCGCAGCGCACCGGCTTGATGTCCAGAAGCGGGGTCCCGTCGAGGCAGTCGAGCCCGCGCACCACGAGAACTGCCCCCTCGCGCCGCTCCAGCTTGACCCGCGAACTGCCGATGGGGTTCGGCCGCATCGGCGAGCGCAGGCTGAAGGTGCCGCGCAGCTCGCGTCCGCCGCGAGGGCTCTGCGTCAGCAGGTCCCGTCGCGACCGGTCGAGCCAGTAGAGCAGTTCGATCGTCTCCGACCGCTCGATCCCGTCGAGCGCCGGCGCAAGCCGTGGGTCAAGCTCGACGCGGCACTCGGGGCCGTCGAAACTGCCTTGGCGCGGGCAGTCGCCCCGGGTCTTGAACGGTGTGCGAAGGCGACCGATGAAGCGCAGCCGGGCGTCGTCGGCCGGCGGCAGATCCACCGTGGTCTCGCCGGGGCGCAGATCGTCATCGGCCATGTGTCGCTCCTGCGTCGGTCCTGTCATGCCGGCAGATTAGCGCCGCCCGCCCGGGCTGACCATCGGGGACCGCGCTCACGCGGCGCCGCCGCGGTAGGCGGCGCGCAGCCCCTCGCGGGCCATGCGGATGCCGTCGGCCACGACCACCGGCACCGCCTGCGCCTCGAGCGCGGCGCGATAGGGCTGCGCCTCGGCCCCGTCGGCCACCAGCGCGACGCTCTGGCCCAGCCAGTAGGGTTTCGCCGCCGCCAGTTCCAGCCCGATCAGCAGCCCCAGCGCCCGTGCGCTGGCAGGCCCGGCGGCGAGCCCGCGTAGACGGACCTCGGCGGCGATGGCCGCGAGATCGCCCGCGAAATTCGCGGGCCTCCCCATGGCCTGATCCACCGCCTCGAGCCCGGGTGCCTCATCCCATGGCGCATTGCTGTCGAAACCCACCAGCGATGCATCGGCCAGCAGCGCGTGCAGACGCCCCGTCAGGAAGCTGCGGAAGCTCACGATCTCGCCCGCGCTGACGTGCACCCAGCGACTCTGCGCGCCGGGCAGGCAGATCACCCCGTCGAACCCGGGATTGATCGCGAGAAACCCCGCGACCCGGGTCGCCTCGTGTTCGAGCGTGTCGGCAGGCTTTTCCTGCGCGAGCCCGGGCAGCAGGCGCATGCGCCCCTGCTCCGTGGCCTGCGCAATGCCCGCCGGCTTGCAGGGCACCGCCGGATAGGGCAGCGCGCCGGCACCGCTGACCACCACCGGCGTCGCGTCGGGCAGGTCGGGCCAGGCCGAGGCCACGGCTTGCGCAAGGCCCGCCGCGTCGACCGGAGGCAGGCTTGCCTGGTCAAGCACGCCGTCATCCGCCGCCATCTGCCACAGGCGCAGTTGCGTCGGGCCGCATTCGGCGGCGATCCAGTCCGGTTGCGTCATTTGCGGGGCCTCCTTTGCTGCGCCGACAGGTAGTCCGCCCCCGCCGACCGCGCAACCCCGCGACCGGTCTGGCTCAGCCCGCCGGCCACCAGGCCTGCGCGACCTCTGCCAGAAGCTTCAGGCAGAGCGCGCCGAGCGCGATGTTGACCAGCGTGAAAAAGAGCCGCTCGGGCAGCCATTTCGTCACCCGGTAGCCCGCCCAGGCGCCGATCAGTGCCACCGGGGCCAGCACGGCGATCTGGCGCAGGCTCTCCCAGGTCACCTGCCCGGCGAGGATGTAGGGCGGCAGTTTCATCCAGTTGACACAGGCAAAGGTGACGGCGGCAGTGCCCGCGAAGGCCATCTTCGGCATCTTTTGCGGCAGCGTATAGGCCTGGAACGGCGGGCCGCCGGCATGACTGATGTAGCTGGTGAAGCCGGTCATCGCGCCCCAGAACAGTCCGCGCGGCACATCGGCCGGTCGCGACCGGACATCGCCGGCAAGCCGCTTGTGCAGGGCGGTGCCGAGGTATCCGAGCCCGATCAGCGCCACGACGAGCTTGGTCGCTTCGACCGGCACCCGCGATACCAGCAGGAAAGCGGCGACGATTCCCAACGCCGAAGCCGGAACGAGGATGCTCACGTTGCGAACCGAGAATTCGTGGCGGAACAGCCAGATGGCGTAGACATCGGCAAGGATGTACATGGGCAGAAGCAGCCCGGCGGCGGCAGCCGGCGGGATGAACACCGACAGGATCGGCACACCCAGCATCGCCATCATCGGCAGTCCGCCCTTGGACATGCCCACCGCGAAGGTTGCGGCCCCTGCAGCGAGCCAGAATGCCACCGTCTGTTCCAAGCCGTCTCCCATGCGCCGCTCGCTTTCCTCTTGCACGCGTGGCGACGGGACGAAAAGAGCAAAGCGCTCAGGCAGCGCGGGCGGCGTGTGCCCTGAGCAACGGCGACGTGAGCTCGACATCGTCCTGCAGGGCCCGGTTCGGGCGCAGGTCTGCGGCGCGCAGATCGTCGTGATAGACCTTCACTGCCTCGAAGGAGGGCATGCCCTCGCGCACGACCCGGCGCATGGCGGCCAGCATCAGCACGGGATCTTCGCACGGAAATCCTTCGCGACTGAAGCTCGCGACCCGCGCGCCGTATTTCTCGGCCTGTGCCAGCCGCTCGAGACAGTCGCGGGTGGTGCCCCCGGTGCATCCTGTCACCCCGAAGACCAGCTGCGAGGGATGCCAACCCGCCAGCTCCTCCATCGCGGCGGGGCCGTGGTAGTCCACCTCGATGAAGAGCGGACGTTCGCGGCGTGGGATGCCGGCAAGACTTCGGGTCACGATGTCATTGCGATAGGCGGCATAGTCGGCCTCTCCCGTGTCGATGGGAAACGGCGGATCGGTGACCTGCAGGAAGTGCCGGATCGCCACCTGCCGCGAGATGTCGCGGAACTCGGAATAGGCCGCGAGCGTCGCATGGTCCTGCGCCGGGTCATTGTAGAACGTCATGCCGTAAAGCCCGAGGTTCGCCACCGGCTTGACCGCATCGAGGCGCGCCGAGCGGAAGGCGCGTGCGGGGTGATCGGCGTAACTGCCGCCCCTCACCCGCCAGGTGTCGGTCGGATCGTTGAGCCGCACCGCCGGGGTCGCCGTGCTGTGCCCGTAGGCCCCGGTTTCGGCCAGCGTCTCGGCGTTGGAGAGCGAGGTCAGCACGATGTCGGCAAGGTCGCTGTCGATGACCCGCTGAAGGTCGGCGCGGTAGGCGGCAAGCGGCCTTGGCCTCCCGTCGGCATCATGCCCGGTGGCGGAGCAGCCGCGCAGCATGTCGGCGTCCTTTGCGAAGGTCAGGATGAAGTCGCGCGGCGCATAGGCGCCCGATGCGACCTTGGCCAGTTTCTCGTCGATCCGTCTCATGCCCATGCACCCTGCTGCGGTCCGCGCCGGACCCGCGGGCAACATAGGCCATGAGGCATTTCCCAATCGTAAACGCCGGACTGGCGCCTCAGACAGGCACCACGTCGACCTGGTGGGTGGTCTTGTGCGACCCGGCCGAGCGCAGCGAGCCGCGCGCCGGCGCCACGTCGGAATAGTCGCGCCCGATGGCGACGGTGACGTGATCGGTGCCGGCCCGGATTGCGTTGGTGGGATCGAATTCGACCCAGCCGGTTTCGGCCCCGCACCAGGCCCGCACCCACGCATGCATGGCGTCGGCGCCCGCGAGCCGGGGCCGCCCCTTCGGAGGGATCGTCCGCAGGAACCCCGAGACGTAGCCGGCGGGCATCCCCAGCGACCGCAGCGCAGTGATCATCACGTGGCTGATGTCCTGGCACACGCCCCGGCGGGCACGGAAGGCGTCGACTGGCTTGGTCGTGACCTCGGTCGCCTTGGGATCGAAGGTGAAGGCCGCATTGAGCGCAAGGCTCACCGCGTCCGCCGCCTCGAGCGCCGACATCTCCGGCGACACGCAGTCGCGCGCAAAGGCCGCGATGTCGGGCGCGGCGGGCAGCCGCGGCGAGGCGCCGAGGAAATGATGCGGGCTGTCCGGCGCGATGCTGCGGATCTGGCCCAGTTCGACCGGCAGCAGCGACAGACCGCAGGACAGGTCGAGGCCTCCGGCAGGCGCGTGCTTCAGCACCCTGCCCCGGAAGCGGAAGTCGATCTCGGACAGGCGTCGGTCGTGCGTGACCTCGGTCACCGGGTTCCCGAAGAAATCCACGTCGTCGACCCGGAAGGACGGCGCCGGATCGGTCGTCACCGCGCCGTAGAGCAACTGCTGCTCCGGCAGGTTGCGGGGCAGCATCCGCAAGAGCGTGCGATGCGCGGCGGCCGGGCTGTCGTAGACATAGGCGATCCGGAGGGTGATGTCGTATGTCTGGCTCATGCCCATCAGCTCAGGTACTGCGCGGTCAGCGCTTCCGAGATCGAGGCGATCTCGCGGCGGATGCGCCGCAGGCGCCGCTCGGTAAGCTGCTCAGGTCGTGCCACCGCCAGCGCGGTCTGCAACACGAGGATGCGCCGCGCCGCCTCGCTCGGCTGGACGGCCTTGGTGATCTCGGAGAGGCGTTCTTCCTCGGCCCGGAGCACGTCGATCTGGAACAGGATCGAGCGCGGGTTGTCGCGGTCGAGCGCCAGCAGGTCGATCACCGTATCCCGGCCCGTTTCGACCGAATAGCGGCGGCGGTGCGTCATGACGCTGTCGCCGATCTCGACCGCGGCATCGAGCCCGCCAGCAGGAGCGCCGTCCCCCGCGAGGCTTACCAGCACCGAGGCCATGTGATCGGCCCGTTCGAGCGCCCGCCCGATGGTCAGGAACCGCCAGCCGAGGAAGCGGAACATGTTCTCGTGCACAAGCCCCGAGAAGCCGGCGGTCTTGCGCAGCAGCACGCTCATGGCGCCGGCGGCGTCGTCGCCGGGCTGCGCCCGGGACGCGAGATCCCGCGCAGTGGCGGAGAGGTCGTTGAGCGCGTTCCAGCCGTCGGTCGAGAACCGGTCGCGCACCTTGCTCGCACAGGTGACGGCGGCGGCGAACTGGCCCAGAAGCGGCGCGGGCACCGCGTCTTCGGGGTCGAGCCCGTAGCTGCCGAGGAACCGGCCCAGCCGGTCGACGAGCGGCACCGTGCGCAGGCCATATTCCTCGAGCCGCAGGTGGTAGGCGCGCAGCACCCGCACCCCGCTCTCGGCGCGTTCGACGTAGCGGCCGAGCCAGAAGAGGTTGTCGGCGGCGCGCGCGGGCAGCAGGCCCGGCAGGCGCCGCAGGAAGGGTCCGCTGTCGTTGCGGGTGAGCGTGTCGCGGGCCACCGGCTCGTCGCCGATCACCCAGACGTCGGCCACCGAGCCGCCCGATTGCATTGCCAGTGCGGTCGGGTCGCCGTCGCGCCCGATCCTTGCATAGCCGCCGGGCATGACCTCCCAGCCGTCCGGCGTGCGGGCGGCGAAGACCCGCACCACCATCGGCCGCGGTGCGAGCTTGCCGTCGATCATCGCGGGCGTGGTCGAGAGCGTCACCGCCTCCTGCCCCACGAGGCTCGCGCCCTCGCGCTCGATCCACTCGGCCACGGCGCCCTGCGCGGTGGTGTCGCGGAACTTGCCGCCGAGCGCCGTGCTCGCGTCGATGTCGAAGGGCAGCTTGGTCGATTGGGCCGAGCCGATCATCATGCGCTCGAGGTTGTCGAGCACGTAGTCGCGCTCGGCCGGCTGACCGCACCACCATGTGGCGATGTTGGGTAGCTTCAGCGGGGCGCCCATCAGGTGCCGCGAGATGCGCGGCAGGAACGCCATCAGCGCACGCGCCTCGAGCACCCCGGAGCCGAGGCAGTTGACCATGTCCATCGCGCCCGCCCGCAGCGCCGAGACCATGCCCGGGGTCCCCAGGGCCGAGGTCTCGTCAAGCTCCAGCGGGTCGGCGAAGCGCGAGTCGAGACGGCGCCAGAGCACCGAGACCGGCTCGGGCCCGCTGATCGTGCGCACCGAAAGCCGCCCGTCCTGCACCTTGAGATCCTCGCATTCGAGCAGCGAGAAGCCGAGGTAGCGGGCGATGTAGGCGTGTTCGTAGTAGGTGTCGGTGTGCTGCCCGGGCGTGAGGATCGCGACGCGCCCGTCGTTGTCGGCACGCAGCCCGTTGACCGCGTCACGGAAGCTGCGGAAGAAGCCTGCCAGCCGCTCGACGTTCCACTTCGGAAACAGTTCATGGAAAATCCGGGTCGAGGCCATGCGGTTTTCCAGCGCGAAGCCCGCGCCCGAGGGCGCCTGCGTGCGGTCGCCCAGCACGAACCACGAGCCGTCGGGCGAGCGCCCGAGCTCGAAGGCGAGGAAATGCAGGTAATGCCCCGAGCGCGGCCGGATGCCGACCACCGGCCGCAGCCACTCGGGGTTCTGCGCCACGAGGTCGGCGGGCAGGAAGCCATCGCGCACGAGCTCCCCGGGGCCGTAAAGGTCGGCCATCACCTTTTCGAGCAGCTCGGCGCGTTGCGCGATGCCCTCGGCGAGCTCGTTCCACTCGGCCCCGTCGATCACCACGGGCACATGGCTCAGCGGCCAGTCCCGCACGGTCGAGCCGGTGCCGGTGAACTGCCGGTAGTAGACGCCGGTGTCATGCAGGTACTGGTCGCCGCGCGCAAACGACCGGGCGAGCGTCTCGGGGCTCTGCGCCGCGAGGTGGCGCATGAGTTTCCCCCAGACCGGACGCAGCGAGCCGTCCGGTCGCTTGAGCTCGTCGGCCACGCCCGAAAGCGGGGCGTAGCCATCAAGGAATCGCGTCAGCGCATCGGGCGCCATGGTCTCCAATCCGATCTGCTCCTGCGAGTCACAGCCCGGGCGTTCGGCGCAGGTCCAGGGTCATCGGGAACTCCGGATGCGGATGCTCGGGTGCGGGCCAGTAAGAGCCGGGGGTATGGCCCATCTTCTCGAATCGCGCAAGCCGGCGGGCGTCGGCCTCGTTGGTGTTGACCGGGAAGGTGTCGTAGTTGCGGCCGCCCGGATGCGCCACGTGATAGGTGCAACCGCCCAGCGCGTGGCCGGTCCAGGTGTCGAAGATGTCGAACACCAGCGGCGCGTTCACCGGCAGCGTCGGGTGCAGCGCCTCGGCCGGTTGCCACGCCTTGAAGCGCACGCCGCCCACCTTCACGCCGCTCTGCCGGGTTCCGGCCAGCGGCACCGGCCGCCGGTTGCAGGTGACGATGTAGCGGTCGGGGTCCGTCGCGGTGAGCTGCACCTGCATCCGCTCGACCGAGCTGTCGGTGTAGCGCACAGTGCCGCCGATCGCGCCGCGCTCGCCCAGCACGTGCCACGGCTCGAGCGCCTGGTTGAGCTGAAGGTGCACGCCGTTGTAGTCGACCTCGCCGGCGAAGGGGAAGCGGAACTCCTTCTGGGCCTCGTACCACTCGCTGCGGAAGTGGAAACCGTGCGACCCGAGATCGCGCAGAACCTCGAGGAAGTCCTCCCACACGAAATAGGGCAGCATGAAGCGGTCATGCAGCGTGGTGCCCCAGCGCACCGGCCGGCCCTGCACCGGCTCCTTCCAGAACCGCGCGAGCAGCGCCCGGATCAGCACCTGCTGGGCCAGCGACATCTTGGCGTCGGGCGGCATCTCGAAGCCGCGGAATTCCACGAGCCCGAGCCGTCCGGTCGGCCCGTCGGGCGAGAACAGCTTGTCGATGCAGATCTCGGCCCGGTGGGTGTTGCCGGTCACGTCGATCAGCATGTTGCGCAGCAGCCGGTCGGTCAGCCAGGGCTGCGGCGGCGGCCCCTCCTCGGGGCGCGGGAAATGCGACAGCGCGATCTCCAGCTCGTAGAGGCTGTCGTGCCGGGCCTCGTCGATCCGTGGCGCCTGGCTGGTCGGCCCGATGAAGAGGCCCGAGAACAGGTAGGACAGCGACGGGTGACGCAGCCAGTAGAGGATCAGCGAGCGCATGAGGTCGGGCCGCCGCAGGAACGGGCTGTCGAGCGTCGTCTCGCCGCCCACCACCACGTGGTTGCCGCCGCCGGTGCCGGTGTGCCGGCCGTCGATCATGAACTTGTCGGCGCCGAGACGGGTCTGGCGGGCCTCCTCGTAGACGCCGTTGGTGATCTGCTTGCAATCCTCCCAGCTGTGCGCGGGATGGATGTTCACCTCGATCACGCCCGGGTCGGGCGCGACGCGGATGACGTTCATCCGGCTGTCGTGCGGCGGCGTGTAGCCCTCGATGTGGATCGGCAGGCCCAGCGCTTCGGCGGTCTCCTCGGCGGTGGCCAGCAGCTCGAGATAGTCCTCGAGGTCCTCGACCGGCGGCATGAACAGGCACAGCCGGCCGTCGCGCGGCTCGATGGCGATGGCGGTGCGCACCTGCCCGCCCGCCGGGTCGACGCCCTGCTCCATGATGGTCTGCCGGGGGCCTGCGTCGCGCGCCTCGCTCACCGGCTGCTGGTGTCCGGGCGTCACCTCGGGCAGTTCGGCGGCCTGCTCGCGGGCCATGCGGGCCTCGTCGCGCGCGATGCGTTCGAGTTCCTCCATCAGCGCGCGCCGCTTTTCCTCGCGTTCTGCGTGGAAGTCGGGCAGCGCCTCGACCGGCACCGTCGGGTCTGTCGGGTAGACGTAAGGATATGAGGACGGCGGGATGTAGGGCAGCGCCCCGAGCGGCAGGCGGAAGCCCACCGGGCTGTCGCCGGGAATGAGGAACAGGTGCCCGCGCCGGGTCTTCCAGTGCTCGGACCGCCAGCGCGTCGCGGGGCGCGCCTTCGACTGCCAGCGCTGGATCGGCAGCACGTAGCCTGCCGCGGTCTCGAGCCCGCGCGAGAACACACGGGCGATGCGGGCACGGGTCTCGGGGTCCTTGAGCTTGCTGTCCTCGGGGGTGACGTTGGCCGGAAGGTCCGCCTCCTTGAGGATCCATTCGACCGGGTCCTCGTAGGTCGGATGGACGTAATCCGCATCGAGCCCGAGGTTTTCGGCGAAGGCCGACATGAAGCGGTCGGCATCGTCGGCGGAGGCGCCGGTCGCCGTCTCGCGCGCGACAAGATCCGCGTTCTTCCAGATCGGCTTGCCGTCGCGGCGCCAGTAGAGCGAGAAGGTCCAGCGCGGCAGCGTCTCGCCCGGATACCACTTGCCCTGCCCGTAATGCAGGAAGCCGCCCGGTGCGAACCGGTCGCGCAGCCTGCGGATCAGCAGGTCGGCCCGGTCGCGCTTGGTCGGGCCCACGGCGGCGGTGTTCCACTCGGCGCTTTCGAAATCGTCGATGCTGACAAAGGTCGGCTCGCCACCCATGGTCAGCCGCATGTCCTGCTCGCGGATCGCCGCGTCGACCTTGTCGCCCAGCGCGTCGAGCGCCTCCCAGGACTCGTCCGAGAATGGCTTGGTGATCCGCGGATGTTCGGCCACGCGCGTCACCGTCATGTCGAAGTCGAAATCGACGTGCGGATTGCCGACGGCAGAGAATCCGCCGGTGATCGGGGCGGCGTTGCGGTAATGCGGCGTCGCCGCCAGCGGGATGTGGCTCTCGCCGGTGAGCAGCCCCGAGGTCGGATCGAGCCCGATCCAGCCGGCCCCGGGCAGGAAGACCTCGCACCAGGCGTGCAGGTCGGTGAAATCGTGATCCGTGCCCGACGGCCCGTCGAGCGCCTGCAGGTCCGGCTTCAGCTGGATCAGGTAGCCCGAGCAGAAGCGCGCCGCGAAGCCGAGGTTGCGCAGGATCTGCACCAGCAGCCACGAGGTGTCTCTGCACGATCCGCGCCTGTGCTGCAGCGTTTCCTCGGGCGTCTGCACGCCGGGCTCCATGCGCACGATGTAGTCGATGTGCTTCGCTAGCTTCGCGTTGATGTCGACGAGGAAGTTGACCGTGTTCACCGGATCGCGCGGGATCGTCTTCATGTAGTCGGCAAGATGCGGACCGACCGGCTCGGGCTGGCGGTAGATCTGAAGATCGTTGCGGAATTCCTCGGGGTATTCGAAGGGCCAGGTTTCGCCCTCCTCGTCGACGAAGAAGTCGAAGGGGTTGTAGACCGTCATGTCGGCAACGAGATCGACCTCGATCTTGAACTCGGTCACCGGCTCGGGAAACACGTAGCGCGCCAGCCAGTTGCCGTAGGGGTCCTGCTGGTGACTCACGAAGTGCTGCTCGGGGCCGACCTTGAGCGAATGCGAGATCACCCGGGTCCGCGAATGTGGCGCCGGGCGCAGCCGGATGAGCTGCGGGCCCAGCGAAACGGGGCGGTCGTACTTGTAGTGCGTGAGGTGATGGATGCTTGCCGTGATGGCCATGTGATCAGTCCGCGCGTTGTGCCGAAGAGGTCGTGGCGATCACCAGAGCCGGGTTGCCGGGGGATGTAAAGTCCGGTGGACACGCGGCAGGGCAAAGCGCGGCGGGCGCGTTCCGCCTGCACATGCGACGGGCGGCCCGGGCTGCCCCGGCGCGCCTCCTCATTTGGTCGCATTTCTTCCGCGCCGGCGCGGCGTTACGCTTGCCGCGCCCATGCCACGTTTCCCGGCGACAGGAGATCTGCCATCCCCCCGACAACCGAGCATATCGACAAGGTCGTGGAGACCGTGGCCTCCGGCAAGGCCGCGGCCCGGTCCCCGCTGGCGGCGTCATGGCGGCGCTCGATGCAGCACTACGGCCTCGACCCGGCCTCGAGCCGGGGACGCACGCGGCTGGGCGATGCCGCGCTGGCCGACCGGCGCGCGGGGCTCGAGCCGTTCCTGATGGTGGCGGCGCCGAAGCTCGACCAGCTTTTCGGGCTGGTCGGCAGCTCGGGCTGCGGCGTTCTGCTGACCGATGCCTCGGGGCTGGTGATCGACCGCCGCTGCGCCGACGCCGACGCGGGCACATTCGCCGACTGGGGGCTCTGCCCCGGTGCCGACTGGAGCGAGGCCGCCGAGGGCACCAACGGCATCGGCACCTGCCTTGCCGAGACGCGCCGGGTCACGATCCATCGCGGCGACCATTTCTTTGCCCGCAACATCGGCATGAGCTGCATGGACGCGCCGATCTTCGGCCCCGACGGCGGTGTGCTGGGCGCGCTCGACGTGTCCTCGGCGCGGGCCGACCAGACCGAGGGGTTCAACCGGCTGATCGGCGCCACCGTGGCGCAGACCGCGCGCGCCATCGAGGCCGATTTCTTCCGCGCCTCCTTTCCCGCCGCGCGGATCGTCATGGGCGACAGCGACGACGGCGAGACCTCGGTGCTGCTGGCCGTGGATGGAGACGATCTCGTGATCGGCGCGACCCGGGGCGCCCGCCGCGCCTTCGGGCTCGAGATCAGGGGCGCGCTGAAACCGCGCCCTGCCGCCGATCTTTTCGGCTTGGACGACGGCCCGAGCGGGTTCGAGAAGGCCGAGCGCGCGGCGGTGGTCCGCGCCCTCGCCCGCGCCGACGGCAACGTCAGCGAGGCCGCCCGCGCGCTCGGTATCGGTCGGGCGACGCTCTACCGCCGGATGAAGAGGCTCGGCCTCGGGGAGTGACCGGCGGCTCCAAGCCTCGCCTGGCGCCCTGAGGGACCAATTCAGATGCGTAGGGTGGTTTTTCAACCGCTTCTCCGCCGAGCTACGCCCGCAGGCTCCGCAGGTTTCCGTCCGCATCGACAAGTGTCACCGCGCTGATCTCGGGTAGCCGGCGCATCACCGCGCCGATCTGCGCGAGATCCAGCAGGCAGCACCCGGTCGAGACCGCGTCGGCGATGGCGGCCCGCGTCGCCTCGACGCTGACCGTCGACCAGCGGGTGCCCCTCCCGCCGCGCGGGTCGAGTATGTGACCCTCTAGGCCGAGCCTCAGAGCATCCGGGCTCGAGGTGGCAATGGCCCCCATATCCAGCGTACGCGTCCCGAGGTAGCCCGCAACCGGGTCCGCGAGACCGACCCGCCACGGCCCTCCGAGCGCTCGGTGTTCCCCGATGTCGACCAGCGCCCGGCCAAAGCCGCGCGCTTCGAGCATGTCGGCCACCGCATCGGTGGCGAACCCCTGCGCGATGCCGTTGAAGGTCAGCGCCTGCCCGGCTCCGAGCCGCACCTCGCCGCCCCCGAGGCGCACCCGCTCCCAGCCGACGGCGGCCCGGGCGGGCCCGAGCGAGCCGCCCCGCGCCAGTGCCTCCCAGAGCGGCTGCACCGTGGGATCGAAGGCGCCACCAGTCGCGGCGTGCACCCGGTCGACCAGCCCCAGAAGCTCGGCGAACGTGGGCGACGGCGCAAGCCGGCCGGCGCGGTTCAGCCGCGAGAGCGCGGAGCCCGGATCGTAGAGGCTGAACTCGGCCTCGACCGCGCGGACGAGCGCGAGCGCCTCGGCCAGCGCGCGCTCGGCGCCGGGCCCGTGGATGGTAATCTCGGCCTCGGCACCAAGGGCCACGCCGCGCCAGCGCGCGGGCGTCGCGGCAGAGCGCGCCGGACCCGCGCCGAGCATCGCGGCGGAAATGGCGAGAAAGCGGCGACGGCTCAGGGTCATTCGGCGGGCACTCCGTCACTTTCGGGCGCCGGTGCCCGCTTGCGCTCCCGCTGCGCCAGGACCAGCGGCACGCATTGCTGCGGGTCATCGTGAATCTTCACGCAGTCGAGGCACTGGAAACACTCGGAATAGGCGATCTTTCCCGACCGCTCGATGGCGCCGTAGCGGCAGCGCACCTTGCACAGCTGGCAGGGAGATCCGCATTCCGCCCGCCGGGCGATCCAGTCGCGCCCGCGCAGCAGCCCGCCGATGGCCATCACCGCCCCCAGCGGGCAGAGGTAGCGGCAGAAGCCCTTGAACAGCACCGCGCTCAGCAGCAGCAGCCCCACCGCCCATGCGACGTAATACCATTCCCGCTGGAAACCGGTGGTGATCGCGGTCTTGAACGGCTCGACCTCGGCGGCGGTGTCGATGCCCGAGGGCGCGAGGAAGGCCACCCCGACCAGTCCCGAGAGGACGAGGTATTTCAGCCCCTTCAGCCTGCGGTCCCAGGTGGCGGAGGGCTCGATCTGCGGCAGGCGCAGCAGACGGCCGAAGTGGGCCGCGAACTCCTGCAACGCGCCGAACGGGCAGAGCCAGCCGCAGAAGAAACCGCGCCCCCAGAGCACGAAGCCGGCGATGGCCGCGGCCCAGACCAGCGCCGAGAACGGATCGTATAGCAGGAAGGCGAAGCTGCCGCCCTCGAGGGCGGCGCGCAGCACGCCCAGCACGGTCACGATCGACAGCTGCCCCTGCCCCCAGAAGCCGACGAAACCGGTCATCACCGCAAGGAAGCCCAGCCGAACCGGCGTGAAGAGCGTCAGCCCCGCAAGCCGGTTCTGCGCCGGCCCGACGGCGAGCAGCAGCGCGATCAGGAAACCGCAGAGCAGCACGAGATCGGTCTGCCGGCCAAGGATTGCCTCGCGCCACGGAGACAGCGGCGCCACCTGCCCCGGCCGCTCGAAGAAGCGTTCGGGCGTGGCGTGCGACACCAGCAGCTCCTCGCGCCCGATCTGCGGCTGAAACATGCCGTGTTCGCGCACCGCCTCGACCTTGAGCGTCCACTCGCGGGAGGGGTCGAAGCCCAGCCGCCGGTCGGTGCGCAGGATCATCGCGGTGCCGTCCGGAACGCCCTCGGCCAGCTCGACCAGCAGGTCGGCGTCGCGCAGCGCGATGGGCAGCCCGTCCTGCTCGGCCGAAAGCCAGTCGGGGGCGGTGTTGCGCACGAACTCGGGCGAGACCAGCCCGTGCCGCCCGCGCTCGATCAGCAGGATCGGCTCTTCGTCGGGCGAGATCGACAGGAAGCGCTGCAATTCCGCGAAGGTCTCGGCGCCCAGCGCGGCGCGGGCGATGGACGGCGGCCCGAGATCGACCACCCAGAGATCGAGGTAGGCGTCGTCCGGTGCGTCCGTGGCCTCGGGGTCGTCGTCGGCCCAGATGGTCCCGTCGAACCGCGCCTGCAACTCGGCATTCGAGACCACCGCGTGCGTGGCGATCCCCTCGGCCACGAGATCGCTCCAGGAAAGCTGTTCGTCGTGGTCGGGATCGGGATGCGCCGGGGGGCCGGTCGTGATGCCCTGCATCGTCTCGCGCGCCACCTCGCGGGCGGCGGCCATCAGGCTTTCGTGGGCGATGCGCGCACTTGCCGTCGCCTTGGTGACCCCGTCGAGGTAGACCAGCGCCGAGCCGCCATCGCCGCGACCGTAGGCGTTGCCCACGACCATGCTCTCCGAGATCGCGTGTCCGGCGTATTGCTCGAAGAAACGCCGCAGCGGCGCCTCGCCCAACCCCGAGACGAAGATCGGCTCGTTGTGGTCGATCAGCCGCACATCAAGGAAGCGTCCGTCGAGATCGAGCATCGCGAAGATGTTGATGGGGGCGCCGGAGAAGCCGGGAAGCGGCGCCATGAGGATGGTCTCGAAGGCATAGCCCGCCAGCCCGCCGCCGGAGTTCAAAAGCTCCCACACGCCCTTGTCGTTGACGGGTTCGCCCAGCACGTAGGGCGCGTAGACGAACTCCGACATTGCCTCGCGGTCGAGCGGCGCCGCCTTGCCCGTCCCGGGCAGGAGCATGGTGGACGCGAAAAGAAGGAAGGCGAGGATCAGCCGCATGAAACGACCCTAGCGGGCGGGTGCCGGACTGCCGATACGACCTTGGTCCGAGAGGTGGCAGCGTCTTCCGGAGGGGAGGAGGAAAGACGCTGCCACAGTGCCGGCGCGACCTGCGGGGATCGCGCCGGCACCCTGTGCGCCCGGGGCTGGAGCAAGGGCGCGCCCCGGGCGGGAGGAGCCCCTAGAAGAAGCCCAGCTTGTTGGGGTTGTAGCTCATCAGGATGTTCTTGGTCTGCTGGTAGTGGTCCAGCATCATCTTGTGGTTCTCGCGTCCGATCCCCGACTGCTTGTAGCCGCCAAAGGCCGCGTGTGCCGGGTAGGCGTGGTAGTTGTTCACCCAGACGCGGCCTGCCTCGACCGCACGGCCGAAGCGGTAGCAGCGGTTCGCGTCGCGGGTCCACACACCCGCGCCGAGGCCGTACATGGTGTCGTTGGCGATGTGCAGCGCCTCTTCCTCGTCCTTGAAGGTGGTGACCGAGACCACCGGGCCGAAGATCTCTTCCTGGAAGACCCGCATCTTGTTGTGGCCCTTCAGGATCGTCGGCTGGATGTAGAAGCCGTTCGACAGGTCGCCGTTGAAGCGCGCGGCATCACCGCCGACCAGAACCTCGGCGCCCTCTTCGCGACCGATGGTGAAGTAGGACATGATCTTGTCCTGCTGTTCCTGGCTCGCCTGGGCACCGACCATGGTCTCGATGTCGCGCGGGTCGCCCTGCTTGATCGCCTTCACGCGCTCGATGCAGCGGGCCATGAATTCTTCGTATATGTCTTCCTGGATCAGGGCGCGGCTCGGGCAGGTGCAGACCTCGCCCTGGTTGAAGGCGAAGAGCACGAAGCCTTCGACCGCCTTGTCGAGGAAGGCGTCGTCCTGCGCCATCACGTCGCTGAAGAAGATGTTGGGCGACTTGCCGCCCAGCTCGAGCGTGACCGGGATCAGGTTCTCGGTCGCGGCCTGCATGATCTTGCGGCCGGTCGCGGTCGAGCCGGTGAAGGCGATCTTGGCGATGCGGTTCGAGCTCGCAAGCGGCGCGCCGACCTCGGCGCCCATGCCGTTGACGATGTTCAGGACGCCAGCGGGCAGCAGGTCGGCGATGAGCTCGACCAGCACCATGATCGCGGCCGGGGTCTGTTCGGCGGGCTTCATCACGATGCAGTTGCCGGCGGCCAGTGCGGGCGCCAGTTTCCACGCCGCCATGAGGATCGAGAAGTTCCACGGGATGATCTGGCCGACCACGCCCAGCGGCTCGTGGAAGTGATAGGCCACGGTGTCGTGGTCGATCTCGGACATGTTGCCTTCCTGCGACCGCAGCACGCCGGCGAAGTAGCGGAAGTGATCGACGGCAAGCGGGATGTCGGCGTTCATCGTCTCGCGGATCGGCTTGCCGTTGTCCCAGGTCTCGGCCGTGGCGAGGATCTCGAGGTTCTCCTCAAGCCGGTCGGCGATCTTCAGGATCAGGTTGCTGCGCTCCGCGGCCGAGGTCTTGCCCCAGGCTTCGCGGGCGGCATGGGCCGCGTCGAGCGCTTTCTCGATGTCGGCAGCATCGGAGCGCGCGACTTCGCAGACCACGGCGCCGGTGATCGGCGTGATGTTGTCGAAGTAGCGCCCGTTCACCGGCGCAACCCACTCCCCGCCGATGAAGTTGTCGTAGCGGGCCTTGAAGGGAGAGGCGTATTTGCCTTCGGTTTCGGTCATGACGTTCATGGTTGTCCTCCTGTGCGCCCGGGTCCTCCGCCCGGGGTCTGAGGCGAGACTGCCGGGGCGGTCCCGGGCTGTCAGCACGACCAAGGTCGCGTGCGCCGGCGAAGTGTCTCACCCCTGAGACAGGTGGCCTGTAAAACCTGCGGCGCGGGGGCCGCAGGGGCCAGACGCAGCGCGCCCCGCACCCCTTGCTCTGGGACTGCGGGGCGCTCTTCAGTCGCCATGGAACGATGGACCCGCGCGGGCCGGCGTAAGGTGGGTTTGCCCACCCCTGCCCCGGCACTACCGCTCGGGCGGCAGGTGGGTGAGCCCGTAGCGCTCGAAGATCGCGGCGATGCGTCCATCCTCCAGCCCGGCGCGGATGGCATCGTCGACCGCGTAGCCAAGCGCCCGGTAGCGCATGTGAATCCCGACCCCGACGGTCCAGTGGCTGACCGCGAAGCCCGCGAGCGGCGGCTGGTGGATGGCGATTCCCTCGCCCGCGCCCGCCTCGAGCTGCGCCAGCGGCCCCATGGCGGCCATGGTTTCGCCCGCCGCCAGCGCCGCCATCGCCGCGCGGTAGTCGGGATAGCGCCGCACGCCCTTTGCCAGCTGTCCGCCCGCAAAAGAGGTCAGGTAGAAGTCCGAGATCGAGTCGTTCTCGACCGCAACAGTGTCGAAGCGGAAATAGGCCGGCACCGGCGGATCCTCGGGATAGGCATCCTCGCGGTAGGCGATGGCGACCTGCTCGGCAGCATACTGCCCGGTAAAGACGACCTGATCGACCCGGCAGCTGTAATCGCTGTCATAGGGCACATGCAGCATGACGTTCGAGACCCGCCCGCCGATCACCGGCCCCTTCCAGATGTTGTTGCGCAGGTCCGCGTCGAGATTCTCGCCCGCCGGAACCAGCCGGAACCGCGCCTCGACGCCAAGCTCCCCGGCGATCAGCCGGCCGATCTCGATATCGACGCCGGCCGCCCTGCCCTTCTCCTCGAAGGACCACGGCTCGAAATCGTCGTAAGCGGCGAACTCGATGTAGCCCCGGTCGATGATCTGGTCGATGTCCTGCCCGACGATGTCGCGGCCCGCATTCTGAGGCTTGGGCTGTGGCACCCAGTCCTCGCAACGCGCGAAAGCCGGACCCGCGAGAGCGAGCCCGGCCAGCGCGGCCATCAGGTGACGCCGCAACATCTCAGTGCGCCGCGGACAGCCCGATCGTCAGCGTCTCGGCCGCATGGGCCGTGGCGGTCGGATCGGCGGCAAGCTGGTTGGCCGCGCGGAACGCGATGCTGTCGGCCACCGGCGCACCGGACAGGGTTTCGATCTCGCCGGAGATCTCCTCGAGCCGGGCCTGCAGCGCCGCCACGTCGCCCTCGCCGGCCGCAAGCGTGTCGCGGATCTCCTTCAGCTCGGCCGACTTCTCCTCGATCACCGCGTCGTCGGGGCGCGCCTCGATGTAGGTGCGGATCGCCCAGGCGGCCTTCTGGCCGAGCAGCTCGCCGAAGGCCGGCATCTTCGTGGTGCCGTTCTGCGTGTAGCCATGGCGGAAGCGCTCGACATACCACTCGTCGCCGTATTCCTCGGCCTCGAGAAAACGCAGGTCGGGAGCGAGCCCGCCCGAGATCACCTCGAGCCCGTGACAGCGCGCGCAGTTCTGGTTGTAGCCCGACGCGCCGACCTCGATGGCTTTCAGCCAGACGTCGCGCCCGGCCTCCGCCTCGCGGTAGGGGTTCTCGGTCAGCCACTCCTCGCCGACCTCGGGAAGCGCATCGGTGTCGACCGGCTGCGGGGCAACGTCGCCATGAGCGAGAGCGAGATTCGCCGCCACGACAACGGCGGCAGCCCCGATAACGGCGGGGCGGAACATCTTGACTGCGGGCATGGGGGTCTCCTCCGTTTCCACTGCTTCCACATTCGTTAACGCGGCCCCCGTGGGCTCCATATTGGACCTTGGTCGCGAAACCGGGGTGTCTCCGACCATGGTCTTAGGGCGCATTCGCACGGCCCGGCGTAGTCTCTGCGAAAGGGAGGAACTGTCATGCGCATCTTCGGTCTCGCCGCCATCCTGTCGCTGATCTTCGGCGTTGCCGCCGCGTCCGAGACGCGCGTGCGGATCGCCTATCTCGAGGTGGCGCAACCGCAACCGCCGGTGTTGTCGAACCTCGATCCCGCCCCCTCCGACCTCGGCCTCGAGGGCGCACGGCTCGGGCTTGCGGACAACGCCACCACGGGACGGTTCCTCGGTCAGGAGTGGGTGATGGACGAGACCCGCGTGCCCGAGGGGGGCGACGCCATCGCCGCGGCGCGTGCCGCTCTTGCCTCGAGCCCGCTCATGGTGATCGACGCGCCCGCCGCGACGCTGCAGGCCATCGCCGACCTGCCGGAAGCGCAGGGCGCGCTGCTGTTCAACGCCACCGCCCCCGACATGACCCTGCGCGACGCCGGCTGCCGTGCCAACCTGCTGCACACCGCCCCGTCGCTGGCCATGCGCACCGACGCGCTGGCCCAGTTCCTCGTGCTGCGGCGCTGGACCGACGTAGCGCTGATCTCGGGCGACCACCCGCGAGATCGCGCCTTCACCGACGCCCTGCGCGGCTCGCTCACAAAGTTCCGGCTGACACTCCGCGCCGAGAAGGAATGGCACTTCGACGCAGACATGCGCCGCAACGCCAGCGCCGAGGTGCCGCTCTTCACGCAGGACTTCGGCGACCACGACGTGCTGCTCGTGGCCGACGAGCTCGGCGACTTCGGCCGCTACGTGGTCTACAACACCTGGCTGCCCCGCCCCGTCGCCGGCTCCGAGGAACTGGTGCCGCAGGCCTGGGCGCCGGTGGTCGAGCAGTGGGGCGCCGCGCAGCTGCAATCGCGCTTCGCGGATCTCGCCGGGCGCGGCATGGCCCCCGAGGACTACGGCGCCTGGGCTGCCGTGCGCGCGATCGGCGAAGCCGTGACCCGCACCGGCAGCACCGAGCCCGGCCCCCTGCGCGACTACATCCTGTCGGATGCCTTCGAGCTGGGCGGCTTCAAGGGCAGCCCGCTGAGCTTCCGCCGCTGGAACGGCCAGATGCGCCAGCCCATTCCCATCGTCACCGACCGCGCCGTCGTCGCGACCGCCCCGCTCGAGGGCTTCCACCACCAGGGCAACGAGCTCGACACGCTGGGGCGCGACGCCCCCGAGACCGCCTGCACCGCATTCTGAGGACCCCGACATGCTGAGACTGACCGCCCTGCTCGCGCTGCTCGCCGCTCCGGCCACGGCCGACGAGATCTGGATCACCAACGAGAAGGACGACACGATCAGCGTGATCGACGTCGCCACGCTCGAGGTGACCCGCACCATTCCCACAGGTGAGCGCCCGCGCGGCATCACCTTCAGCCACGACTTCTCGAAGGTCTACATCTGCGCCTCCGACAGCGACGCGGTGCAGGTCATGGACCCGGTCTCGGGCGAGATCCTGCACGACCTGCCGTCGGGCGAGGACCCCGAGCAGTTCGTGCTGCACCCCGACGACCGGCGGCTCTACATCGCCAACGAGGACGACGCGATCACCACCGTCGTGGACACCGAGACCCGACGCGTCATCGAACAGATCGACGTCGGCATCGAGCCCGAGGGCATGGCCGTGAGCCCCGATGGTGCCACGGTCATCACCACCTCGGAGACCACCAACATGGCGCACTGGATCGACACGAAGACCGAGACGATCTACGCCAACACGCTGGTCGACGCCCGGCCCCGGCACGCGGAATTCGTCAAGGACGGCGCCGAGCTCTGGGTGTCCGCCGAAATAGGCGGCTCGGTCACCGTTTTCGACAGCGCGACCCAGGCGGAAAAGGCCAAGATCCATTTCTCCATCACCGGCGTCCATGAGGACCGCCTCCAGCCCGTCGGCTTCGAACTGACGCCCGACGGCAAGACCGCCTTCGTCGCGCTGGGTCCGGCGAACCAAGTGGCGGTGGTGAACGCCGACACCTACGAGGTCGAGGACTACCTGCTGGTCGGTCGCCGCGTCTGGCACATGGCCTTCAACAGCGACCACTCGCTGCTGTTCACCACCAACGGCGTCTCGGGCGACGTCACGGTGATCGACGTGGCGAAACGCAAGCCGGTGAAGACCATAAAGGTCGGCCGCTTCCCCTGGGGCGCGGCGCTGCGCCCTACGGCGGGCTGATGCGCCCCGGTCGGAAAGGAGCCGCGCCCATGCGCACCACCTTCTGCGCGCTTGTCCTGATCGCCGCAGCTGGCGTTTCGACGGCGGACGACTATGGCACGACGAACCCCGAGGAGATGACCTGGGGCACGATCCGCGACAAGGTCGCGCGTGGCGCGACCGACATGACCACATGCGCCGCCGGCTACCTGATGACCAAGTCCGGCGATCACGAGACCGCCCGTGCGATCTTCGAGGCCTGCGCCGCGGCCGGCTACACCCAGTCGATGACCTGGATGTCCTACATGGAGCAGAACGGCTTCGGCGGCGACTACGACCCGGACGCCGCCGCCGAATGGGACCGCCGCGCCGCCGAGGCCGGCGATCCGGTGGGCAAGTTCAACCACGGTGTCGATCTCATGCGCGGCTTCGGCGTCGCGCAGGACGAGGCCGCGGGTCGCCGTCTGATCGACGAGGCCGCCGAGGACGGGCTCGCCATCGCCCGGCGCCTGCAGGGCGCGGATTACGACCTCGACGAGGTCACCCCAGACGCCGACAACTGGCGCTACGCCCCGCTGTTCTGAGCAGCAACACGCGTGGTCGCGGGGGCGCTGCCCCCGTCGCCTGCGGCGACTCCCCCGGGAATATTTCTGGCCAGAAGAAGCCCCATCGCACGCTCTGCTGCGGACACCGCCCGCGCGGCCCGGGGCGGATGTGAGGTTCCGGCCTTCTTCTGGCTGCAAATATCCTCGCCGAAGGCGGCCCGAGGCCCGCCAAGGGCGGTGATGCCGGGGCGGCAGGACTAGACCATGGTGCAATACACGGAGCCGTGATCGGGCAGGATACTCGCGACGACGGTCACGCAGGCGCTTCGCGCGAACGGTGCTGAGTTCGTGTCCGCCAAGCACCTGCAACACCGGAGGACCACATGCCCCGTTTCATCGCCACCGCCGTCGCCGCGCTCTGCCTTGCCGGGCCGGCCATGGCCAACGTCTACGAGACCATCAAGATCGACGCCGGCAAGGCGCTGTTCGACGTACAGTGCCGCCGCTGCCATGCCGTTGATTCCACGGACCCTTCCTATGGGCCGCCACTCGAGAACGTGCTCTATCGCGGCGCCGGCACCTATCCCGACTACGCGTATTCCACCGCGCTCTCGGCCTCGGGGATCGTCTGGACCCCGGCGGCGCTGCGCGCCTGGATGGAGGACAACGACGGCTTCATGCCCGGCACCAAGATGCGCCACGTCGGCATCGAGGATCGCACCGTGCAGGATTTCATCCTCGCCTATCTCACCTCGATCACAACGCAGGACAACCGTGCCATCGAGGGTCAGGACTGACCCTGTCGATTGGTCTTACGACCATTGTGCAATTCATCTCCGGCCCCGCGCCGGGGATGCTTCGCACCGGAGGAGCACATCGGCCCGGCGGGGCCGCAGCCGTTTCGCCAAAACCGTTCCAAGGGAGGACAACATGAACCGTTTCATTCTTGCCGTGACCGCCGGCCTGCTTGCCGCCGGCGTGACGCAGGCACAGGTCACCGAAGAGGATCTGGCCAACGACCAGACCATGACCACCCAGGTGGTCACCAACGGCATGGGCCGGCACCTGCAGCGTTACAGCCCGCTGGACACGCTCAACAAGGACAACGTCAAGAACCTGATGCCCGCATGGGCTTTCTCGATGGGCGGCGAGAAGCAGCGCGGCCAGGAAACCCAGCCGATCGTCTACGACGGCGTGATGTATGTCACCGGCTCCTACTCGCGCCTCTATGCCATCGATCTGCAGACCGGCGAGGAGCTCTGGCAGTATGATGCCCGCCTGCCCGAGGGCATCCTGCCCTGCTGCGACGTCATCAACCGCGGCGCGGCGATCTACGGCGACAAGATCATCTTCGGCACGCTCGACGCCCGGCTCGTGGCGCTCGACCGCAAGACCGGCGATGTCGTCTGGCGCGACAAGATCGCCGACTACAAGGCAGGCTACTCCTACACCGCCGCGCCGCTCATCGTGAACGGGCTGGTCATCACCGGCAACTCCGGCGGCGAGTTCGGCATCGTCGGAGAGGTCCAGGCGCGGGACGTCGAGACCGGCGACATGGTCTGGACCCGCCCGGTGATCGAGGGCCACATGGGCACGCTCAACGGCGAAGAGAGCACCATGACCGGCGAGCTCAACGCCACCTGGCCGGGCGACCTTTGGAAGACCGGCGGCGGCGCTACCTGGCTCGGCGGCTCCTATGATGCGGAGACCGACACGCTGATCTTCGGCACCGGCAACCCGGCGCCCTGGAACAGCCACCTGCGCGGCGCGGGCAAGCCCACCGTGGGCAACACCGGCGACAACCTCTACGCCGCCTCGCGCCTCGGCATCGACCCGGCCACCGGCGAGATCAAGTGGCACTTCCAGACCACGCCTCGCGAGGGCTGGGATTACGACGGCGTCAACGAGGTCGTCGCCTACGAGGACGCGGACGGCAACAAGCGCTTCGCCACCGCCGACCGCAACGGCTTCTTCTACGTGCTGAACCGCGAGGACGGCGCCTTTGTCTCGGCCCACCCCTTCGTCAAGGACATCACCTGGGCGAGCGGCATCGACGAGACCGGCCGGCCGATCTACAACGAGGACAACCGCCCCGGCGACCCCTCGGCGGCGACCGACGGCGGCAAGGGCGAGGTCGTGTTCTCGGCCCCGGGGTTCCTCGGTGGCAAGAACTGGATGCCGATGGCCTACTCGCAGAACACCGGCCTGTTCTACGTGCCCTCGAACGAATGGGGCATGGACATCTGGAACGAGCCGGTCACCTACAAGAAGGGCGCCGCCTACCTCGGCTCCGGCTTCACCATCAAGCCGATGTACGAGGATCACATCGGCTCGCTCAAGGCCATCGACCCGGCCACCGGCGAATGGAAGTGGGAATACCAGAACGAGGCCCCGCTCTGGGGCGGCGTGATGACCACCGCCGGCGGGCTGGTGTTCTTCGGCACCCCCGAGGGCAAGTTCCTCGCGCTCGATGACGAGACCGGCGAGGAGCTGTGGTCGTTCCAGACCGGCTCGGGCATCGTCGGCCAGCCGGTCACCTGGGACATGGACGGCGAGCAGTATGTCTCGGTCGTCTCCGGCTGGGGTGGCGCGGTGCCGCTCTGGGGCGGCGAGGTCGCCAAGAAGGTGAACTACCTCAACCAGGGCGGCATGGTCTGGACATTCAAGCTGCCGAAACAGCTGGCCTCGGTCGAGTAAGCCGAGCCCCACGAGACACGGAAGCGCGCCGCCCCCCGGGCGACGCGCTCTTTCATGAGGTCGGGTCTTGCATCGCTGTGTGGCGCCTGGGGGAAGCCCGGAGAAGCGCCAAACGGGAAGGCGACGTTGCACCCGCTGGCGACCCCGCAAATTTGAAGAAGCTCGCCGTGTCTGCTTTAGGGTCAGGACCCATTGATTTGGTTTGGCGTGTACGATTGTGAGGCTTTGCCGGCGCGTGCCCCGGCGACACGAGCAGATCTCGTGCGGAAGGAAACGCGAACCTCGGCGATGTGTAGTGGCCTCACAGCTTGCCGCGGTATGCCGCGGCTGAAGTAGAAAACACCTACTAAACGAGGATGAACGACGGGCAGATGGTCTCCGACGTGGCCTACGGCTCCAAGCATCTGCAAGAAGCTGAGGCGAAACCAATGCTTTGACTGGATAACTGGTGCCCCCACACGGACTCGAACCGCGGACCTACTGATTACAAATCAGTTGCTCTACCAGCTGAGCTATAGGGGCACCGTGGCGCAAGGGATATGACAGCAGGGCGGGTGGGCGCAAGGCCAATCTGGAGCGGAATCTACCTGTTGGCGCGGGCGAGAAGTCCGACCGCGGCAAGGCCCACTGCGATCACCAGCATGGCGGCAGGGGCGGCGTCGCCGAGGTTCTCGAGCGAGGCCTGCTCGTGGACGCGGGTCGCGAGGGTCTCGTAGTTGAACGGGCGCAGCAGCAGCGTCGCGGGCAGTTCCTTGACGCAGTCGACGAAGACGAGCAGCAGCGCCGAGGCGATCGAGGCTCGGATGAGCGGGTAGTAGACCTCGCCCAAGGTCTGGGCCTGGTTGCGGCCGAGCGAGCGGGCGGCGAGCGCGAGGTTGGGCGAGACCCGACCCATCGCGGCATCGGCGGCTCCCTGCGCGATCGCGAAGAAGCGCACGAAGTAGGCCAGCACCACCGCGAAGGCGGAACCGGTCAGGACGAGGCCGATGTCGTGCCCTGTCAGGCCTTCGACCGTGTCGGCCAGAACGTGGTCGACGCCCGCCAGCGGGATCAGGATGCCGACCCCCAGCACCGCGCCGGGCGCCGCGTAGCCGATCGTCGTGACCGGCAGCAGCAGCCGCGGCAGCGCACGGCCCGAAAGGCGCACGCCGTAGACGAGGAAGACGCCGCCGAGCACCGTGACGAGCGCGGCGATGCCGCCCACCGTGAGCGTGTGCAGGCCGGCCTCCCACAGCGCCGGGTCGGCCCAGTTTGCCGCGTTGCGCAGGGCGTGCGACAGGATCACGCCGGCCGGCAGCACGAACCCCATGGCGAAGGGCAGCGCGCAGGCCAGCGTCGCCAGCCAGCCGCCGCCACCCGCGAGCGGCTTGCGCTCGACAGGGCGGTGATGGGTCGAGAGGCTGAAGAACCGCATCCGGCGGCGCGAGCTCTTCTCGAGCAGCACCAGCACGATGACCAGCGCGAGCACGGTGGCGGCGATCTGCGCGGCGCCGCCCGCGTTGTTGCTCTGCAGCCAGACCGAGAAGATGCCCGTCGTGAGCGTCTGCACGGCAAAGTAGTCGACGGTGCCGAAGTCGTTCACCGCCTCCATCATCACGATGGCCATGCCGGCGGCGATGGCGGGGCGTGCCAGCGGCAGCCCCACCCGCCAGAACCGCCCCAGCGCGCCGGCGCCGAGCGACTGGGCGACCTCTTCCGAGGCGGCGGACTGCTCGCGGAAGGCATTGCGGGCGAGCAGGTAGACATAGGGGTAGAGCGCGGCACCCAGAACGATGATCGCGGCGCCCATCGAGCGGATCTCGGGGAACCAGTAGTCGCGCGCGGTCTGCCACCCGAAGAGCTGGCGCAGGCCGGTCTGCACCGGCCCGGCATATTCGAGGAAATCCACCAGCGCGTAGGCGCCGACGTAGGCCGGGATCGCCAGCGGCAGCAGCAGCAGGTATTCGAGCCAGCGCCTGCCGGGGAAATCGTAGCGCGAGATGAGCCAGGCGGCGCCCGAGCCCGAGGCTCCGGCCAGCATCCCCACCCCGAACATCAGCACCAGCGTGTTCACGAGGTAGCGCGGCAGCGTCGTCGAGACGAGATGCGGCCAGATGTTCTCGGCTGGAAATGCGGCGATCCACAGCACCGACAGGATCGGCCCGATCACCAGCGCGGCGATCAGGACGGCCCCCGCGGACCAGGGGCTCGGCAGGGCGGGCCGCCACGCGGGGCGGCGGGTGCTGTCGTCTGCAAGGCTCATGGCGCATCCCCCGGGCAATTGCGGTTTTCCTCGCGGCGAAAGCGCTTATAGTGCGATGCCGGTCCAACCGAAAGAGCAGGCGATGCAGATCATTCTTCACATCGGCGTCCACTCCACGGACGAGGACCGGCTGCTCAAGGGACTGCTGCGCAATGCCGAGGATGTCCGCAAGGACGGCGTCGCGATCCCCGGCCCCGGCCGCTACCGGACCCTGCTGTCGGACACGGTCAACGCGCTCGGCGACGGCACACCGGCGCCGGAGGCGCGCGAGGTGCTGCTCGACGCGATCATCGACGACGATCCCGAGCGGATCGACCGGCTTGTCCTGAGCCACGAGAACCTGCTGTCGGTGCCGAAGCTCGCACTGGCCGGCGGTCGGCTCTACCGCAAGCTCGAGCAGCGGCTCCTGGCAATGCGAAGGCTGTTTCCCGGCGATGACATCAAGATCTACGTCGGGCTGCGCGACTTCGCGACCTTCCTGCCGGCGGTCTATGCCGCCACACCGCACGCCAGCTTCGACGATTTCCTCTGCGGCGCCGACCCGATGCGGCTGCGCTGGTCGGAGATGATCGCGCGCATCCGCACGGCGGTGCCCTCGGCGCCGGTGACGGTCTGGTGCAACGAGGACACGCCGCTGATCTGGGGCCAGCTGCTGCGCGAGATGGCGGGGATCGAGGCGAACCGGAAGATCACCGGCGCCTTCGACCTCTTCGCGGAAATCATCAGCCCGGAGGGGATGACGCGCTTCCGCGCCTTCCTGACGGAGAACCCGGGCGTCAACGAGGCCCAGAAGCGCCGCGTGATGATGGCGTTCCTGGAGAAATACGCGCTCGACGAGGCCATCGAGGAAGAGCTCGACCTGCCGGGATGGGACGGCGCCTATGTCGACATGCTGACAGAACTCTACGACGAGGACGTCTCGCAGATCGGCCGGATGCCGGGGGTGCGGCTGATCTCGGCCTGAGGCCCGCGCGGCGGACGCCGCGGCGCCCAGACCGGAGACCCCGCGCAGACGGCCCCGGCGAGGGGGGCGCTGCCCCCTCTTGGCGCGTGCCGCGCCAATTCACCCCCGAGGGTATTTGGAAAGAGAAGAAGGGCCTCGGGCCGGAAAGGGGCCCGGCCGTTCACTCCATTCCGAGCGCGGCCTTGTACATCTCCAGAACCGCCTCTTCCTCGGCGATGTCGTCCTTGTCGCGCTTGCGCAGCGCGATGACCTTGCGCAGCACCTTGACGTCGTAGCCGCGGCCCTTGGCCTCGGCCATGACCTCTTTCTGCTGGTCGGCGATTTCCTTCTTCTCGAGCTCGAGGCGCTCGTATCGCTCTATGAAGCTGCGCAGCTCGCCTGCCGCGACGCCATAGCTGTTGCTCGAACCTTCGTCTTGCATCGGATCTGTCTCCTGCCGGTGTGGCGCTTTGAGTAGCCCAAGGCGCGCGCGACCATCAAGGGGTTGCGACGGAACCGGCGATGGATTACCGCAAGCCGCGTTTCACGGAGGAAAGGGACGATCGCCATGGAATGGCTCATCTGGCTTGGCGCGGCGCTGTCGGTCCTCGGACTCGCGGGGCTTTTGTGGTGTATCGTCAAGGTCTGGCGCGCCCGGCGCTCCGGCATGGACGACGAGGCGCTGCGCGCGGTGGTGCACGGGATCGTGCCGCTGAACATGGGCGCGTTGATGCTGTCGGTACTGGGCCTGATGATGGTGATCCTGGGGATCTTCCTCGGCTGAGGTTTCCGTCGCCGGGCGCGCGCGTGCCGGGCCGGCGGTCGTCAGCCGTTCAGCGCATCGAAATTGCGGCCGTTCTTGATGAGATCGGCGAAGACGGACTCGGGTGTCCAGAGCGTGCGGTCCGGGTGGTCGAACGTCTCCATCGTGCGCCGCAGCCGCAGCAGCCCCTCGACCCCGGCGAGATGCATCGGACCACCGCGCCAGCGCGGCAGGTCGAGCGCCTGCACCGCGACGAGATCGACCTCCGAAGGTGTCGAGAGCATCCCCTCGGAGAGCATCCGCGCGCCCGCGTTCGCCATGGCGCCGAACAGGCCCCCGCGGATGGTCTCGGGCGGGAGCGGCGCCGACCGGGGCCGGGCACTGTCGATCAGCGCCGCGACCTCGTCATCCTCGCGCGGTGAGCCGCTCTGCCAGTCATAGACCCCCTGCCCCGCCGCGCGGCCCGAGCGGCCCGCGTCGCGCAGCAGCCGAGACCAGTTCATTGCGCCGTCCGCGCGGGGTGCCTGCGCATGGCCCGCGAGCCCGGCCAGGTCGCGCGCGACGAAGGGCGGGCGCGTCCAGCCCCAGTCGCGGAGGGCGCGGTCGAGGTCGTAGGGATCCTGCCCGAGGTCCACGAGCGCATCCGCCGCGCGCTGGCAGACTGCCACAAGGCGCGCCGCGGCGCTCTCGCCAGAGGAAGAGACACGCACCGCGATCCGGCCCAGCCGTCGCGCGAGCGCGCGGGACGCGGCAAGCTCTCCGGCCGTGACGGAGGGGCCCGCGATCACCTCGAGCAGGCGCGTGGCATGGACCGGCGGCGCGAAGCGCAGGCCCAGCCCCTCGACCTCGCCCGCGAAGGCGATGGCCCGCACCGCTCCTTCCGGCACCGGCACGTTCCACTGCCCCGGCGCAGCGTGCAGGATCATCTGCGCGCCATCGGTCATCGCGGCGCCGTCACCGACGCGAAGCAGCGCCATGCATTCCTCGGCCTCGTCCTCGGTCAGAGCGCCGCGCACGACACCGGCCTCGAAGGCATCGCGGAGTTTCGGCACGCCGGCCCGCAGCTGGTCGGGATCCTGCGTGCCCCATTGCACCCGGACCCCGGCCCTGAGCAGGGCAAACGCAAGCTGCGCCGCGAGCCCCCCTCCGCCCAGGACGGCGATGCAGGACAGGTCGGGCAACGCCGTGCCGGCCGGAAGCCCGAGCCCCTGCGCCGCGTGTTCGGCGCGAAAGCCCGCGCGCAGGGCACGGGACTGTTCGGACCCGAGACAGGTCTCGAAGGCGTCGCGCTCCAACGCCAGCCCGGCCTCGAATGGCAGCAGCATGGCCGCCTCGACGGCGGCCAGGATCTCGCGCGGAGCGATTTCGGGACGGTTCGCGAGCGCCTCGCGGAAACGGGCAATGTCCTGCTGGTAGGCGCCGGGATCGGCAAAGCCGTCGCGGAGTTCGGACGTCCGCCGCGGCCCGTTGCCGGACGCGAGAAGCTCGCGAATGTAGCCTTCGGCCGCCGCGTTCAGGTCGACGTCTGCCAGCACGTCGACAAGTCCGCGCGCCGGGGCGCGGTCAACCGGGTAGGCGCCGCCGCCAAGCATCATCTCGAGCGCGGCCCGGGCGCCGATCATCCGTGGCACCCGCTGGGTCGCACCCGCACCGGGGACAAGGCCGAGCCTGACCTGCGGCAGGCCGACCCGGGTCGAGGTCAGCGCGATGCGGTAATGCGCCGCCAGCGCCAGCTCGAGACCGCCGCCCATGACGGTGCCGTGCAGCGCCGCGATGACGGGAATCCCGAAGGCCTCGATCCGTGCGCAGAGATCGGCCACCGAAGGTCCGGAGAGCGGTGCGTCAAGCTCGGCCAGATCCTCGCCGGCGGGAAAGCCGCGGGCCGTCCCGACCAGCAGGACGGCCTGCGCGCCGTCTTCCGCCGCCGCCCGGTCCAGCGCGGCATGCAGCCCCTCACGCACCGGACGCGCAAGCGCATTCACCGGAGGATGGTCGACCGCGATCCGGACGATGCCGTCCCGATAGGAATACCCGACCGTGTCCTGCGCCTCTGGCATATGCCCGTCCCCGTCCGCCGGGCGCATGTGCGACCGGCCCGTTGCCGCGCTTTTCCGCGCGATGACGGGGCATTAGAGGGCAATCGACGGTCGAGCGCAAGCGATCGGCCGCGCGGGCCGGACCCTGGGCTCAGATCGGCATGTTGTCGAACTGGTCTTCGACCTCGCTGTCGTGATCCGGCCGGACCAGCCGCAGCGCCGAACCGGGCGCCTTGCCGCCGCGCGCCTCGAGTTCCTCGATGTGGCGCTCGAGATCCTCTAGAAGCTCCTTGCGCACATCGGCATCCGCCGAGACCTCGGCCTGTCCGATTTCATCTTCCAGTTCGACGATCTTCTTCTTCAGGGCTTCGATCATGGGTTGGTCCTCCTCTCCGTAGCTCTTCGTGGATCGCCCGCGCCTAGGCAGGCTGGCGTTTCCGACCTCCGGCGCAGGTCGCGCAGAAGGGCGTGTCGGGCAGCACGTCGAGCCGGGCCTCGGCGATCGGCTCTCCGCAGCTCTGGCAGTATCCGTATTCTCCCTCGTCCATGCGACGCAGGGCCGCGCGGATCCGGGCGATTTCGGCCTGCCCGCTGCTGCCGAGGCTTTCGAGCACCTCGTCACCCTCGCGCTCGACCGCGCTTTCCTCCCAGTCCTTGGGAGCCGGCGCTTCCAGAGACTCCTCGATTCCCTCGAGCCGTGCGCCGAGCTCTCCGAGTCTCTTCAATAGCATCCTTCTGTGAGTTTCATGCGACATGATCTGTCCTGCCACGCTGTTTTCCGGGCCTCACGATGAAACGGGCGGCAGATCTCCGCAATGATTCAGGTCAATCCGCAATCGGCTCTTGAAAACACATTCCAATAAAGCCATATGACTTACGAAACGGAGGACCCGCCATGATGTCACCTGAAGTTACCGCATTCTTCGACGACGCCACCAATACGATCTCCTACGTCGTGCGCGACCCCGAGGGGTCGGCCTGCGCGATCGTCGATTCCGTGCTCGATTTCGACTATTCCTCGGGCCGCACCGATACCCGCTCCGCCGACGCCGTGATCGCCTTCGTGAAGGAGAAGGGCTACAAGGTCGAATGGCTGCTCGAAAGCCACGTCCACGCCGACCACCTGAGCGCCGCCCCCTACATCCAGGAGCAGCTCGGCGGCAAGATCGGCATCGGTGATCGCATCCAGATCGTGCAGGACACCTTCGGCAAGGTCTTCAACGAGGGGACCGAGTTCCAGCGCGACGGCTCGCAGTTCGACCAGCTGTTCCGCGAAGGCGACAGCTTCCATATCGGCCAGCTGCGCGGTGACGTGCTGCACACGCCCGGCCATACGCCCGCCTGCCTGACCTACGTGATCGGCGACGCGGCCTTTGTCGGAGACACGCTGTTCATGCCCGACTTCGGCACCGCGCGCTGCGACTTCCCCGGCGGCTCGTCCGAGACGCTCTACAACTCGATCCAGAAGATCCTCGCCCTGCCGGACGAGACCCGGATCTTCGTGGGACACGACTACAAGGCGCCGGGCCGCGACGAATACGCCTGGGAAACCACGGTTGGCGAGCAGAAGGCCGCCAACATCCACGTCGGCGCGGGCAAGTCCAAGGACGACTTCGTGCACATGCGCGACAGCCGCGACGCGACGCTGGCGATGCCCAAGCTCATCATCCCGTCGCTGCAGGTGAACATGCGCGCCGGCCGGATGCCGCCGCCCGACGAGAAGGGCGACGTCTTCCTCAAGGTGCCGGTGAACAAGCTCTGAGATCACTCACGGACCTGCGCCCCCGCCGCGAACCGGGGGCGCAGCTTTCTTCGAAGACATACGACCAAGGGAAACGCGCAACATGCAAATCGACTGGATCTGGGGCCTGATCGGCGGCTTGCTGATCGGCACCGGCGGCGCCGTGTTCCTGCTCTTCAACGGGCGGATCATGGGCGCTTCCGGCATCATCGGCTCGCTGGTGGACGGCTCGGCCGGGCGCAGCAAATGGGAGAAGCTGGTCTTTCTGGCCGGCGTCGTTCTGCTGCCGATCATCCTCTACCCGTTCTACCGAGAGGTGAACACGCACATCACCGACAACCTCGTGGTGCTGGTCGCCGCCGGCCTGCTCGTGGGCCTCGGCACCCGCATCGCCAACGGCTGCACCTCGGGGCATGGCGTCTGCGGCATCTCGCGGCTCTCGCCGCGCGGCATCGTCGCCACGGTGATCTACATCCTCGCCGGCGGTGTCGGCGTGATCGTCTTCCGTCACATGCTGGGAGTCATCTGATATGGGGCGCCTGATCTTCTCGTTCATCGCCGGTGGCCTCTTCGGGGCCGGCCTTTTCGTCTCGGGCATGACCGACACCACCAAGGTGCAGGGCTGGCTCGACGTCTTCGGCGCGTGGGACCCGACGCTCGCCTTCGTCATGGGCGGCGCCATGATCCCCATGTTCATCGCCTGGCAGATCGCCCGGCGGCGTACGCTGTCGGTGCTGGGCTCCGACCTGCCGCCCCCGCCGTCGACCCGAATCGACGGCCGCCTCGTGGTGGGCTCGCTGATGTTCGGCGCGGGCTGGGGCCTGGCCGGCATCTGCCCCGGGCCCTCGATCGCGGCGCTGAGCTACGGCGGGCCGTCGCTCTACGTTTTCATCGCTGCGATGCTGACCGGCATGGCGCTCGCGCCTTTCGTAAGAGCACGTCTGGACAAAGTGGTGCCTGCCGAGTGATCTTGCCGCATGGCTATGATCAATCTCACTCCCGGATACTCCGTATCCCCGCAAATCGCGGTCGACGAAGTGCCCGCCCTCGCTGAGGCGGGCATTTCGCTTGTCATCTGCAACCGCCCCGACGACGAGGTCGAGCCGCCGCTGCAAAGCGCCGCGCTCGAAGAGGCCGTCCGGGCGGCAGGCATGAATTTCGTCTACATTCCGGTGACCAACGAAGGGCTCACGCTGGACCAGGTGCAGGAGCAGGCCGAGCAGATTGCCGGCGCCGATGGACCGGTGCTGGCCTACTGCCGCTCGGGCACCCGCAGCTCGATCGTCTGGGCCATGGGAAAGGCCGGCGAGATGCCCGTCGACGAGATCCTCGCGACCACCTCCAAGGCGGGCTACCAGCTCGACGGTCTCCGCCCCAGCCTCGAATCGCTGGCCGCGCAGAAGTCCTGACCCCGCGGGTCAGGACTTGCCGATATCGAGCGGGGCGGCTGCAAAGTCGAAGTCGCCCATGAGGTCGCTTGGCTGATCCGCCTCCGGCGTGGCGGCCGGCGACATGTCGCCGAAGCCGAAATCGCCGGTGTCGAATTCCATCGGCGGCAGGTCCGGCAGATCTTCGGCAAGGTCGGAGGCTGCCGGCACCGGCTCAGGCGGTGCCGAATCTCCCCCCTGCGGCGGCGCTTGCGGAGCTTCGGAAAGGGCAGCGACCGTTGCCTCCCGTTCGATCATGGCGCCAGGCTCCGGCCGGTCGCGATCAGCCGCGCCCTCGGGCCATCTCAGCCGCACCGCCCGCATCCCGTTCATCTGGCCAAGCCGGCCGCCGGCGATGGGCACCTCGGAGCCCGAGACGAACTCGACCGTGTCGAGCGCATCGGGGGAAAGCGGCACAAGGTCGCCCGGCCTGAGCCGCTGCGCCACGCTCAACGGCAGTGTCACACGTGAAAGCACGGCCTCCATCCGCACCGGCAGCAGGGTCATCGTCTTCTCGTGCGGCCCCTCGGCCCCCTCGCCCGCCTCGGTCGCCGCAAGGGGATCTTCCGCCTCGGGCCGCTCGGGCAGGACGATCATCATGTCGCCCTTGCGCCGGCCCAGCGCGAGATCCACCGAGACCGAGAAGACCCGGTAGCTTGCGGCGTCGAGCAGCAGACCGGCGGCGCGCGGGTCTTCGAGCATCGCGCCGAAGCGGTAGCCTGCCAGCTGGGCGTGCAGCGGATGCCCGTCGAGGTAGCGCTCGAACCGCTCGAGCGTGCCGTCGAGCAACGGTGACACCATCGCCGCATCTGTCGGTGTGAGCGCGCGATCCTCGACAGGCATCTGGGTGACCTGCAGGATCGTCTGCACCTCGGTCAGGCCGGTGAGGATCTCGCGATCGACCATGGCGAGCCCCAGCGCCCCGCCGGGACCGTCGAGCAGCAGCAGGAGCCCGCGCGGGGGCAGCATCTCGACCACCTGATCCTGATCCGCGATCTCCTGACCCACGCCATGGGTGACGAGCGCAAGATCCCACAGCACATCGGCACTGCGAGACAACGCGCGGCGCAGGGCCTTGGCCGGCGACATCGCGCGCGCCTCGAAGGCCCGGCGCGCCGCGCTGGCCTTTCGGCCCAGAACATCGGTCTGTCTTGCGGGATCACCCATCGCCTTCCTGGCCTGTTTTCCGGCGGACTCCCTCAAGGGTATGGGTGAATAAGGTTACCAAGGGCTTTAGCCCGGCGCGGCATTCCGCGTTGCGGCCCCTACTGCGCGGCCATCGCGATATCGGCCGGCAGCACCACACGGAAGGCCGCGCCGCCCTGTGCCGGAAGGTATCCGATCTCGCCACCGAGACGCGCCATGATCTGCCGGCAGATCGCCAGCCCGAGCCCCGCGCCCCCAGCCTTCTGGTCGCTCACGCGGCTGAACTTCTCGAAGATCACGTCCTGCGCCTCGGTCGATATGCCCGAGCCGTTGTCGATGAAGTCGATCACCACGCGGTCGCCGGTGCGCACCCGGATCTCGAGCCGCGGCTCGGCGGCATCGCAGTATTTACGCGCGTTGGCCACGAGGTTGATGAACACCTGGCTGAGCCGGTCGATGTCGGTGTTCAGCCAGACCTGCTCGGCCGCCGGGTCGCGGTTGATGCGCAGCCGCGCGCCATGTTCGTCGGCGGCGGCGGCCGCCACCGCCCGGTCGAGCACATCCGACAGCAGCCCCTCGCGCAGGTTCAGGTTCACCTGCCCGTTCTCGAGGACGGACAGATCGAGCAGATCGTCGAGCAGCCGGGTCAGACGGATCGCCTCGTCGTGGATGATCGAGGCATACTTGCTCTGCTCCTCGGGGCCCAGTCCCTCGGTGTCGCGCAGGATCTCGGAGAACGCCCGGATCGAGGTCATCGGGGTGCGCAACTCGTGGCTGATCTGGCTGAGAAAGGCATCCTTCTGCACCGACAGCCGCGTGAGCTTCGAGTTCGCCTCGCGCAGCTGCGCGGCGGTGCGCGCCAGCTCCTGCGACTGCGCTTCGAGCCGGGCAGAGTATTCCATGAGCTGCGCGGTCTCGTCGGCCACCGCCATCAGGTCCTCGACCGAGACCGACATGCCGCCGACGATCTGCCCGACCATCGCGTGCGCCGTGGCCGCGCCGACCGAGCCCGCGAGCTCGCGTTCCAGCGTCTCGAGGAAGTCCGGCGTCGGCGCCGGCAGCGCACCGGGCATCCCCTGCCGCTGCGCCTCGCGCTCGAAGAGCTGCCGGGCGTCGCGCGCCCCGAGGATGCGCTGCGCCATGACCATCAGGTCCTCGGTCTCGGCCACCCGGCCGGTCCAGCTGCGCGGCGCGTTGGAATGGTCGAAGACGTTGACGAACTGCGCCCCCTGCAGCCGCTCAAGCGGCCCGGGGAAGCTCGCGAGCGAGGCCAGCACGAAGCCCGCCGTGTTGAGCGTCAGAGACCAGAAGACCGCGTGCAGCAGCGGGTCCATCCCCTCGATCCCGAACAGCGCCTGCGGCCGCAGCCACGAGAGCCCGAAGGGCCCCGCCACGAGCCACGCATCGGGCAGGAAGACACCGGAGCCGAAGCTCGGCAGGAAAACCGTGTAGCCCCAGCATCCGAAGCCGAGCGTGAGCCCGGTGAGCGCCCCCAGCCGCGACGCGCCGCGCCAGAAGATGCCGCCGAGCATGGCGGGCAGCACCTGCGCGACGCCCGCGAAGCTGATGAGCCCGATCGAGGCCAGCGCCGCGCCGCCGCCCGACAGCCGGTAGTAGAGATACCCCAGCATCACCACGGCGATGATCGACAGCCGCCGCGACAGCAAAACCACGTGCCGGACGTCCCCCGAGACCTTGGCGCCGCCCGCCGCGAAGCGCAGCCACAGCGGCATGACCACGTGGTTCGAGACCATCGTCGACAGCGCGATGGCGGCGACGATGACCATGGAGGTGGCCGAGCTGAAGCCGCCGAGGAACGACAGCACCGCCAGCCCGTCGCGGCCCTCGCTCAGCGGCAGGGTCAGCACGAAGAGGTCGGGGTTCGACCCTTCTGGCAGCATGTCGAGCCCCGCGACGGCGATCGGCACCACGAAGAGGCTCATCAAGCCGAGGTAGAGCGGAAAGGCCCAACTTGCGGTGCGCAGGTGGGTCTCGTTGTCGTTCTCGACCACGAGCACCTGGAAGATGCGCGGCAGGCACAGGAAAGCCGCCGCCGAGAGCATCATCAGCCCCGCCCAGCGCCCGCCGTTGATCTCCCAGTGCCCCAGAGGCGAGGCGTCGATCCGGTCGAGCGTGCCCGAGACCCCGCCCGAGAGCCCCCAGACCACGAAGACCCCGACGGCGAGCAGCGCCGCGAGTTTCACCACGGCCTCGACGGCGATGGCCATGACCACGCCGTTGTGGCGTTCGTTGGCGTCGAGGTTGCGGGTGCCGAAGATCACCGTGAAGAGCGCGAGACCGGCGGCGACCCAGAGCGCGGTGTGGCCGCTCTCTTCGCCGGTGGCCATGTCGCCCACGCCGAAGACCTCGAAGCTCAGGGTGACCGACTGGAGCTGCAGCGCGATGTACGGCGTGGTGCCGACCACCGCGAGGATCGTGACCCCGACCGCCAGCAGGTTCGACTTGCCGTAACGGGACGAGATCAGGTCGGCGACCGAGGTGATACGCTGGCTGCGCCCGATACGCACGAGCCGGCGCAGGATCCACCACCAGCCGATGAGCACCAGCGACGGCCCGAGGTAGATCGTCAGGTATTCGAACCCCGACCGCACCGCCGAGCCCACGGCGCCGTAGAAGGTCCACGCAGTGCAGTAGATCGACAGCGACAGCGTGTAGACCATGGGCGAGCGCAGCCAGCTCGCCTGTCCGCGAATGGCCGCCCGCTCGGCCACGAAGGCGATGGCGAAGAGAAACACCGCGTAGGCGCTGCAGACGGCGACCAGCGTATTGAGCATGGTCAGGGCGCCTCCGCCCGGCGGGGCCCGGGCTCGGCCCTCTCGGACTCGCCCGTGTCGGCCTCGCGCGCCTGCGCCGTCAGCCGCCACGACAGGACGCCCGCGCCCAGCACCAGAAGCGCCCAGACGCCGAACAGGTAGACGATGGCGCTCGACGAGCGCACCGCGGCCGTGCCCTCCTCGCGCCAGAGCAGCGGGATCAGCCAGAGCAGCAGCCCGATGAAGGGCAGCACGCGGGCCGCGTCGATCACCCGGCGGCGACGGTAGGATTGCCGTTCGAGAAACACCGGGGGCTTGCCCCGTCGCGGCGGCCCGCTCTCGGTCATGAGGTCTCGGCCATCAGCGCGCGCACCTGCTCGAGCATCTCGGCGTTCGAGAAGGGCTTGGTCATGAAGGCCGACACCCCTGCCCGCTCGGCCATCTCGCGGTCGCGCGACTGGCCGCGCGCCGTGAGCATGAGCACCGGCAGCTCCGCGGTATCCGCCTCTTCGCGCAACTCTCGCAGGATATCGTAGCCGCTCTTGCCCGGCAGCATGACATCAAGGATCAGCAGGTCCGGCGGGCTAGCGCGCAGCTTGTCGTTGGCGGTGGTGCCGTCGGAATGCGTGTCCACCGACAGCCCCTCGCGCGAAAGGATGAAGCTGATCGCCTCGATGATGTTGGGCTCGTCCTCGATCAGCATCACTCGTTTCGACATATGCACCCTTTCCCCCTGTCCCGGCCTCCTCAGCACCCGAACCGCGGATTGTCTCCCCTGTAAAAAACTTATCGCGAATGTGATCGCAGGTGTCAAAAAAGATCAGATCCGATCAGATCGGATCGGAGGCGAGCAGCGAGGGCTCGCGCCGTGCCGGACAGGAGACGCGCGGACAGATCCGGCAGGTCACGCCGACCTCTTCGGCCCCGTCCGCCGCGCGGGCCGGCGCCGGGGCGATCATCATGTGCGCCTCGAACACCGGCTCGCGGTTGAGCTCGGGCGGGCCGGCCGGCTGGGCAAAGGCGATGGCGGTGACCGCGCCGCTCTGGCGCCCGGCGGCGCGCAGGGTGCGGCTGAGCACCGACATCGGACGCGACAGCGCGGCGAAGAGCGGCCAGAGCGGGCAATCGGCGCCGAAGCGCGGGATCGGGAAATCGGGCAGCGGCCGGCGAAAGGTGAAAACGCCCGAGGCATCGCAGATCGCCAGGCCCACGGGGCCGCAGGGCGCGTTGGCCGGCAGCGTCGCCAGCCGCCGCATCGCCCGCGCCGGATCGGTGCCGAAGCGCTGCGCCAGCGCCAGCGGGTCGGTTCCGGTGACCACGACCGCCTCCATGACACGATCGAGCGGCATCGCCGCCGCATCCGCCGCGT
The DNA here is from genome assembly GCF_003703915.1 of Salipiger sp. D13. NCBI lineage: Bacteria > Pseudomonadati > Pseudomonadota > Alphaproteobacteria > Rhodobacterales > Roseobacteraceae > Salipiger > Salipiger sp. D13. The sequence continues at coordinate 336,352 of NZ_ML112592.1, forward strand.
AGCGCTGGAACGCCCGGCGCAACAGCGCCTGCGCGGTCGGCGAGAGCTCTGCGCCCATGTCGCCCGCCACCGCTTCGGGCGCGGCGCCAGCATCGAGCGGCGCGATGTGATACTCGGCGGCCTCGAACAGCGCTTCGAGTTCCTCCTGCGGCGTGCCGCGCTCGGCGGCGGCCTTGCCCTCGGCCTCGAGATAGGAGGCAAGGCTGCGGCTGCTCTCTGCAAGCCGCGCGCTGTCCTCGTAGATGTTGCGGTGGAAGCGGCGCTGCCAGTCCGGATCGATGTCGCCCGGCTCGGCGAGGATCGAGGCGGTCGAGCGGATCGCCGTCACCGTCGACAGCATCTCGTGCAAGGCATCGGCGAGATGCGGGTCATGCGCCAGCCGGTCGGTCAGCGTCTCGACCGACCGTTCGAGCGTGTCGATGCGATTGCGGGCGTCGGCGAGCAGCCGGGCCCAGCCGGGAAAGCGCCCGGCGAACTCGTCGAGGCGGTCGAGCTCGGCCCCGGTCTCGCCGTCGCGCAACGCCGCCTCGCGCAGCGTCGCGATCAGCGTGGCCTCGGCCCCCTCGGTCAGGACCGCCGGCTCGACCCCGAGGATCTCGGCGATGTCGAGCAGCAACTTTCCGCCGATTCTGCGCCGGTTATGCTCGATAAGGTTGAGATAGGACGCCGAGATTTCCGCACGACGCGCAAGCTCGGCCTGCTTCAGTCCAAGGATGATGCGCCGTTCGCGGATGCGCGAGCCTGTGAGCGTGTCGCGGGCCATGGTCGCTTATCAAGTCCTTTCAACGCCTTTCTGCGGCGCAACATAAAAATGTTTACAGAAGACTATGGCATACTGTTCATTCGTTGACAAAAAGATTGTTCCAACAAAGGCAGTTGTTGCGCGATTTTCAATCCCCGCAAATACTGATTTTGCACATCGCTGTGCGCGTGCCGGAGGGAAGAGGAGCCCGCCTGCACATCTTTACAAAATGGGAGGAATTTCATGTCCAAGACGACACTGTCTCGCCGTGGGCTGCTGCGCACCGGTGCGATCACCGGCGCCGGCCTGGCGCTGCCGACGATCTTCACCGCCTCGTCTGCACGGGCCTTCACCAACGAGCCCACCGGCGGCTCGGTGACCCTGGGCTTCAACGTTCCGCAGACCGGCCCCTACGCCGACGAGGGCGCCGACGAGCTGCGCGCCTACGAGCTGGCCGTCGAGCATCTTAATGGCGGTGGCGACGGCGGCATGCTGAACACCTTCTCGTCGAAGGCGCTTGAGGGCAACGGCATCCTCGGCAAGAAGGTCGAATACGTCACCGGCGACACCCAGACCAAGTCCGACGCGGCACGGGCCTCGGCCAAGTCGATGATCGAGAAGGACGGTGCGGTGATGATCACCGGCGGCTCGTCCTCGGGCGTCGCGGTCGCGGTGCAAGGCCTCTGCCAGGAGGCGGGCGTCATCTTCATGGCCGGCCTCACCCACTCGAACGACACCACCGGCAAGGACAAGAAGGCCAACGGCTTCCGCCACTTCTTCGATGCCTACATGTCCGGCGCGGCGCTGGCACCGGTGCTCGCCAAGCAATACGGCGAGGACCGCAAGGCCTACCACCTGACCGCCGACTACACCTGGGGCTGGACGCAGGAAGAGTCGATCAAGGCCGCCACCGAGGCGCTTGGCTGGGAGACGGTCGAGACCGTCAAGACCCCGCTCGCCCAGACCGACTTCTCGTCCTACATCGCGCCGGTGCTGAACTCGGGCGCCGACGTGCTGATCCTGAACCACTACGGCGGCAACATGGTGAACTCGCTCACCAACGCCGTGCAGTTCGGTCTTCGCGAGAAGCAGGTGAACGGCAGGAACTTCGAAATCGTGGTGCCGCTCTTCTCGCGCCTGATGGCACGCGGCGCGGGCGAGAACATCAAGGGCATCCTCGGCTCGACCAACTGGCACTGGTCGCTGTCCGACGAGGGCTCGAAGGCCTTCGTGAAGTCCTTCGGCACCAAGTACGGCTTCCCGCCGAGCCAGGCCGCGCACACCTGCTACGTGCAGACCCTGCTCTACGCGGACGCCGTGCAGCGCGCGGGCTCCTTCGATCCCTGCGCCGTGGTCGAGGCGCTCGAGGGCGGCGACAGCTCGCTTCCGGGCATCTCCTCGCCGGCCAACAAGGGCTACCTCTTCGACGGTCTCGGCAACGGCCAGACGCTTTACCGTTCCGCCGACCACCAGTGCTTCAAGGACGTGCTGGTCGTGCGCGGCAAGGAGAACCCGACCTCCGAGTTCGACCTTCTCGAGGTGGTCGAGGTCACCCCGGTCAGCCAGGTCTGGTACGAGCCCGACCACCCGATGTTCGCGGGCGGCTCGCTCGGCTCCTGCAACCCGGGCGCCTGATCTTCAGGGCATAGGCGGCGCGCGACCCGCGCCGCCCGTCATCGCAGCGTTCCCGGCCCCATGCGCCGGGAACGCCCGCCCCTCCTTTGACCTCGAAGGCTTCGGCTCATGGACGCAATCATCCTTCAAATCCTGAACGGGCTCGACAAGGGCTCGGCCTATGCGCTCATCGCGCTCGGGCTCACGCTCATCTTCGGCACGCTGGGGGTGGTGAACTTCGCCCATGGCGCCCTGTTCATGATCGGCGCCTTCTGCGCCGTCACCCTCAACCGGCTGCTCAACCTGTCGCACCAGGTGGTCGACGAGACCCGCACCGACTTTCTCGGCAACCCGCTGAAGGTCGACGTGCCCTACGTGCAGGATCTCTTCGGAGAGAGCGCCGGCGCGGCGATCATCGACTGGTCGGTGCCGCTGGCAATCCTGTTCTCGATCCCGGTGATGATCGCCATCGGCGTCATCATGGAGCGCGGCCTGATCAAGCACTTCTACCGCCGCCCGCACGCCGACCAGATCCTCGTGACCTTCGGCCTTGCCATCGTGCTGCAGGAGATCATCAAGCAGGTCTACGGCGCCAACCCGATCCCGACGCCGGCGCCCGATGCCTTCACCGGCTCCTTCGACTTCGGCGTGCTGCTGGGCTTCGATCCCAACGCCATCATCTATCCCTACTGGCGGCTCGTGTATTTCGCCTTTGCCGCCCTCATCATCGGCGCGGTCTTCGCCTTCCTGCAGTTCACCACCTTCGGCATGGTGGTACGCGCCGGCATGGCCGACCGCGAGACCGTGGGTCTGCTGGGCATCAACATCGACCGCCGCTTCACCATCATGTTCGGCCTCGCCGCCGCGGTGGCCGGGCTCGCGGGGGTGATGTACGCGCCGATCAACTCGCCGAACTACCACATGGGCATGGATTTCCTCGTGCTCTCCTTCGTGGTGGTGGTCGTCGGCGGCATGGGCTCCCTGCCCGGCGCCGTGCTTGCCGGCTTCCTGCTCGGCATTCTCGAAAGCTTCGCCTCGATGAACGAGATCAAGTCGATCCTTCCCGGCATCGACCAGATCATCATCTACCTCGTGGCCATCGTAATTCTGCTGACGCGTCCCCGTGGCCTGATGGGCCGCAAGGGCGTGATGGAGGACTGATCCATGCTCGGACTCGGTAAAAGAGACCTAACCCTCTTCGCGGTCGTGGCGGTGCTCGCGCTCTTCGCACCGTTCATCCTGAACCCCTTTCCCACCGACAGCGGGCTGGCGCAGTTCAACGCGGGCTACCCGGACCTGATGCAGCGCTTCGTGATCTTCGGGATCCTGGCCATCGGCTTCAACATCCTGTTCGGCCTGACCGGCTACCTCAGCTTCGGCCACGCCGCGTTTCTCGGCGTCGGCTCCTACTCGGCGGTGTGGATGTTCAAGCTTCTGAGCATGAACGTCATCCCGGCGATCCTGCTGTCGATGGTCATGGCGGGGCTCTTCGCGGTGGTGATCGGCTACGTCAGCCTGCGCCGCTCGGGGATCTACTTCTCGATCCTGACGCTGGCCTTCGCGCAGATGAGCTACAACCTCGCCTACTCGGTGCTGACGCCGATCACCAACGGCGAGACCGGCCTGCAGATCACCCTCGACGATCCGCGCATCCTGGGCGTCAGCGCCACGGCCGACGGCGGTATCCCGGTCACCAACCTCTTCGGGCTCGAGATGCGCAGCTTCGAAACCGTGGCCATGGGCCCGTGGGAATTCCAGTTCTCCATCGGCTACTACATCGCGGCGGTCATCATGCTGATCTCGTTCTACGTGGCGATCCGCATCTTCCGCTCGCCCTTCGGCATGATGCTGCGGGCGATCAAGTCGAACCAGAACCGGCTCTACTACACCGGCCTGAACGCGCGCCCCTACACGCTGGCCGCCTTCGTGATCTCGGGCATGTATGCCGGACTTGCCGGCGGCCTGCTGGCCTGCATGGACCCGCTCGCGGGCGCCGAGCGGATGCAGTGGACCGCCTCGGGCGAGGTCGTGCTGATGACCATCCTCGGCGGCGCGGGCACGCTCATCGGACCGGTGCTCGGCGCGGGCTTCATCAAGTACTTCGAGAACATCTTCTCGAAGATCAACGACCAGGTGGTGCACGGCTGGGTGTCCTTCCTGCCCGACGGGCTCGAGGATCTCGTGGTCGGGCTCATCCACCCCTTCGTCGGCAAGGGCTGGCACCTGACGCTCGGCCTGCTGTTCATGCTGATCGTGATCTTCCTGCCCGGCGGGCTCGTCGAGGGCGGCCAGCGCATCCGCAACGCCGTCAGCAACCGTCGCAACCGCAATGCGGATGCCGCCGAGGCGCAGGCCGCCTCGCAGCAGCCCCCGGCCGAATAAGGAGACCGCCATGGGCATTCTCGAAGTCAAGGACGTCAACAAGCGCTTCGGCGGCCTGAAGGCGCTGACCGACGTGACCCTCTCGGTGGCCGAGAACTCGGTGCACGCGATCATCGGGCCCAACGGGGCGGGCAAGTCGACGCTGCTCAACTGCCTCGTCGGCAAGCTCATCCCCGACACCGGCTCGGTCATGTTCGACGGCCAGTCGGTGCTGGGCCGCAAGCCCTACGAGATCAACCAGATGGGCATTTCCCGCGTGTTCCAGACACCGGAAATCTTCGGCGACCTGACGGTGATGGAGAACATGATGATCCCGCTCTTCGCACGTCGCGACGGGGTCTTCCGGCTGCACGCCATCGAGTCCGTCGAAAGCGAGCGCGAACTGCGCGAGCGGGCCGAGGCGATGCTCGCCGACGTCAACATGCTGGAGAAGCGCAACATGCACTCCGCCTCGATGTCGCGTGGCGACAAGCGGCGGCTCGAGATGGCGATGTGCCTCGTCCAGGAGCCGCGGCTGCTGCTGCTCGACGAGCCCACCGCCGGCATGGCGCGCGCCGACACCAACAACACGATCGACCTGCTCAGGGAGATCAAGGCCAAGCGCGACATCACCATGGCAATCATCGAGCACGACATGCACGTCGTGTTCAGCCTCGCCGACCGGATCACCGTGCTCGCGCAGGGCACGCCGCTGGTCGAGGACACGCCCGAGAACATCAAGGGCCACCCCAAGGTGCAGGAAGCCTACCTTGGCGAGCACGCGTAAGGAGCGGATCACATGAACGTCAGACCCGATTTTTCCCGCAACGCCAACCAGGCGGAAACCGCCCCGGCCTTTCTCTCGGTGTGGGACATGCACTCCTACTACGGCGAGAGCTACATCGTGCAGGGTGTCAACTTCAACGTGCACGAGGGCGAAATCCTCGCTCTTCTGGGGCGCAACGGCGCGGGCAAGACCACGACCCTGCGTTCGATCGCGCGGATGGACAGCCCGCAGGTCAACCGTGGCGAGATCTGGCTCGACCACCAGCCGCTGCACAAGATGAGTTCCTACGAGGCGGCCATGGCGGGGCTCGGGCTCGTGCCCGAGGACCGCTGCATCATCCCCGGCCTCACGGTCGAGGAGAACCTGCAGCTAGCGCAGATCGCGCCGCCGATCGGCTGGTCGATCGAACGCCTTTACGATCTTTTCCCGCGCCTCGGTGAGCGCCGCAAGCAGGAGGGCGTGACCCTCTCGGGCGGCGAGCAGCAGATGCTGGCCATCGCCCGGGCGCTGGCGCGCGACATCAAGGTGCTGCTGCTCGACGAGCCCTACGAGGGGCTGGCGCCGGTCATCGTCGACGAGATCGAGAAGACCCTGCGCCACATCAAGGAACAGGGAATGACCACCATCCTCGTCGAGCAGAACGCGGTGCGTGCGCTGCAGCTGGCGGACCGGGCGATCATCCTCGACACGGGCTCCATCGTCTTCGACGGCAGCGCCGCCGAGGTGCTCGAGAACGCCGAGCTGCGGGCGGAATATCTCGCCATCTGACATGGGCTTGCGCGGAGGGTCGCCCCTCCGCGCTGCCCTGGAATATGTGCGAATTTTCAGCGGCATTTGCTGAAACATTCCACCAAATGCCTATTGCCATCCCTCGCCGCGCGCGTTTCCCTTGATCATCGAATTCCGTGGAGGAGGAACCACACATGTCCGACACCTACCCCCCGTCTTCCGATTTCGTATCGCACG